>CAKRKX010000004.1 GCA_934358675.1 uncultured Agathobacter sp. | reverse complement strand
ATTTCTGGCTAAAGAGAACAGGATCCGGATTCGAGTATTGTGCGAAGTGTTGTTGCTTGGATGGCTATGCATAGGAACATGGCAGGAAAGAGGAACACTCAGTACAGGTTTTCATGCGTGGTTTGACGATTATGTACCGTATTGGAATACATATAACGGAACCGAATATTTTCCTTATAACGAAGGCGGAGAGCTGGGGAGCGCGTTGGCATATACGGTTCTGATCATGATGGTGTGTATGGTGATCCTGCGCTATGTCAGTGAGTGTCGCATTTTCCTGATCGTGCCGAATATTGTGGCGTTGTGTGCAGGGCTGCTTGTCAATATGCGGTCGGATGCAAAGTCACTTCTCATTTCATTTGCGGGTGTGATTGTGCTGTATTCCGGTGGATGGGATGTCGGTAAGGCACAGGTCCGCACAAGGATTGGACGGCAAAAACGCGCAGCAAAGCGTGTCAGATGGCAGCTTGTGTCCATTGCTGCAGCAGTCATGGTTGCCGGAGTTGTGGCAGGCGCAACGACAGTATGCTTCAAAGGCGGCGCAGATCGCATTCCGGATTATGGACCGGAGTTTCTTAATTTTCAGCTTGGTGCGGAAGACCGTCTGATGTCACTTGTCGGAGGCATGTCAAAGACATCCTATGATAAGGATCAGTCGCGACTGAGCAACAATAAGCCGGAGTATAGAGATGAGACGGTTCTGACGATTCATTCGAACCAGCTTCCACAGGGAAATCTTTATCTGAAATCGTTTTGTAGCTCGACGTATCGGAACGGAACATGGGAGCCGCTGGATGATTCCTATGAGACAGAGGCAGATGCACAGGGATTTGATAGTATCGATCTTGCAACGAATCTGCAGCAGAAGACTTATGAGAAGATGACGCAGGACATTATTGCGGGATGGATTGAAATGAATTACGGTGTTCCGTCGGGGACGATGCGGATTGATTACGAACATCCGGAGAGTCACTCGGCGTTATTGCCGTACTTATGGAATCCATCGAGCAGCAATGTGGATGTCCGTTTGAATAAAGACGGGGTATGGCGTAAAGGGAAGGAAACTTCGATTACATTTGAGCAATGGATGTTTCCGGCACAGGATCTGCTGAGCCGTGAGGAAATGTGTGCAGACACAGGAGATGAGGACTATCAAGAAAGTGAGAAATGGTATGCCGGCTATGTGTTGGAACATGACCGAAACGGTACCGACGAAGTGCCGAAACTTAAGGAATATATCAATCGGGTAAGATCTGCGATGGAGGCAAACTCGCTTCTGGATGCCGATGACAACATGAGTGTTTGTGACCGTGCCAAAGAAGCATGGCTGAGACAGGTGATCCTGTACAGTTCCTATGCGTGGACGGATATGCTAACCCGGCAATGTCAGAGTTATGCGAACAATCTGGCGCGAAGTGCAGTCGCGCTTGAGGTGCGAAACCAGTTATTCTCCGATACGGAATACAATCTGTATCTTGATTCGCTTTCTGCTGGAACGGATCCGGTCGAATATTTTCTGAGGACGAGCAAAGAGGGATATTGTATGCACTATGCCAGTGCGGCAACGCTGATGCTACAGGAGCTCGGGGTTCCGGCGCGCTATGCTTCCGGATTTATTGTAAAGCAGTCTGCTTTTACAAGGGAAGATAACGAGACGATCACGAAGAAAGATTCGGTGGAGGAGGATACAAACCAGTATGTTGCGACGGTACAGGATTACTGTGCGCATGCATGGGTGGAAATCTACATGGATGGCATCGGCTGGGTGCCATATGAGATGACACCGGGCTATACAGGGCTGAATAACAGTGTGCCGACCAACGGAAAACGCGACGAGGAATTAAAGAAGCGACATGATGAGCGCAAGAAGGAACTCGAAAGCCAGCAGGCTGCAGAGCAGCCGTCTCAGATTACTGAGTCCAGCCAGCAGGCGACACAGCAGAATACGCAGACAACGCAGATCAAGGAAACGCAGTCAACCCAGACAAACCCGCAGACGGGTACAAAGCAGGATAACGGTTTTATAAAAATCATACTTATCATTGTTTTGATCGTGTTGTTGTTGGGATTTCTCTTTTATGGAGGGTATCGTTTTGCGGCAAGTTACCGCAAGCGTCTTCTGCAGGAACTTCAGGCAAAACGCAACCGCAATGCGGTACGGCGTATCAATCGCCGTATCTATCGAGGTCTGATGAAGGGACGGCCGATGAATATGGCAAATGTGACGCGCTCCGGCAGGTTTGAACTTCATATGTGCCCGCTTACGGATGCGGAGTATGCAGATAAGCTGATGAAAGAATACTCGAATATTACGGAAGCAGATTGGAAACAATATATGGAAATTGTGAAGAAATGCGCCTTTTCCCATGAGGTGATCACGGATGAGGAGGCAGTATTCTGTTACCGGATTTATGAGAAGAGACGCAAGCATAGTACTGGTGTCTAGAACAGTAAAAAGCCCATGATTACGGAGAAGATTCCGCAAATCATGGGTTTTGAGTTTTAACCGTTTTAGTGTGATGCGATCAGTTTACAGATTGGATTGCCGAGGGAGGAGAACTTCTCTTCGTACTCGGTCATAATGTTGCCGCGATTCATAATGTTGTCGTGGTGCAGATCCCAGGTAAATGCATCAAGATGCCAGTAATCGGAACTGTCGACCTCATCGAGAGAGAAAGCAAACAGATCCTGATTGTCGGTCTTAAACTCGAGGCGTCCGTCCGGTGTGAGAATCTGGTCGTAGCGATCCAAAAACTGCTGCGAGGTCAGACGGCGCTTCGCATGGCGATCCTTTGGCCATGGATCCGAGAAATTCAGATAAATGCGGTCCACTTCGCCCAAAGCAAAGATATCCGGAAGATTTGCGGCATCCACACACAGAAAATGTACATTTGGAAGCTGCAGATCATCCATCTTCTGCACAGCACGGAGCAACACGCTTGTGTAACGCTCAATGCCAATGTACTCGATATCAGGGTGCTGTGCGGCGAGTTCCATCAGGAAGCGTCCCTTGCCCATTCCAATCTCAATGTGGATCGGGGAGGTGGTATGCAGAAACTCGTGCCACCGTCCCTTCAGTTCGGTTGGATGCTGTATTGAATACGGGCTGGACGAAACGGCTTCGTCGGCACCCGGAATATTGCGTAATCTCATGATTTTTCTCCCTTAATGTATGATTCATACATTAACCATCATAATATAATTTTCCATATTGAGCAAATAAATTCTGATGTTTTTAAAAATTTCTTGCGGGATTGAGTAGGAGCGCTTATACTTTACTCAGAATTATTGATAAAAGCGTTAAATCGAGGTAAATATAGATGAAGAAACGAAATCGATGGAAGCAGCTGCTGGCGGGTGTGCTGGCAGGGCTTTCTTTATTGCCGGCGATGCCGCAGACCGCGAAAGCGGAGAATTACTGGCCAGACGGAATGAGTGCACAGTCACCTTCTGCGATCGTTATGGAAGTCAATACCGGAACGATCCTTTATGAGAAGAAGATTCACAAGCAGTATTATCCGGCAAGTATTACAAAAATTATGACAACGCTCCTTGCAATCGAGAATTGTGATATGGATGAGATTGTCACATTCTCTGCGGATGCGGTATATAATAATGAAGGCGACACGTCGCATATCGCGCGAGATCTCGGCGAGAAGCTGACGGTGGAGCAGTGCCTGTACGGAATCATGCTTGAGTCTGCCAACGAATGTGCTTACGCGATCGCGGAACATGTCGGTGAGAAACTTGGCGGTGATTATCAGACGTTTATCGATCTGATGAACAAGCGCGCCAAAGAGCTCGGATGTCAGGATACGCATTTTAACAACTGTAACGGACTTCCGGATGACAAGCATTATGTGAGTGCATATGACATGGCGTTGATCTCGGCGGAAGCGTACAAGAATGAGACCTTCCGGATTATTACGGAAGCACCGAGCTACACGATTCCCGCGACCAACAAACATGACGATCCGTATTACTGCCACAACCATCACAAGATGATCTATCCGTGGCAGGGTGATTATAAGTATCTATACGATTATTGTACCGGAGGCAAGACGGGATTTACGAAGGTGGCGGGCAGCACGCTCGTCTCGTTTGCGGAAAAAGACGGAATGACGCTCGTGTGCGTTGTTTTGAATGCGAACTCACCGGATCATTACACGGACACGCGTAGGCTGATGGATTACTGCTTTGAGAATTTTCAGGCACTGAACATTTCGGAAAATGAAAAAAGCATTGCCGATGAGAAGTCACGCAATCGTGGACTTCTCAACAACAACGATGTGTTTGTCCAGTTGGACAAAGAGGCGTATATCATTATGCCGAAGGCAGCAAAGTTCGACGATGCAAAGTTTGAAGAGGACAAAGAGAGTGGCGACGGAACGGTTGCGAAGCTGACATACACCTATGCGGGTCGAGTGGTCGGCAGCGCAACGATCGAGACGACCGGAGCGAAGGTCGAGGAAAATTACTTTGATCAGAAAACAAGTCCGACGAAGAAAACGGACAATGTCATGTGGATCCGACCGGTTTACATCGTTCTGGGAATCTTTGGAATTGTCGGTTTGGTAGTGATCATTATCCTGATCAAGAAGCTGTATGATAATTTCTATGTGATTCGTCACAAACATGAGATGCGCAAAATTGAGAAAGCGCGCTTCAAAGTCAATGATAAGAAAAAGCGTTATCGAAAAAAGGATCGATTGTTTAAGTAAACGACAAAACAGACAAGATCTGCGACAAAAGATACAAAAAACGACAGAATATAAAAAATATTCTGTCGTTTTTATTTTAATATGACATTCAAAAACAAAGGTTAAATTGTCAGACTATTTAAGATCCCGAGTAATCGGTTTTTATCTTCTGTGTAGATCAGCAGTCCGTTTGATGTCTCCGCGATCGTGAGATATTTGTCGCGAAAGAGATCGGATGTCTCGAGCAGATGGATGATATGTGTGCGCGCATACGGTGCGGCAGACAGGAAGATCGTCTCAATCTGTTCCATCGGATGGATCGTGACATTGGCCTGCTGGAACAGATTCGTAAGCTCCTTCTCCTGTTCGAACTGATCGGTGGTCTTGTTGACGATCAGAAAGCCGCGATCGTCCTTCGGCATGTCCATCGCCTTGATCGCACGCTGCACCTGTTTGGTGAGCGCATCGGATGCCGGGTAGAGCGACTCAAAATAATTCATGAAGTCGGACGCTGTCTTAAAATGTTTGTTGCTTCCGTGTTCCAATACTTCCGTGATCAGGATTCTTTTGATAATGCCCTCACAAGTCTCGCGCGACGGATTCTTGCGGAGTGTGGTCTGTTCTCTCATATTTTCTCCTTAAAGACAAAAAAGACAAATTCATATGTCCTGAATAGGATTATACGACAAAAATATGTTTTCTGCAATCCGAAAAAGACAAGAAACTTTAACGGAACACGCATTGACGCATTTTCAAAAAGGGCGTAAAATAGGAAATAAATTACCACTATAATTTTTACGGAGCGGAAAGTAACGACAATGAACAATCGGACAAAATTGGCGCAGCAGGCGCTGGATGAGATCCTGCAGCTGATCGAGAAGCAGGGTGGAATCGTGAAGAAGGAGCAGTTCACGGAGCTTGGAATCGACTATCGGAGGGTTCTTGATTTTGTACAGAGTGGTGATCTCGTGCGCATCAAGAACGGTTATTATACAGACCGGATGGATCGTTTTACAGAGGAGGAACTGGTTGCAAGGCTTTTCCCTGATGCGAGACTTTGTATGGAGAGTGCGCTGTACGCGTATGGCTATATCTCGCAGAAACCGTACGGATGGCATCTGGCGGTAGATAAGAACACATCAAAGTCGCGTTTTAAGATGGATTATCCGAAGATCATACCTTATTATACAGAGCCGGAGGCGCTTGAGCTCGGATTTACCGAGGTTATGATAAGCGGGCAGCAGTTTCAGATATATGACAGGGATCGTGTGATCTGTGACTGCCTGAAATATGAGGGTAAGCTAGAGCGGGAAGTGTTCAAGGAGGCGTTGCAGTCTTATATTCGCGATTCGCAGAAAGATATCTCGGCATTGATGGCGTATGCGCGTGCGCGCAAGGTGGTCGGCAAGGTACAGAGCATGATCGGTGTCTGGCTGTAAAAGGAGATTCTGTATGAAAGTCGGAGTGTGTGAGGCACAGGAATTAAAAGAACGGGGCGGGAAGCTGGAACTTTCCTTTGCGGATACGCTTTACGGGTATATGGTGGAAGATGCGATGCTTCGGATCTACAGTTCACCGTATCGGGAACATTTGTGGCTGGAGAGCCGTAATGTTTTAGGTGAGAAAGCCTATCGTGAGCGATCGGAAAAACAGATTGGCTTTCTCTACCAGCCGGCGGAACGGACGATCGCGCCGGAGAAGCTGTGTCCGGGGCAGAAACTGTCGGTTGCATTGTGCAGGCAGATGATGATGGATCTGTTTGCAAACGATAATGCGCAGGAAATTGACTGGAGCGGTGATGTCACGCAGGGTGAAGATCGGTTTTATCTTCATCTGACCGGAACCTATAGGGAGATGCAGGTTCCACTTTGTCTGGTGATCCGCAGTGTGCAGGAGCAGAACCAGCGGCCGGGCAAGAGGGAATGTTCCTTGTCAGTGATCAGGGACCGGAAGCTTGCGTATCTGGCATATGCGCCGGAAAATCAGCTCAGCCGGGATCTGTTCGAGATTGTCAATAAACTGGAACTGATCGGGGACATGGGTTGTTATGACCGGGTGTACCAGGTACTGCAAAAGGAGTCGTTGAGTGGCCGTTATGTGCTGGAAGAATTCGGAACTCTCAGTGAATCCTGTCCACAGGTGCGCAAAATGCAGCGGCTTACACAGCTTGCGGAATATGAATCATACGCTTATATGCGAAAGCGCTGGGAGAAATATGTGCGCAACCGTGGCATTGAAAACGTAGCATGGGCGCAGGTGTTGCAGCTGATTCTTGAATTTTTGAAACCGGTGTGGCAGAGTCTGTGCGAGAATACGATCTTTTTTGACGATTGGATGCCGGAACTCGGCAGATTCCTTGGGTAAGGTCCAATGTTCCTGTAAATGAGGTAGATATGATAGAACAGAAATTAAGAGAGCTTGCGCAATCCGGGGTGTACCCGTTTCATATGCCGGGGCACAAGCGGCAGCTTCGCGGCTTTTTCCCATATGAACTGGATATCACGGAGATCGAGGAGTTTGACAATCTGCATCACGCAGAGGGCATTCTTCTTGAGGCGCAGCAGCAGGCGGCGCAGATGTACCATTCGCAAAAGGCGTATTATCTTGTGAACGGAAGCACCTGTGGAATTCTTGCGGCGATCAGTGCCGCAACGACGCGGGGCGGTCGGATCCTTGTCGCGCGCAACTGTCACAAGGCAGTCTACAATGCCATCTATCTGCGGCAGCTTCGCGCGGAATATGTGTATCCGGTTGCGACGCACTATGGGATCCAGGGGCAGATATTGGCTTCGAATGTGAAAAAGAAACTGGAAGAAAGTCCGGATATTGAGGCAATTGTGATCACATCGCCGACTTATGACGGGCTGGTTTCCGATATTAAGACGATTGCGGAACTTGCGCATGCGCACGGGGCTGCACTTATCGTGGATGAGGCGCACGGAGCGCATTTCGGATTGGATGAGGCGTTCCCGGAAAATGCGACATTGCTCGGCGCGGATGCCGTTATCATGAGTGTGCACAAGACGCTTCCGGCACCGACGCAGACGGCACTGCTGCACCTGTGCTCGGATCGGATCAATGTGGCGCGCGTGGAGAGATTCTTAGGAATCTACGAGACGAGTTCGCCTTCGTATGTGCTGATGGCGGGTATCGAGGAGAGCCTGCGGCTCGCACAGAATGCAAAAGGCGCGCAGATGAAGGAGTATGTAAGACTGCTGCATGTGTTTCGTGAGAGAATGAGAAAACTTACGGTGATCCGTGTGCCGGATGCAGAAGATTTTACGAGGGAAGAGACGTTTGACTACGATATCGGAAAGATTCTGATCGAGACGAACGGCGCACTCTCCGGTAAAGCATTACAGGCGAAACTTTTGGAGCAATATGGCTTGCAGACGGAGATGTCGAGCGCAAACTATGTGTTGGCGATGACTTCGTTTGCGGATACAGAGGAAGGTTTCAAGCGGCTGGCAACGGCTCTGGAGGAGATCGATGCAACTTTAGCCGGAAGGGAGAAGAAAGAAATCTTCTCGCCGAAAGAGATCTACCGGCAGCCGAAGAAAACGATGGAGATTGATGAGGCGATGGATGGTGCGACGGAATGTATCGCATTTTCCGGGGCGGAAGGTAAGGTGTGTGCGGATTATATCTATTTGTATCCGCCGGGGATTCCGGTGATCGTGCCGGGGGAAGTGCTTGATGCGCAGACAATCCATGCGATTCAAAAGTGTCAGGTGCTTGGGCTGGATGTGGAAGGATTGCCACAGGCAGACCGGGTCAATGCAGTAATTTCCAAGAGAAATTAATGGTTTGCGATTGCATAACTTATATACTATAATAAATAGGAGAGACTTATGGGCAAGATTTACTGTGTTATGGGGAAGAGTTCCTCGGGCAAGGACAGTATTTATCATCAGATCATGGAAAGCGGCGCGCTTGGGCTGAAGCCGATCATTCCGTATACGACCAGACCGATCCGGGATGGTGAGCACGATGGGCGAGAATATCATTTCTGTACGGAGGAGACGGTGCAGCAGCTTCAGGCTGCGGGGCGCATTATCGAACTTCGCGCATACAATACCGTGTATGGAGTGTGGAAATATTTCACGGTCGATGATGAGCGGATCGATCTGGCGCACAATGATTATCTGTATATCGTGACGCTGGAAGGTTATACGAAGATCCGGGAATACTTTGGAAAAGACCGTGTTGTGCCGATCTATATTGAGGTGGAAGACGGGGAGCGTCTGATGCGCGCGATCGCGCGGGAGCAGAAGCAGGAAGTTCCGAAGTACGAGGAGATGTGCCGCAGATTTCTTGCGGACAGTGCGGATTTCTCGGAGGAGAAGCTGGCGGAAGCGGGTGTGACGTATCGCTTTTGCAACGATGATTTCGAGGAGACCGTTCGCAACGTGACGGCGTATATCGCGGATCAGATTGCGGCAGAGTGAGGAATTACTATGGATATAAAAGTCAATGACATCAGTCAGATCAATCAGGTGCCGGAGGCGGCAAAGACCGTGGAGGGTGATGGTTCGTTCAAGTTTACACTGGCGAGCGCGATCACGGATGCGGATCTGCAGGCGAAGGTTGATGCGCTGTTAAATGATATTACGACGCAGGGGGAGCTGATCGCCCGGCATATGGATATTCGTGATATGAAGAAGTATCGCGGGCTTGTGAAGGATTTCCTGAATGAGGTCGTGTACCGTTCGCATAAGTTCTCGCGAGAGAATTTTCTCGATCGACGGGGAAGACACCGTGTGTACGGAATTATCCGTCTGGTCGATCAGAATCTCGATGAGCTGGCAAGTGAGCTGGTGTCGGATGAGAAGGATCATCTCAAGATTCTGGCAAAAATCGGTGAGATCAAGGGATTACTCTTAGACATTCTCACATAATCAATTTTATAACAACAGGAGGGACAGCTATGGCAGGTTTTAAGGATATCGTAGGAAATGAACAGATTATCGAGCACTTGCGGAATGCGATTGCCCTCGGCAAGGTATCCCACGCATACATCTTAAACGGACCGGAGAAGTCTGGCAAAATGATGATCGCGGAAGCATTTGCGATGGCATTGCAGTGTGAGGGCGAAGGGGAGCCGCCTTGTTTGAATTGTCGATCCTGTAAGCAGGCGATCGACCACAATCAGCCGGACATCATCTATGTCTCGCATGAGAAGCCGAATACGATCGGTGTGGATGATATCCGAACCCAGATTAACAATGATATTGATATCAAACCGTACAGCAGCCGCTACAAAGTCTACATTGTGGACGAGGCACAGAAGATGAATCAGCAGGCGCAGAATGCGCTGCTCAAGACCATCGAGGAGCCACCGGCTTATGCGGTCATTATGCTTTTGACGACGAATGCGGACAGTTTCTTACCGACCATTCTTTCAAGATGCATTACATTAAATATGAAGACAGTCAAGGAGGATGTGATCCGCGACTATCTAATGAAACAGTACAAGATTCCGGACTATCAGGCTGATGTATGTGCCGCTTTTTCACAGGGAAATGTGGGCAAAGCGATCCAGCTTGCGTCCTCGGAGGATTTCGGCGAACTGAAAAGTTCGGTGCTTCAGCTGATGAAGCGGCTCGATGAGATCGATGTCTACGAGATGACGGCGGCAGTCAAGCAGATCAGCGAGTACAAGCTGACGATCAATGACTATTTTGATCTGATGACCATCTGGTTTCGGGATGTGTTGTATATGAAGGCAACCAACGATGTAAACGGCCTGATCTTCAAAGATGAGGTCTATGACATAAAAAAACAGGCAGCTAAGAGATCGTACCAGGGAATCGAGACGATCATTCAGGCTTTGGAGACAGCGAAAGTCCGTCTGAATGCGAACGTCAATTTCGATCTGGTTATCGAATTGCTCTTATTGACCATTAAGGAGAATTAACATGACAAAAGTTGTAGGAATACGTTTTCAGCGCGCGGGCAAGATCTACTATTTTGACCCACTCGATTACGATCTGGAAGTTCCGATGCATGTAATCGTGGAGACGGCGCGCGGTGTGGAGATGGGAACTGTCCTGATCGCACCGAAGGAAGTGGAGGACGATCAGGTTGTTCAGCCACTCAAACCGGTCATCCGTGTCGCAACGGACGACGATGAGAAAGTGATGGAGCGCAACAAGGAAAAGGAAGTGGAAGCGTTTGCCATCTGTAAAGAAAAAATCGCAAAGCACGGGCTTGAGATGAAGCTTGTGGCTGCAGAGTACACCTTTGATAACAACAAACTTCTGTTTTACTTTACCGCAGACGGACGAATTGATTTCCGCGAGCTGGTAAAGGACCTGGCTTCGGTGTTCCGTACCAGAATCGAGCTGCGTCAGATCGGTGTCCGCGACGAGACAAAGATGCTTGGCGGAATCGGTATCTGTGGAAGAGAACTTTGTTGTAAATCTTATCTGACGGATTTTGTTCCGGTATCGATTAAGATGGCAAAGGAGCAGAATCTCTCGCTCAACCCGACGAAGATTTCCGGCGTGTGCGGAAGACTGATGTGCTGTCTGAAAAATGAGCAGGAGACTTATGAATATCTGAACAGCCGTCTCCCATCCGTGGGTGATACGGTTACGACACCGACCGGAATGCGCGGTGAGGTACAGAGCGTGAGCGTGCTGCGTCAGCTGGTTAAAGTTGTTGTCGACAATGGTGAGGAGAAAGAATTGCAGGAATATTCTGTGGACGATCTTAAGTTCACTCCTCGAAGAAGAAAAGATGTGCGTGTGACAGAGGAAGAGTTGAAGGAACTCGAAGGTCTTGAGGATACAGGCGACAATACATCCGATAAGAACGGTTCCGAGAAGAAAGGCTTCGACAAGAATTACGCAGACAAAAAGCAGGACAACCGTCAGAACCAGGATGGTGAGAACCGTGGACGTCGCGGAGGAAGAGGACGCCGCAATTATGATAAGCGGGATAATCAGAATCGTGATGGACATCAGGAGGATTCAAGACGTGACAATCAAGCGAATAGTCATCAGGAACAGAAAAATTAGAAGTTCAATCATTTCATGAAGATGATGAGGGTGACGAACGTTTGATCGCAGTAAATTAGGTTTAATTGAGGAACTGTCAGTGCAGGTAACGATACATGAACACGAGAGATTAGATGAACTTCATAGAAACGGGTACAAGATCATTCAGGACAAGGACCGCTTCTGCTTTGGCATGGATGCGGTGCTTTTGTCCGGGTTTGCCCGCGTGAAAGCGGGCGAGCATACACTCGACCTCGGTACAGGAACCGGAATTATTCCGATCCTGCTCGAGGCAAAAACCGAAGGATCGCATTTTACCGGGTTGGAGATCCAGCCGGAGAGTGCCGATATGGCGGCGCGGAGTGTGGCTTACAATGATCTGCAGGACAAGATCGACATTGTTGTCGGTGATATCAAAGATGCTTCGCAGCGTTTCGGAGCATCTTCTTTTGATGTGATCACGACAAATCCGCCGTATATGATCGGTCAGCACGGAATCAAGAATGATCAGGATGCCAAGGCGATCGCGCGGCATGAGGTTCTGTGTAATCTTGATGATATCCTGCGCGAGAGTGCGAAGATTCTCAAGCCGGGAGGACGCTTCTACATGGTGCATCGTCCGTTCCGTCTTGCGGAAATCCTCAGCAAGATGGTGGAATACCGCATTGAGCCGAAGCGCATGCAGCTCGTATATCCGTTTGTGGATAAGGAGCCGAACATGGTGCTCATCGAAGGGTTGCGCGGCGGAAAGTCAAGGATCACCGTCGAGAAGCCACTGATCGTGTATAAGGAACCGGGGGTATACACGGATGAAATCTATGATATCTATGGTTATTAGAATTATTTGAAAAAGGAGGATCGATCAAAATGAAAAATACGTTTGCAGATGTACAAAACAAAGACAAAATTTTGAGAATCAGCATAGGTATTGTAATTATTTTTATAATCTTGATCGCTTTCTTCTTTTTGAGAACTCAAAAGAGGTCAATTCCGTCTTTAAATGAATTGCAAGAAATGAGTGGCGCAGAATGTATTGAATTATTCGAGGAATATGGCATGGTTCTGCCGGCAGAATATAAGGATCATGAGGAACAGGCAGAAAAAGATGTGGAATATATCTTGGATAATATGCAGGATACTTCGATTCCTCAGGGAGTTATTACCATAAGTAGGGCAGGTATTCATGAATTGACGGAGCAAATTGAGGATATATTAGGAAAGTTTTCGCAATAATCTAAACTGTTTCTAAACATTCTCTGAAATAAAAGTTGAATGCCTTGACGCTTTCTGTTTTGCGACTTACAGTTATATATAAAGTAAGTAATCAGAAAGTGGGGGATATTCCATGGGTAAGGTAATCGGAATTGATCTTGGAACAACCAACAGTTGTGTTGCAGTATTGGAAAACGACCAGCCGGTTGTGATCACAAATGCAGAAGGTTCGCGTACGACACCATCCGTAGTCGCATTCTCAAAGGACGGGGAGCGACTGGTTGGAGATACCGCAAGGCGTCAGGCAGCGGTCAATGTCGATCGAACCTTTTTTTCGATAAAAAGAGAGATGGGAACTAATTTCCGCGCAAAAATCGACGGAAAGCAGTACACGCCGCAGGAGATTTCATCGATGATCCTGCGCAAGCTTAAGAAAGATGCAGAAGGATACCTCGGTGAGACCGTGACGGATGCGGTTATTACGGTTCCGGCATATTTCAATGACGCACAGCGTCAGGCGACAAAGGATGCAGGCCGTATCGCGGGACTCAATGTTCTGCGAATCATCAACGAGCCGACTTCTGCAGCACTTGCATACGGACTTGACCACGGACAGCCGCAGAAGATTCTGGTCTACGATCTGGGTGGCGGAACGTTTGATGTCTCGATCATTGAGATTGGGGACAACCTGATCGAAGTGCTTGCCACAGCCGGAGACAACCATCTTGGAGGCGACGATTTTGATGCGCGCATTACGGATTATCTTGTGATGGAGTTCCTTCGCACGGAGCGTATCGATCTGCGTAAGGATGCGACCGCGATGCAGCGTGTTCGCGAGGAAGCCGAGAAAGCAAAGAAAGTTCTCTCCTCGTCTTCCACAACAAGTATCAATCTTCCGTTTATTATAACGGTAAAAGGCGAGCCGAAGCATATGGAAATGACACTGACTCGTGCCAAGTTCAATGAACTGACAAAGGATCTTGTGGAGCGCACGAGCGGACCGGTGCAGCAGGCGCTTTCCGATGCGGGAATTACGGCATCCGATCTTGGGATGGTGCTTCTTGTCGGAGGATCAACCCGAATTCCGGCGGTATACGATGAAGTTACCCGTCTGACCGGAAAGGAACCGTCAAGAAATCTCAATCCGGACGAATGTGTCGCTTTGGGCGCAGCCGTACAGGGTGGAAAGCTTGGAGGCGCATTGGTTGCCGGATCGCAGGCAGCGGAGATCATCCTTATGGATGTCACACCTTTGTCTCTGTCCATCGAGACCGTCGGTGGAGTTGCGACCAAGATCATCGACCGCAACACAACCATCCCGACAAGATACTCGCAGGTGTTCACAACTGCCGGCAATTTCCAGACTTCTGTGGATATCAAGGTATTACAGGGGGAGCGCCAGTTCGCCAAGGACAATAAGTTGCTCGGACGATTCCAGCTCCGCGGTATCAAAGCAGCTCCGGCGGGCGTGCCGCAGATTGAGGTTACCTTTGATATCGATGCAAACGGAATCGTTCAGGTATCCGCGAAGGATCTTGGAACCGGAAAGCATCAGGAGATTACGATTACCGCAAGTTCGAACCTTTCGGATGCGGATATCGAGCGCGCGATCCGCGAAGCCGCAGAGTATGAGGCAACGGACGGACAGCGCAAGGCATACATTGACAGCCGTGCCGAGGCGGACAAGCTGATCCGGCAGGTCGAGACTGCATACAAGGCAAGAAAGAAGGAACTCGACAGTTCCACCCGCCACGCGATCAAGAGCAGTCTTTCTTATGTCAAGAAACTGGTCAGCCGCACCAAGCCGGGCAATGTCACCGAGGAGCAGGCAGCGGAACTTGCCCGCGCAACAGCAGAGTTGCGGAATGCAGCGGGACCGTTGCTGTAAGGATGAGATAAACGATATATGAATTTGAAAGCATCAAGTAAGTGTGGCTTATTTGATGCTTTTTTATGGTGTGAAAGAATGCAGAGAGTTTGGGCAGAGAGTTTAATAGCATTATTTCTTGCGCTGATTGGTATACAATAGGGAATCAACCTTATCCAATAAAATATAAATTTACCAATAAATATCGAAAATGTTATATTTGTGATATGGAAACCGGTAAATATTCATATTATGGAAAAGACAAAGTTTCTTATACCAAAACAGAATATGGCTATTATATTACTGTCTATACCTCAAACGGAAAAGGCGGATACCGATTGACATTAGATGGGCAGAGCAAAGGTTATGGTTTAGAGTGTATAGGAGATGGTAATCCTTACAGTGAAGGTGGATATAGTGCCAGTTCATCGTTGGAGTGATGAGATTTAAAGAAGAGAGGGGGAAGAGGTTATGAAGAAAGTTTTAACTGCTTTTATGTGAAAATAAGGATGGAAAGACAACTGTTGTAAAAAAGATTCAGGCAAAAAAATTTGGCTTTTCTGAAAATGTGGTACCACAAATTAAGGTTTGTTGTAACCATGGAAATCGTATTTATTTTTCCGTAGCGGGAGGCCTTGATGAATGCGGAATTTTCTATACTTCTGTCAAAACCGGAGAAATGGACGTTGTACAAAGAGGTCTGGATTATGTAACAACGCTGGACAAACGTTATCTCGTACTACGTAGTGATACAGGTGGAGATTTTTCTCCCTACAAATTGATTGTCTATGACATAAAGACAGGAAAGAAAAGAATAGTTAACAATCAGACCGGTCATGTGTTTGCAAAGGGGAAACGGGTATTGTATTCCTGTGTTCCAGAGAATTATTATCCGGTAAATGGAAAATATAAAATAAAAATATGTTCTTATGATGTTGTATCCGGAAAAAAGACTACATTGGCAAAAAATGTATTATTAACAGATATTTATGATATAAATGAGAATTACATGGCATATTCTATCGAGCCGGAAACTTTTAAGATTAAGGAATTTAGTCAAGGAAAGAAGCTGGCATTAAAGGATGGGCAATATGAGGTTTTCATTAATAGACAAACCTTTCATAAGGATAAATTAGGCGGTTATAGTGCGAACATAAAGAATAATGTGCTGACGATATATGGAGCCTATCAGGCTGTGGGGCAAAAGGATACAAAAGCTAAAGGAATGTACAAATTAAAGTTGTCATCATCTTATAAAATAAGAATAATCGAAGATGATGACTATGAGAGGATAAATGCCTCTCAGTTTAATGCATATCATGATAAAACATATTATATAGAGGACATGATCTTAACGGTTAAGAATAAAAAAGTTACTGTAATAGACCTCATACCATAAACACAATAGCAGAAAGCCTGAAGAATCGAAGGAGATGCTTCAGGCTTTTTGTATGCAGCGTAATTATGAATTAAGCATTAAGGAATTCCCACAAATATTGCATATCAAAGGTTCATTCGATATAATATGATACAAAGGTCATTTTGGCTTTTGTTGAGAAAATCAGAGTTTAAAACAAGTAGATGATATAGAAGGAGCACAAAATGGGAGCACAGGATAATACAGAAAAAGTATTGCGCAGTCTTCATGTTCTGCTTTCGAAGAGTGAACCATACCCGAAAGAACCGAGCAAAGTCATTGTGGATAAGCAGCAGGTGCTGGATCTGCTGAGCGATTTGAATACATGCATTTATGCGATTATGGACGAGTATGAACTGACGAAGAGGAGCCGCGACAAAGCGGAGCGTGAGTTCCGCAAGCAGGGAGACCAGATCATCTGGGATGCGAGCCGCAAAGCGGAAGACATCTATGCTGCGTCCGTTATGTATATGGATGAGGCACTCAATCGCATGCGTGATATCGTGACCGAGGCACAGACCGATGTTCAGAAGATCTACGGTGATGTGGATGAACAGATGAAGAAGGAGCAGCAGCGAATCCGGGAGAACCAGTCCGAGCTCAAGAGTCAGCTGCAGGATCTTATTGATACCGAGAAGTATCTGCACTTGATCGAGGATCGAAATAAAGAAATTGAGAAGGAGAAGAACGAGGGCAAACCGGAGTTCAAGCAGGAGAAATCAATCTATGCAAACCGTCAGACGGAGATCAAGGTCAATCAGGATTATCTTGATAAACTCGGTATGTCGGTAGTCGATGAGACTGAGAAAGAGGTTGCCGCCGATGCAAAGCCAAAGAATCAGGATGAAGATGACGAGGAATTAAAGCAGCTTGAGGCGGAGATTCGCGTGAATCTGGATGCCGATTACTTCCAGTGGAAGGAAGGTAAAGAGGATAAATCCGGCAAGCAGGAGAATAAAAACAAAGGAAAATCAGAAGGAATACAGAAGGCTTTTAAGAACCTGATAGGAGGACACCAGCATGACGATTCTGGTATGTGATGATGACAAAGAAATTGTAGACGCGATTGAAATCTACCTTCTTCAGGAAGGATACAAGGTAGAAAAGGCGTATGACGGCGAGCAGGCATTGGAGATTCTTCATAATAAGAAGATTGATCTCATGGTTATCGACGTGATGATGCCGAAGCTGGATGGAATCCGTGCGACGTTCCAGGTGCGCAAGACAAGCAGTATCCCGATCATTATCCTCTCCGCGAAGACAGAGGATGCGGATAAGATCTTAGGGCTCAATGTCGGTGCGGACGATTATGTGACAAAGCCTTTCAATCCTCTTGAACTGGTTGCCCGCGTGAAGTCGCAGCTTCGCCGCTACACGACGCTTTCGAGCAGTACACAGGGCGATACGATCTACGAGGCCGGCGGACTCATCATCAACGATGATTTAAAGAAAGTGACGGTGGACGGCGAGGAAGTAAAGCTCACACCGATCGAATACAATATTCTGCTTCTTCTTATGAAGAACAAGGGTAAAGTCTACTCGATCAGCCAGATTTACGAGGAAATCTGGAATGAGGAAGCAATCGGCGCAGACAATACGGTTGCAGTACATATTCGTCATATCCGTGAGAAGATTGAGATCAATCCGAAGGAGCCGCGCTACCTCAAGGTTGTATGGGGTGTCGGATACAAGATCGAAGCGGGGGTCTAGCGGCACATGAAAGAATACTCAAACGGAATTAAAGGCGCTGCGATCGTTATGCACCAGATGTTTCTGGTGTTGATGGTCTGCAGCCTTTACGGAATCGGTTACAATATGAAAATGCATTACGGAGGACTCGGAGTCTTAAGTACGCTTGCGATACTGGGGCTGGTGGGCAGCTTTGTCATGCTCGCATTCATCACCGGAATCACGGGACGCCGTTCGGCGGAGGATCAGCATATCTATTTAAACGGAGTGGACAAGATTTACACGGATGTGGAACTTTTGATCTTCATCGGATTTGTATACATTATGCTTTATCTGTGCCGCAATATCCGTCAGATGCAGTTCGAATTTTCAGGGCTTCTCGTAGCGGCGGGAACGCTGGCTTACATCGTGGATCTCGTTTTCCTTCTGATATATTTAAGCATTGTCCGCCGGGCAAAAGATAACACGCTTTTTACGCACAGTGTGATCTATATTGCGGGAGGATTCTTAAAACGGGTGATCACGAGTGGCAAAAATCCGCAGCTTTGCACGCGAAAGGCACGTGAGCGCATGGAAATCCAGGAGGCGATCGAGGCAATCGCTTCAGGTGCGCTTGATACGAAGCTCGATGTCGAGAAATTCCATGGGCAGGAGCGCGACATCGCGGCAGCGGTCAACAACATCCGTGCGGGACTCAGTGAAGCTATCATGGAACGTATCCGAAATGAGCGCATGAAGGCAGATCTGATCACAAACGTTTCACATGACATCAAGACGCCTCTGACGTCGATTGTGAATTATGTGGATCTGTTAAAACGCGAAAATCTTGAGAATGAGAATGCACGTCGATACATCCGCGTTCTTGATGAAAAGTCCCAGAGACTCAAGCAATTGACGGAAGATCTGGTGGAGGCATCGAAGATCAGCTCCGGCAATATCAAACTGGATATCCAGACGATTGATCTTGTGGAACTTCTTTATCAGACCGGAGGAGAGTTTAACGAGCGCTTTGAGGCGCGTGATCTTACGATCGTCACGAAGCTGCCGCATAATTCGATTTTTATCAAGGCGGACGGCCGTCAACTGTACCGTGCGATTGAGAATTTGTATACAAATGCTGCAAAATATGCGCTTGAAAATACGAGAGTGTATGTGGAGCTTGATGTCGATAAGGACAATGCCATCTTTACGATCAAGAATGTATCCAAGACACCGCTGGTTGCGCAGGATGAGGGTGGCAAGGACCTGACCGCGCGCTTTGTCCGGGGCGAGGAATCCCGCACAACGGAGGGAAGCGGACTCGGTCTGTCGATCGCCAAGAACCTGACGAATCTGATGGGTGGCGACTTCGATATCAATGTGGATGGGGATCTGTTTGTCGCAACGATCACTTTCCCGATGGTAAAGAATGTATAAATGCTTGATTTCAAAGGTAGTTACAGATATAATTTGAGATAGTAATGCGTCAGTTTACTAAATTGAAAAGAACTGATGTTAGCGCACAAGGAGGAAAGAACATGAAACTTTATGAGAATGGTGCTTATCTGATTCATGGCAAAGACATTGTCATCAACGGACCGGAGGCAGCTGCGGAAGTGGCAAGCAAGACCGGTAAGCAGGTTACACCACAGGACGCTAAGAAAGAAACAATCGCTTATGGAATTTTGCAGGATCACAATACATCCGGCAATATGGAGAAGCTGCAGATCAAATTTGATAAGCTGACTTCACACGATATCACATTCGTCGGAATCATCCAGACAGCACGTGCGTCAGGACTTGAGAAATTCCCGATTCCATATGTTCTCACAAACTGTCATAACAGTCTTTGTGCGGTCGGCGGAACGATCAACGAAGATGATCACATGTTTGGACTGACCTGTGCCAAGAAGTATGGCGGAATCTATGTTCCACCTCATCAGGCAGTTATTCATCAGTTTGCCCGTGAGATGCTTGCAGGTGGAGGCAAGATGATCCTCGGATCTGACTCCCATACCCGTTACGGTGCACTCGGAACCATGGCAATCGGTGAAGGTGGACCGGAGCTGGTTAAGCAGCTTTTGAGCAAGACTTATGATATTGATATGCCGGGCGTTGTCGGAATCTATCTGACAGGCGAGCCGATGAAGGGCGTTGGTCCGCAGGATATCGCTTTGGCGATCATCGGTGAAGTATTCGCAAACGGATTTGTTAAGAATAAGGTAATGGAGTTCGTAGGACCGGGCGTTGCAAACTTAAGCGTTGACTATCGTATCGGCGTGGACGTTATGACAACCGAGACAACCTGTCTGTCATCCATCTGGAGAACGGACGACAAGGTTAAAGAATTCTACGAGATCCACGGAAGAGAAGAGGATTACAAGGAATTAAATCCGGGTGAGGTTGCTTACTACGACAGCTTTATCGAGATCGATTTAAGTACGATCAAGCCAATGATCGCTATGCCGTTCCACCCGAGCAATACTTATACAATCGATGAGTTAAATGCAAACCTTATGGATATTCTCGATGACTGCGAGAAGCGTGCAGAGGTAAGCTTTGACGGAAAAGTAAAACTGGATCTCAAGAGCAAGGTTAAGAACGGTCGTCTCTATGTGGATCAGGGAATTATCGCGGGTTGTGCCGGCGGTGGATTCGAGAATATTTGTGATGCGGCAGACATTTTAAAGGGAACTTCCATCGGTGCCGATGAGTTTACTTTAAGTGTATATCCGGCATCGACACCAATCTATATGGAACTTGTGAAGAACGGTGCTGTGGCAAATCTTCTTGCTACCGGTGCAATCGTTAAGACGGCATTCTGCGGACCTTGCTTTGGTGCGGGAGATACTCCGGCGAATAACGCATTTTCAATTCGCCATTCAACCCGTAACTTCCCGAACCGTGAGGGTTCGAAGGTACAGAACGGACAGATTTCTTCTGTAGCACTTATGGATGCACGTTCTATCGCAGCAACAGCAGCAAATAAGGGATTCCTTACTTCTGCAGCTGATATTGATGTAAACTTCAGCAAGCCAAAATATTTCTTTGATAAGACCATTTATGAGAACCGTGTATTTGATAGCAAGGGTGTTGCTGATCCTAGTGTTGAGATCCAGTTTGGTCCAAACATCAAGGACTGGCCGGCAATGAGCGCACTGCCTGAGAACCTTGTACTTAAAGTTGTATCCGAGATCCATGATCCGGTAACAACAACCGATGAGCTGATCCCATCCGGAGAGACATCTTCTTACCGTTCCAATCCGCTTGGACTGGCAGAGTTCGCACTCTCCAGAAAGGATCCGGAGTACGTCGGACGTGCAAAGGAGATCCAGAAGGCACAGAAGGCATTGGAAGCTGGCGAGTGTCCGGTTGATACCGTTGCGGAACTCAAGCCGGTTATGGATGTTATCCATGCAAACTTCAAGGATGTCAACAAAGAGAATCTTGGATTCGGAAGCACGATTTTTGCAGTAAAGCCGGGAGACGGATCTGCCCGTGAGCAGGCTGCATCCTGCCAGAAGGTACTTGGCGGATGGGCAAACATTGCCAACGAGTATGCAACAAAGCGTTATCGTTCCAACCTGATTAACTGGGGTATGGTTCCGTTCATCATCGATGAGGGAGATCTTCCATTTCAGAATCTGGATTATTTATTTGTTCCGGGAATCCGTGAGGCGATTGCTTCCGGAAAAACGGAATTTGAGGCATATGTGATCAAAGACGGACAGACAAAACCATTCACGCTCAGAATGGGTGAACTGACTCCAGATGAGAAAGATATTATCCTCAAGGGATGCCTGATCAATTACTACAGAGGTTAGGAGGACGTAGGAATGCAAGAAACGCAGACGGACAGTGTGACGCAACAGGAGTTGCTGGAACATAAGAGAAAAGCCAAGGAGCAGAATGTTTATTTGGCAAAGATCGGATTAATGGTTTTCATTACGTTTACCTGTTGCATCCTTTTTTTCTTCGTGTTGTTCCGCTATCAGGGATTTTCGGATGGATGGCATAAAATTATTGCTGCGGCACAGTCGATTATTATCGGACTTGTGCTCGCGTACCTTCTGAATCCGGTCGTGAAATTTTTGGAAAGTAAATTTTATAAACAGTTAAAAGGCAGAATGAAAACGGAGCAGAAGGCGGGTAAGACCGCCAGAGCATTGGGTATCGCCGGAGCGATACTGTTCCTGCTTGCCATTCTGATTCTTCTGATTGCGGCGATTGTTCCATCGGTGATCTCTTGTATCGCAGGTGTTGTTGATACCCTTCCGGGCAATGTACAGAATTTTATCAAGACCGTGCAAAGCGGTAAGCTGGGTGAATATGAAGTTACCGATACGATCAGTGATATGCTGACCAATCTGGTAGATTATGTAGAGAATTGGGCAACCAAGACATTACTTCCGGAAGCGAAGACCTATCTGCTGCAGATTACATCAGGTGTGCTCAATATGGTGAAAGCGGTATTGAACTTCGTTGTTGGAATCATCGTTGCGGTATATGTACTGATGATCAAGGAGCGTCTGATCGGCCAGAGCAAGAAAGTAATTTATGCAATTTTTAAGCCTCGCCAGGGCAATATCATCATAGAGACGATGCACAAAGCAGACGAAATTTTCGGTGGATTTATCATCGGTAAGATTGTTGATTCAGCGATCATTGGTGTTATCTGTTATGTAGGATGCGCGATTCTTCGTATCCCGGATGCAATGCTCGTTGCGGTAATTGTTGGTGTAACCAACATTATTCCGGTGTTCGGCCCATTTATCGGAGCAATTCCTTCGTTAATTCTTGTCGTTGTTCAAAGCCCGTGGCACGCATTGTATTTATTGATTTTTATTATCATTCTGCAGCAGGTGGACGGCAATATTATCGGACCGAAGATCCTTGGAAGTTCGACCGGATTGTCTTCGTTCTGGGTTATGTTTGCAATCCTGCTCGGTGGCGGATTGTTCGGATTCTTTGGAATGCTTCTCGGAGTTCCGGTATTTGCGATGATCTATTATATTGTTCAAAGACTGGTAAATCATTCCATTAAGAAGCGCCAGCTTCCATTGGCCACAGATGCATATGTGGATGTGAAGAGTGTGGATCTTACCAATGGAACACTTGTGCATTATGAGAATAGTAAAAAAAGCAAGAAAAAGAAGCATTTACAAGAGACGGAATCCGGACAGGAAACAAAAGAAAACTAATTAAAATAAAGTCGGGACGTGACATGAAAGGGTGCGCGATTCCGGCTTTTTTTGTTCGATTTTGTTCTATATTTTTTGACACTATTTGTAGGCTATGGTATACTAAAAATTAAATAATTGGGCTTATTGCAAACTAATCTGAGGTGACTATCGTTGGATAAATATGAATATAATTTGAAGCTGGATCAGATGAAATCTCTGTATGCAGAAGAGAAATACGAAGATGCAGCGGATATTGCAGATACTATCAACTGGAACAAGATCAAGAATGTGAACGCACTCGTAAAAGCGGGTGAAATCTATGAGAAAACAGAGCGTTATGAGGATAGCCGGGACGTGCTTTTGATGGCATATGACCGTTCCCCGATCGGAAGAATGATCATCTATCGCCTTGCCGAAGTGGCAGTGAAGATGCAGGATTTCGATGCAGCGCAGGATTACTATGATGAATTTGTACAGATTGCACCGCACGACAGTTTAAAATATGTGCTTCGTTATGATATCAAGAAGGCACAGGGTGCATCGTACGCAGATCTGATCCCGATTCTTGAAGAATTGAAGGATCAGGAATATACGGAAGAATGGGCATATGAGCTTGCTTATTTATACCATAAGGCTGGAATGAGTGAGAAATGTATTGATGCCTGTGATGAGCTGATCCTCTGGTTTGGTGACGGACCGTATGTGGAGAGGGCTTTGGAGCTGAAGATGCTGTATCAGCCGCTGACGAAGACGCAGGAAGAGAAGTATCGCTCTTTCCGCCAGACGAGAGATTCGAAGGATGGCATGACACATATCAATGTCGAGGAGATGCAGCGCGCCGGCGAGTATGCACATGAGCCGGTTGCAATCCCGCAGGTGAATATCAATCCGGAGAAATTTAATACGGTCAATCTGCAGGAAGAGATTGCCAAAGGCATGCAGCAGATCATTGATGCGACTGAGAAGGAGACGGTCACCGACACACTGGACAATATTAACAAGATGGTGGAGGAAATCCCTTATCTGAAGCTTCCGCAGGAGGCGCAGAATCCGCAGACGATGGATCCTCATATTGAGACGGATGAGGAGATTGACGGATCCCTGAAGATTAACTTCAAGGAGATGCTCGGCGAGGATTCGGACGGGCAGATGAGTATGATGACGGATGACCGGATGCAGGTGGAGCGTCAGATTACCGGACAGATCACGATCGAGGAAGTGCTCGAGGAGTGGGAGAAGACGAAGCGTGCAGCGGAGGCCGCTTTAGAGGAGGCAAATCAGAGAAAGTTAGAGTCTGCCAAGGCGCGTGCATTGCAGGAAGCCGGAAATATTATGGATCGTCTGACCGGTGTGATTCCGAAGCTGGATGCCGGAGTGACACCGAGAGAGCTGCTGGAAGAAGAATATCTGCAGGAAGTGCCGGAAGAGACGCAGGAGATGGCACAGACGGCAGGGGACTTCTATCCGGGCGGAGAGCTTTTGACGCAGGAAGACGGTTATACTGCAAATGAAACGCAGGAAGAGGCTGAGCAGGAAGAACTTCAGGCAGAAGAATTTCTTGCAGAAGAGACTCCGAAGGACGTCCCGGTTGCCGAGACGGAGATTCAGGTTGAGGAGCAGCCATACGCAGAGAATGTGGAAGACTTCTCGGATGAATATGTTCCGGAGAATGAAGAGATGGAAGAAGACGTGGAGTCGACAGATGCCGGGGAGACTTTGGAAGATACCGTGGAAGAGGAGCCGGACGGACTGAAAGATGTTCCGATGATCGATATTCCGCAGAAACAGACTGCACCGAAGGCTTCCGTAAAGGAGAAGCTGCAGGCGGAGCACAACACATGGAAAGGCAAGACGGTTCGCATGCCGGAGATTACCAAGCCGGTAAATCTGGTCAAGGAAGAGAAGGCCGAGGCGGAGGCAATGGTTGAGCTTACGGATGCAGAGAAGACGATCTTCTCCTACTTTATGCCGGTAAAAGGCATGGAGAAGCAGCTGCGTCAGGCTTTGACCGGTGCAACACATCATATTAAACACGATGCGACGGCATCCACCGGTAATCTTATGATCCTTGGAGGACATGGCTGTGGCAAGACAACACTCGCAACGAGTGTGATCAAGGTATTGCAGCAGGAGACCGGAAAGTTAGACGGCAAGATCGGTAAGATTCAGGCTGAGGCTTTGAACCAGAAGGATATCGGACAGATGCTCAAGAAAGTGGCAGGCGGATGCCTGATCATTGAGAATGTCGGTGAGCTGACACGTCAGTCGGCGATCACATTATCGCTGCTTCTGGAGCAGAACCGGAGCGGAGTCTATATCATTATTGAGGATACACCGAAGGGCATTAAGAAAGCATTGTCGCTTGATGACGGATTTGCCAGGAAGTTTACGGAGCAGATCTCCGTACCGATTTTTACGAACGACGAACTTGTGACTTTCGCAAGATCCTACTCGAGAGAGCTTGGCTACAAAATTGACGATATGGCAGTGTTGGCTCTCTACAATCGGATTAGCAACATCCAGCGGCTGGATCAGGCGACAACTCTGACGGAGGTTAAGGAGATTGTCGATGAGGCGATCGACCGCGAGGCACACGGCGGAATTAAGAAGGCTATCAGCATTCTGACCGCGAGCCGCTATACGGACGATGATCGGATTGTACTAAAAGAGAAGGACTTTGAATAGTATATAGAAGGTGGAGGAGAGTATATGAGCAATTTTACAGAGATGGACTGTTACCTGTTCGGACAGGCAACACACTATGATATTTACCGTAAAATGGGTGCCCATGTAATGACAATGAATGGGGTGAAAGGCGTTTGTTTTGACGTGTGGGCGCCACATGCGGAGCAGGTCTATGTGTTCGGAGAGTTCAACAACTGGGATGAGTATTCTCATGAGATGAAGCGCGTGGTTCCGGACACGATGGGGGTATACGAACTGTTTGTTCCGGGCGTTAAGCTTGGAAGTATGTACAAGTTCATTATTGTGACACAGGACGGCAATCGCCTTTACAAGGCGGATCCGTATGCAAATTATGCGCAGCTTCGTCCGGAGACGGCATCGATCGTTACGGACATCTCAAAGTTCAAGTGGTCGGATGATGCGTGGATGAAGGCGCGTGCCGCTTTGACCAAGGAGACGGTCTATGAGCAGCCGATGGCAATCTACGAGGTTCATCCGGGATCATGGATGCGCCATCCGGGACGCGATGACGATGGATTCTATTCGTATCGCGAGCTTGCAAAGTCGCTTGTTTCTTATGTGAAGGAAATGGGATATACACATATTGAGCTGATGGGAATCTCCGAGTATCCGTTTGACGGCTCATGGGGCTATCAGGTAACCGGCTACTATGCACCGACTTCCCGTTACGGAACGCCGGAGGACTTTGCATATCTGATCAATGAGTGCCACAAGAATAAGATCGGTGTTATTTTGGACTGGGTACCGGCGCATTTCCCGAAAGATGCGCACGGACTTGCGGACTTCGATGGCACACCGACGTACGAATATGCGGATCCTCGCAAGGGAGAGCACCCAGATTGGGGAACGAAGATCTTCGATTACAGCAAGAATGAGGTGAAGAACTTCCTGATCGGAAGCGCACTCATGTGGATCGAGAATTATCATGTTGACGGACTTCGTGTGGATGCGGTTGCGTCTATGCTCTACCTCGATTACGGTAAGGAAAGCGGACAGTGGGTTCCGAACATTTATGGTGGTAACAAGAATCTGGAGGCGATCGAGTTCTTCAAGCATATCAATACATTGATCCTCGGACGTAACCCGGGCGTGGTTATGATCGCGGAGGAGTCGACCGCGTGGCCGAAAGTAACCGGAACCGTGGAAGAGGACGGACTGAATTTCAGCTATAAGTGGAACATGGGATGGATGCATGATTTTCTGGACTATATGAAGCTGGATCCGTATTTTAGAAAAGACAACCATTATAAGATGACGTTTGCGATGAGCTATAACGAGAGTGAGAAGTACATTCTGGTACTTTCCCATGACGAAGTGGTTCATTTGAAATGTTCTATGTTAAATAAGATGCCGGGATTAGAGGGGGACAAATTCAAGAACCTGATGGCTGGCTATGCATTTATGATGGGACATTCCGGCAAGAAGCTGTTGTTTATGGGACAGGAGTTTGCGCAGGCGCAGGAATGGAGTGAGGCGCGTGAGCTTGACTGGTACCTGCTTGATGATCCGAATCACAAGAAGATTCAGGATTGGGTGAAGGCTTTGCTTCATCTGTATCGCAACAATCCATGTATGTATGAGCAGGATACTTCCTGGGCAGGATTTGAGTGGATCAATGCGGATGACAGGGACCGCAGTATTTTCAGTTTTGTGCGAAAAAGCAAAGATGGTAAGAACAATATGCTTTTTGTCATTAACTTTACACCGGTGGCAAGAGACGATTATCGTGTCGGAGTACCAAAAAATAAGACATACAGACTGGTATTAAACAGTGAAGATCCGGCGTTTAACGGAACGGATACAGATCGGAAGAAGAGTTACAAAGCCACAAAGTCACCATGTGATGGAAAGAAGTATTCATTTGCTTATCCATTACCGGCATATGGCGTTGCGGTATTCAAATATTAGAAGAGTACAGAGTAGTTTAAGGAAGAGAGTGGCATTGTGTATCCGATGGGTGCACGGTGCCACTCTTGCGTTTTGGAAAGCAGATTGCAGAGAAAACTTCACTTTTGGCGGGGGATGTCCGATATAATAAATAGGTCACGGAAGAACCTAAAACGAACGCATAATTGAACGCGGAGCACGGAGGCTCCGGATTATGCAGGAGAATTTATGCAGGTTGAGCAGACAAATCTTTGGGATAATGTAACGAAAAATCTTCAAAATGATACAAATAAAGGCATTGCAGCATATCAGGCAGCGGTTCCGGAGGACAATACGGTTTTTGGAACAAAACAGGAGCACTATGAGCGCGTAGCGGGAGTGTCGGCTTCGGGTACGATCGATATGGCAACCTATGGCAACCCGATGAAGGATGATGAGAATACCGTCGTCGATCAGGTGCAGCAAAAAGGCGAGATGACTGCGGATGACCGCAAGAACGAGGTGGCGGTTCTGTCCAATACGGTCTCTGCCGATGATCTGCAGGAGATGGAGAAAAGCGGTTTTTCCGTTAATAATACGGACAGTCATACGGTCATTACCGTGACCGACAAGATTAAAGCTGAGCTTGCCAAGGCAGGGGTGGATATTTCTGCATACGGAGATGGGCTGACGAAGGAACAGTTGGAGAACATTACGGGAAGCGCGGCTGTTGCGGCACAGATTGAGGCGGTGCTTACCACAAACGATCTTCCGGTGACGGATGCCAATGTGGGAGAGACGGTAGATGCTCTGGCACAGGCGGCTTCTGTAACGGGAATTACAGATAATATGATGAGCTATCTGCTCAAGAACAACCTCGATCCGAGTATTCAGAATATCTATAAGGCGCAGTATAGCAGCTCAAGAGATCCGCAGGCGGCAATGGGCGGGTATGATTTTACGGAATTGGAACCGCAGATCGCGCAGATTATCGAGTTGGCAGGATTGGAAGTTAACGAGGAAACGCTTTCCGATGCAAAGTGGCTTTTGCAGGAGCAGATTCCGCTTACGGCGGAGAAGCTGCAGCAGCTTTCGGAGTTGAAAGGACTGGCGGGAGAGATCAAGGATGGATCGGTGGATTGGAACGGAATGTTGGATTCCATTGTTGATACGATCTGTCAGGGCAAGCGTCCGGGCGAAGCATCCATGATCACGGCTCAGCGTCAGTTGGAAGAGACACGCCTTTCCATGACAAAAGAAGCCGATGCAACGATTGATAAGCTCGGTGTGGAGATAGATTATCAGGCGATGGAAGATACTGTTGAGGGATTGAAGGAGCAGGAGCGCCAGTATTACAGGGATCTTCTGGATAGTGCGGGCATCGAGCCGAGTGAGCAGAATGTAGATACGATGGAACAGACACTTGCGGTATTTGATGCCTTAAAAGGCATGCCGGCCTATGTGATCGGTCAGGTGGATGCAGACAGTTCCGTCACACAGATCTATGATGCCGGAGCACAGATGCAGCAGGCATTTGATAAAGCAAATGAGAGTTATGAGCCCCTGATGACAGCACCGCGAAGCGATATGGGTGACTCGATTCAGAAAGCTTTTCGCAATGTCGATGATATATTAGAGAGTATGAAACTGGATACAAGCGCGGCAAATCAGCGCGCAGTCCGTATTCTTGCATACAACGGACTGGATATTACAGAGGAAAATATTGCATCCGTAAAGGCATTGGATGAGCAGATGCAGCACGCATTCCGCAATCTGAATCCGGCGACAACTCTCGAGATGATCCGAAGAGGCGAGAATCCTCTGGATATGTCGATGCAGGAACTCAATCAGGCTGCGGAGAAAATTCAGCAGGAAACCGGCGATCAGGAACAGGAGAGATTCAGCAAATATCTCTGGAAACTGGAGCAGAATCATGCAATCTCCGAGGAGGAGCGCAGCAGTTATATCGGAATCTATCGTCTGATCGCGCAGGTCGAGAAAACGGACGGTGCTGCGATCGGTTCGCTTTTTCATCAGGGAGCGGAGATTACGATGCGTAATCTGTTGTCCGCAGTGCGTACCGGTAAGAAGGGCAGCATGGATTACAGTGTGTCCGATGATTTTGATGGTGTTAATGCGAAGTCATCCGGAACAAAGATTGATGAGCAGATTGCAATCGGATTTCAGCAGAATTGTGTGAAAGATGTTTTGGATCAGATCA
This sequence comes from uncultured Agathobacter sp., assembly GCA_934358675.1. Classification (GTDB taxonomy): domain Bacteria; phylum Bacillota; class Clostridia; order Lachnospirales; family Lachnospiraceae; genus Roseburia. The sequence goes on along the minus strand of CAKRKX010000004.1, from coordinate 31,765 downwards.
GTCCGGATAAGCTTTCCGCGCTTGGAGAGGACAATTGGATGGATCTGACACCGGAACAGTTTGCAGAAAAGTTAAGCGAGATGCAGACCTCCGAGCAGGAGGAGCTTGCCAACGAGGCTTATGTGCAGCAGCAGTTGGCTTTGTATGAGCAGGCGAGTGAGATGCCACAGGATGTCTATGCATATCTCGAGCATTTCGACATGCCAAACACGATCGCAAATATTCTGGCTGCAGGCGAGATGCTTCGCCATCCGAACCAGATGATGGAGCAGTTGTGGAAAAAGGACAAAAGTGGCAGGACTTCTGTGGACAAGGTTGCGCAGATGAAGCAGCAGGTATTGGAACAGTTTGGCGAGGCATTAAAGAATCCGTCGGAACTTGCGGATGCGCAGGAGACTTTGGCAGATGTTGCAGAGCATGTGATGGATGGCATGATCATCGAAGATCCGCAGGTCGGAACCCTCGATATCCGTGCGATGCAGCTTGCAGCCACACAGTTTAAGCTCTGTGCGGAGAAAACGAAAGAAGAAAGCTATATGATTCCGGTGCAGACGGGTGATTCCGTTACCGGAGTATCCTTAAAAATTGTGCGTGGCGAGAAGAAAAAGGGCGCGGTTGATATCCTCTTTGAAAATTCCCACATGGGAAAAGTTGCCGCGTTGTTTGAGGCAAAAAGCAACCGGATCAGCGGAATGATCGCTGTGGAAGACAAGCAGACCGCAGAGATGCTCCGCGAACATCTGGATACATTTGCAGATGCAATGAAACAGAATCCGGATGCCGCAGAAGAATCTGTGGATATTAATGTTGCTTATGTAGAAAATCTTTCATTGGCACATTACGAGATGGTAAGTATCCGTAAGGAGCGTGTTGATGTGCCAGAGACAACCGAATATGAAGTACAGACCAGCCGGCTTTACCATATTGCGGAGAGTTTTATTCGGTCGATTCAGGAGCTGACAGATTAGTCAGGTATTCGCACGTTCCCGTGTAGATTGCACGGGCAAGTTTCTCTTGATAGGCTTCGGTTGTAAGATCGGCAGCCTCCTTTTCATTGCTTAGGAACCCACATTCTACGATAACCGTAGGTGTGGGTGTTTTCTTTAATATGTAATAATCATTGTTGGATTTGGACATACGCGGCTTCGGTGGATCCATGAGTGCATTTAGAGTATCCTGCAATGTTGCGGCGATCGCTTCGCCCTCCGGTGACTGGTCGTAGAAGAACACCTGTGGGCCGGAGATGGAAGAGTCCGGAAAACTGTTCTGATGAATGCTGATCGTCATAAGTGGCATAGTTTCGGTGATCAGAGCCACGCGGTTTCGCATATCTTCGATCTTCATGTTCTTGGAATTATCGGAAGCAAGAGGTTTATCGTCCGTTCGTGTCAGAACGACTTCAAAACCTTTGTTTTCAAACAGTGTCTTTAATTTGTACACGATCGCGAGATTGATATTTTTCTCCAACACATCGTTGCAGCCAACCTTGCCGGGATCACTTCCGCCATGTCCGGCATCGAGGACGATGCATCCGCTGAGTTTGCCGGTTGTCTTGGCAGATACATAGGCAGCGCCTGCCCGTGCGAGAAAGAAAGAACTGATAAAGAGACAGCAGATGATGAGCGCTTCAAATTTTTTGTGCATAAATACCTCTGACCAATTAGTAACAAAAAGCCTTTTGCGTTGGCAAAAGGCTTTTGTAATCGTTAATTCAATTTATGCAGAAATGTTAGTTAATATACTTGATAATCGTATCCCAGATATTGCTTGTCTCAAATCCCAGTTTCCAGAAGGAAGCTCCGGCAAGCTTGTTTTCATCGACAAGCTTTAGTCTTTGTTCCGCAGAGGAAGCATCTTCCAGCCATACTTTGTAGATGACATTACCGCTTGTAAATTCCGCGTAGTTTTGTCCGCAGTCTTCCAGCCAGGTTTTCGTTGTGTTGTTGCTGGCAATCAGCGTATCGGCTGCGCGCATGCCGTAAACCTGTGAGGTTACATCATAGTCGGTATCGGCACTCTCATCTTCGTTGGTTGTATCACCCTGTGGTGTCAGCGCCCAGACTCTTGTGTAGAAAGGCATTCCAAGGATGACCTGATCGGAAGGTACTTCCGCAAGCGTATCGGCAACACCCTGTTTTACCCAGTTAAGCGAAGCAACCGAACCTTCTTCCTTGGAGCCGGCATAATGCTCATCATATCCCATAATTACAACGTAGTCGGCGAAGTTGGCCTGTTCTGCACGATTGTAGAACGAAGTATAGCTGCTCGGAACATAGTTATCGATCGATAAAACAATTCCGTTGTTTGCACATTTGATTGACAGTTCGCGTACAAATTCGATATAGGCATCTCCCACATCCTCACGGTTTAAGGATTCAAAGTCAAGATTAATGCCATCCAGATTATACTGGATTGCCATCGAAACAATCTGATTAACCAGATTCTGACGTTTGCTTGTGTGTGTCAGGACCTTGGCGGAATCGGCATCCTTATTTTCCAGATTGCTGACTAATGCCCAGACCTCCACACCCTGTGAGTGGCAGTAGTTTACATAATCGATGCTTGCAAGATTCGCAAGATTACCGTTGTTATCGTTGAGGTAGAACCAGGTCGGTGAGATGACATTCACACCTTTCGTGCTTGCAAGTACGGAAGAAATTGTGGAGTTGGCAGAGGTATTTGTGACCTGATGCCATGCCATACAGATTTTGAAGTCCTTTTTAATATGCGCAAAGGTTTCCGGTGTGTAATCGCTGGTTCGTGTTTTCTCTTCCGGATCGGAGAGTTTCTTGCCCTGTACATATCCGATCACACCGTCTGCGGTCAGGACTTTTGTCCAATTGTCACCGGTCTCGATGACGGTGACTTCGTCCTTGCTTGCAAGATCCTCAAGAATCGGGCTCTTGATGCCGCCTTTGACACGCACGTATGTGTCGCGTTTGGCAGTAGCTACATTGTAATTGCCCCATTCGTTTGTGATCACCAGACGATTCGGGGATTCGAAGTATTCATAACTGAAATCGGAGTACTGCTTAACAAATTCCAGATCCACATAAGCAGAATCCGAACTTGCTTTTACAACAGGACGACCGTAATCGACGGAAGATTTTGTGATCAGATACTTTGTGCTGTCTGCCTCGGCGGAAATCAGATCCTGCGCGGTAGCATACAGAAGGATATTCTCATTGTGATCCCAGTAAAAACGGGAATTCAATGTATCATGTATAAAATTATAATCCAGGTAAACATGTCCGTCGATCAGTTTTCCCTGTGATTCGATGATTTCATTATTCAATACGATAGCGACCTGATCATCCGAACTTACATTATAATAAGTGTTCAGATCCTGTCTTTCTTTGCTTGGCGTGTATTTACGGATAAGAGAAGTAATTCCCATGATCGCAACAATGATCACGATCAGACCGCAAACAACTAAAATCGGTAAAGCTTTCTTTTTCATGCGTAGACCTTCCTTTGTTTAATGTCAATCTTAATTCCGATTATAGCATTGTGCCTATACAGATTCAAATAGTATGAAGGAAAATTAAGAAAAATTCAAAAGGACCGGAACCCTTTGGGAATCCGGTCCTTTTGTTATCTTTTTTTCCGAATCAGATGGCACTGATAAAATAGAACATTGAGACTTCCTCCTATCAGCCCAACAGTTTAATTTTTAAAATTGAATAGGACCAATCAATGTAACCCAATACGAATTATCAGGTATGTCCGCCCGGTAACACGATTACGAGTCCCTGGTACATACCCGGCTTAAATTCAATAAGAAGCTGATCGCTACTATTTGATAATGTGATAACTATTCTCCTTTCATCAGTTGTTCAAAAAATGCAAAAAACTCGCTGTTAATGTGGAACGGATCTTTCAGATCGGGAATCGAAAACACCGGAATATCATATCGGTGTGCTATCTGTTCAGAGTCTCTTTTCATTCCCCCATAGGACAGAAACTTCACCGCTTTCTGCCGTATGTTATATTTTGTTAATTGGCAAACAAACCGCTCAACCGATTGCGACTTCCAAACCGATGCATGACAGACGACAATGCGAAGGTCGCATGCAAGAAAATCCCGGTAGGAGCCAGGAGCAGGAACACCAAAGTCCAATACCGAATAGGTACACGGCTTGCCTAACACATCATTCATTGTACGAATCGTAAGATCCGGGTAGTAATACACACCCTGTTTCCGGAAGCATACTTGGGAATCCGGCTTGGCTTGAAGTAATTTGATTTCGTGGGTTGCATTTACTTCCAGATATCTGGTTTTTGCATAATAACGGCTATGCAGATAATTCGCCAGTGCGATACACAGATGTGTTGTTCCGACATTGGGCGCTGCCCCGCATACACCTATCGTTGCAGGTGCCGGGAAATATGGTTTTTTAAAATGAAAAATAGTGATTTCCGTCCTTTCCGAAAGGTTAGCCAGTCAACAAAGTTCTGCTTCTGACGGTCAATCCGAAACGGGTCCGTATCATACGGATAGGAATAGACCGGTCGGCCAAACTTTCTGGCAAAAAACTGTGCTGTGTTGTGGTCACACAAATTAGCAATGATTTTCAGACGATCATCCAATGGTTGTAAGAGTTGATCATTGATCGTTGCATCCGACCTGTGCCATAAGCCACCGCCACAGACATATACGATAAGATCTGCTGTGGCAAGCATAGCGGAGGAGTAGTCACATCCGTAATCCTCCACGACAAATGTGGCGTCCGGCGCAGGAATGGTAATGCCTTCATCATATTTGGGATAGCCTCGAAAACATTGGTGAGCATAATATCCATCTTTTTCCCAGACTTGCTTCATCTGCTGTACGGCGCACCTTAAGTGATTGGTCCGGTTTTGCTCGCGGTAGACCGCCGGATAGCCGAGAAAGCAAAGTGTGGAAACAAGGGATATTGCTACATGTGTGCATCCGCAGCCGTGATGGCTGCCGATGACCGCAACAGTCTGTCTGAGATGCGGCTCCTCCGTATTATCATTTGTATCCGCTAAGGCAGTACATAGTTGTTGAACCGTTTGATACCGGTCGCTCGGTTCTGCATTTTGGGCTTTTTGGATAATCGGTAGGATATTTCGGGCGAGGGCTGCGTCCACATGAGGCAGCAGATAACCGATGACACGTCCGATACTGTAAATATCGGCTGCAAGTGTCGGCGGCGCCGCATGTGTCAGCTCCGGTGCGGAAAATTCCGCATTGCCGAAATGATTGAAGTCGTTTCCAGAGTTGGTAATAAATGATGCTACGCTAAAATCGATTAATTTGATCTGTAATCCACATACTATAATATGTTCCGGCTTGAGATCCTGATAGAGGATCGGGCTGGGACCTAGTGAATGCAGATATACAAAAATATCGCATAACTGTTCACATAATTGAAAAAATAACACTCTGGAAATTGACGGTTGATGAAGCAGAAATTGTTCTAAAGGTTCACCCTGAATATATTCTTCCACAAGATAGTAAAAAGATTCATCTTCTTCAAAATCATAAATCGTGGGGATACCGGGATGCCGAACTGATTTTAGAACCTGTGCTTCCGATACTGCGAAGGGTGATTGTGCATCGTTCTTGGGGAATACTTTAATTGCACGATCGATCCCTAGAGATTGATGTCTGGCGAGATATACGCTTCCGTTGCTGCCACAACCAAGTGACTTTCGAATCTCATATCTGCCGGACAGAATTAAATTATTATTGTCTTTCATACGCTCCTTTGGGTTGGAGACGCATCTCATGCATAAACTTATAGCATACAAATTTTTGAAATGCAAGCATTTTTTTGAAAAAATTTTTTCGGGTATGGCGAAGTTTATAATTTTTTAATGAGACCGAACTTTACAAGGAGGGGGTGTTTGATTATAATAAGTGTACGATTTACAAGAGATTTTCAAGGTAAGGATGTGATTGTAATGAAGATTGAAAAAGTAAACGAAAATCAGATCCGTTGCACGTTAACAAAACAGGATTTGGCGGAACGACAGATCAATTTGCGCGAGCTTGCGTATGGATCCGAGAAAGCCAAAGGACTTTTCCATGATATGATACAACAGGCCAATTACGAATTTGGATTCGAGGCCAATGATATACCTTTGATGGTGGAGGCCATTCCGTTGTCTTCCGAGTCATTGATTTTACTGATTACCAAGGTGGAGTATCCGGATGAGCTGGATACCAGATTTTCTCAGTTTTCCGATGCGGACGAGGATGAATTATTCCAGGATGCCGGAGGAGCACAGAGTATTCCACAGATCAAGGGTGCGGATGATATCATCGGGCTTTTTAACAAGCTTCGTGAGAGTCAGGAAGCACAAAAGACGAAGGAAGATACGCAACAGGCGAATACTCCGGTCGTGCCGGAAGTTCCGGTTGATCTGGCAAAGATGTTCGAGTTTGAGAATATGGAACAGGTGGAGCGACTTGCCCGTGTTTTGGACGGTTACTATAACGGACGGAACGATTTGTACAAGAATGTGCAGAAGAATTGCTTTTTCCTGATTATCCACAAGGATGACCATACACCGGAACAGTTTAATAAAGTGTGCAATATCATCTGCGAATATGCGAGTCAGCGGAATTACAATACCGCAACGGAAGCGTATTTTGCGGAACATGGAAAGCGGATCACAGGTCCGAATGCGCTGCAGGTTCTCGCCTCGCTGTAAATTCGGCAATCATAAAACGGCTGCCCCATAGATGAAATTCATCTGCGGGACAGCCGCTTTTTGTGAATCTTAAGCTAAATCATGCTCTAAGAAATCATTGATATCATTTACCAGGTCATCCGGCTCAATTCCGTGTACCATAGCAGCCTCGCCGATGGTCTCCATCTGAGATGATGGGCATCCGAGACAGTGCATACCAATATTTAAAAGCATCGGTGCGATATCTGCATCAATCTGAAGAAGCTCTCCGATCATAGTATCCTTCGTTACTTTTGCCATTGGAAAATCCTCCTTTGCAATATGTTTTTAATGGTGCTATTATAATACGATTTCCCCATAAATGCAAATTATACGTCGTTTGTGGTTAAAAAAATACAAGAGTCGGACGATATATTATGCAGATGAGTTGACAGGGACGGTCAAATCAGAGTGCACGGACGCACACCCCAGTGAAAGGGAAATTATGAAAATTAATCGAAATATGTCTGCTGTAATCACCAATAAGCAGTTACTTCGTACAGAAAATAAGCTGAGTAAGTCCATGGAGCGTCTGTCGAGCGGATACAAGCTCAACCGTGCGGGCGATAATCCTGCGGGGATGGCAATCTCCAACAAGATGAAGGCACAGATTGATGCCCTCGATCAGGCGGAGTCCAATGCGTCGGATGGAGAATCGGTTCTGCGTATTGCGGATGGTGCCTTGAACGAAGTGAGCAGTATTCTGCAGAGAATCCGTGAGCTGAGTGTGCAGGCTGCCAACGGCACGAATTCATACAGTGACCGCCAGAGTATGCAGGATGAGATTGATAAACTGACGGAGGAAGTGGATCGCATATCTTCTGACACAGAGTATAATACAAAGACACTTCTTGATGGATCTTCTGATGTGCGTGTATATTCGAAACAGACAGAGAGAATGGATATTTCGGATCAGGTTCTTCCGGGAATTTATGAATTCACGGTTGATACTCCGGCAGAATCCGCTAAATATACAATTGACAAGATGCCAAGTGTGTCCGGAAGCATGCAGATTAACGATGTGAAGGTAGAATATATTCAGGGAATGTCGGAGGAGGCTTTTTACGAACAGCTTCGTACGGCAGCCGAAAAAGCCGGCTGTGTGGCCAGCCGTACGGATGATGGAAAATTTAATATTGCATCCAAAGAGTATGGATCCAAACAAGAGATTACTATGGTTTTCAGCAAAGAAGTGGCAAAAGATCTGGGAATCGATGCAGATCCGGATGCAAAAAATGTCAAGGATAGTGAAGATTTTTATATTGCCAAGAAAGGCAGCAATGCACAGATCACATTAAAAACAGACGATGGATTTTCCAAAACAGCGACGGTTAATGCAGACGGAGCGCGTATTAAGATTACCGACATTGGCGGATTCTCGATGGATTTTATGTTGAAAAACAATGTGAAAGAAGACGTCAAGGTTGAAGTTACGGATATCGGAGCAATGTCGATTCAGATCGGAGCCAATCAGTATCAGGATATGGATGTTCGAATTCCGGAGATTTCGTCGGAAAGCCTTTATCTTGATAAAGTTGATGTAACAATGGTGAATGGACCGGAAAATGCAATGAATACTCTTGATGACGCAATTGCAAAACTCAACGATGTACGTTCGAGAATTGGAGCATTTACGAATCGTCTTGAGTATGCTTCAAACAGTTTATCAGAAACACACGAGGATATGACAAATGCATACTCCGGCATTCTTGATACGGATATGGCGGAGGAGATGACCGAATATACGCAGCAGAATGTTCTGGAGCAGGCAACGGTTTCCGTACTTGCGCAGGCAAATGACTTGCCTGAAAAGGTATTGTCACTTCTGCAGTAGGAGGGGTAGGGCATGGACAATTCATTAAAGCAGGATTTTACCCGCCGGCTGAGCCAGTGCAATTCCGGCGGCATGATCGTGATCATCTATGAAATCTGCTTTGCCTATATGGAGGATGTGAAAAAGGCGTATGCATCCGGCAATCATGCCGAGATGAAAGCCGCGATCCGCAAGGCACAGAACGTGATCGACGAGCTGATCGGCAGCCTGAATTTCGCATACGAGATCTCGTCCAATCTTTACGCGCTCTATGTTTTTTGCAAAAATGAGCTGGCGCGAACCCTCTATGAGAACCGTCTGGATGGTCTCACAGAAGCGGACAAGATCATGCGACGCCTGTACCATTCGTTTGCAGAGGCGGCCAAAAGCGATACAAGCGCACCGATCATGAGCAATACCCAGCAGATCTATGCGGGTATGACTTACGGAAGAACGCAGTTAAACGAAAATGATATGAATTATGATCGTCAGAGAGGATTCTTCGTGTAGGAATCCTCTAATTTTTTTACGCATCCAAGTAAAAATTTATAGCGCATCTGCACCGCTTTTGCCTCATAGATGTAATAATCGATGAGATCCGGCTCCACAACATTTTCCAGATTCGTATACACATTTCTTAATTCGACGGAGGTCTGCTGCAGATGATCAACGAGCGTAGAATAACCATCTGGAGCAGGCTCTGCGGACTTAAAAATCTTCATAAAATCACCTGCTTTCTCAAAAATTCTTTTTACAAGTATAAGCAAAATTTGGAAAAGATATACAAAATTTTAACAACTTTTTTGAACAAATCGTATTATTGACAAATGAAAAAGGCGTTTGCTATAATACGGCTTACAACAAAAGAGGTGATGCAATTGAACATGGTGCAGGATTTAGCTGCACGAACACTGCTCGTAATCTTGGCAGCGGCAGTGATTCAGGATTTCATGTACATGAAGATCAGTAACCGGCTGATTCTCATGGGTGTTCTATTTTCGCTGGCATTTGGCTTTGTGACGGGGGGCCTTAAACAAATCGTATTTGTACTGGCGAATGTTTCATTTCCGGTTATCGTGTTATATCTTTTATATCTCCTGGGAGTACTTGGGGCGGGAGACATCAAACTATTTTCCATTATCGGAGGATTTACAAATTTCAGAGTGTTGACAGGCTGTATGCTCTATTCACTTATTGTGGGAGCCATCATTGCCACATGCAAAATGCTTTATAATCGCAATCTTCGGATCAGTCTTTTTAAGGCTGGCGTTTATTTTAAAACGATCCGTCAGGAGGGGATCGTGTCGTACCATAAGGAATGGGCGGAGAGCCGCAACCTCATGCATTTTTCCGTGGCGATACTGATCGGTTATCTGTTGACGTATCTCTGAGAGAAACAGGAATTTTAGAGAAGGGGGTTATATGAGGAAAATTCGATTAGGTCTGTATCTGAGAGACCGGGAGTATGGGGAACGCTTTACCGGCTGCCTGATGAATCATTACAGAGACAGGCTCGAGCTGCATCTGTTCACAGAATTGGAAGCGGCAAAGGCATCCTGTGCTGCATTGGATGGCATGGTATTGTCCGATTGGGGGGACGAGTATGAAAGCATTGTGCAGCAGTTGCCGGTCATTGTTCTTTACGACAGTGAAGAAGTGGGAGGAATGCAGGAAGGAGAAGTATTTTTTGTGGATAAGTATCAGGAAGTAAACAAAATTGTGGATGAAATACTCCGGCACATCGGGCAGGAGATCCGGGATGTGCAGCAGAACGGGCGGATCGGTCAGAAACTGCAGACTTTTGCCGTCTATTCACTGGCGGAAAATGAGTATCAGATGCCGTTTGCGGTAACGCTTGCTTCCATCATGAGTGAGCAGGAGAAAGTGTTGCTTCTGGATCTTCAGGAAAACAGCGGGTTATCACAACTTCTCGGAGAAGGAAAAGAAGCGGGACTCGAGGAACTTCTCGTGATGGCAGAGAGCGGAAAATATTCCAAAAGCCGAATGGTAAGCTGCGTGGAACATCTTGACAATATGGATGTTGTCTATCCGGTCTGCAATACAGAATGCCTGTGCGAGGCGCAGGCCAAAACCTATCAGGATCTGTTGCAGATTCTTGCACAGGAGATGGGGTATACCACCATTATTATGAACCTGGGATCCCGTTTCGTCGGGTTTTTCGATATGCTTGCGGCATGTGAAAGTATTTATCTTGTGAAAAGCCGTGGCGGACTGGGACAGTGGCGCGAAAAAGAATTCCGTGAGGAACTTGAAAAGCATATGCACGCAGATCCGCAGGAACATATTCGGGGAGTGGAGCTTCCGCGCGTGGCTGTACCGATGATCTCGTGCGAGCGACTGGTCGAGCAGTGGAAATGGAATGAGCTCGGAGACAGTCTGCGAAGAATGATGCCGGGGGTAATGTCAGTTGGATCATAATTACGCGACGGAGATTCGAAAAAATGTCCTGGCAAGGATGGATCTGTCGCGGGAGATGTCCGATGAGGAGATCGAGGAGCTGATTGGGGAAGAGGCTTCGCGATGCATGCGGGCAGCAACGTTCTCAGTAAGGGAGCGGGTGCGGATGGAACAGAAGGTATTCAATTCGCTTCGTAAGCTTGACGCATTGCAGGAATTGATTGATGATCCACAGGTGACAGAAATTATGGTAAATGGACCGAAGCACATATTTTACGAGAAAGAGGGGCGGGTTCGTGAGTGGGGTGAGACGTTTGACAGTGAGGAGAAGATGCAGGATGTGATCCAGCAGATCGTCGGACGTCACAATCGCGTTGTAAATCAGTCTACGCCGATCGTGGATACCAGACTTATGGATGGATCGCGAGTGAACATCGTGTTGGCACCGATCGCAATTGATGGAGCTGCGATCACGATACGAAAGTTCCCGGAGCATCCGTTTCGCATGGAGGAGCTGATCCGAAAGGGGGCGATCAGTGAGGACGCGGCGGAGCTGTTACAGAGACTGGTACGCGCCAGATACAGCCTGTTGGTCTCCGGAGGAACCAGTTCCGGAAAGACGACATTTCTTAATGCATTATCGCAATACATTCCCGAAGATGAGAGAGTGATCACAATTGAAGATTCCGCAGAGTTGCAGATACAGGGTGTTCGTAATCTGGTGCGCCTTGAGACACGCAATTCCAACATGGAAGGTGTGATGCCGATTACCATCCGTGACCTGATTCGTTCGGCGCTTCGCATGAGGCCGGATCGCATCGTGGTCGGAGAGTGCCGTGGCGCAGAGGCTTTCGATATGCTTCAGGCACTTAACACGGGGCATGACGGAGGGCTCAGCACAGCTCACGGCAACTCCAGCCGCGATATCTTAGGGAGGCTGGAGATGATGGTCCTTATGGGGATGGACCTGCCGCTGAGTGCAATTCGCCAGCAGATTGCTTCGGGAATTGATGTGATCGTGCATCTTGGACGTTTGCCGGACAAGAGTCGGCGCGTTCTTGAAATCGTGGAGATTGACGGAATCCGCGATGGAGAGATTGTGTTGTCGCCACTCTATCAGTTACAGGAACAGAACGGAGATTGGGAGCTTCAGAGAGTCGGAACGCTGAAACATCTTGGAAAACTAAAGATGGCAGGAGAGGGACTGTAATTTTGAAAAGGAGGATAGAAAGAAATGGATTACAGAGTTTATCGGTTGTGCTATCGGGAAAAACTGCTTTGTTTGGGGAAAGCAGCAGGTCTTTCGGTTGTTGTGGCGTATCTGTTTTATCAACATTGGTTTGGGCTCATTCTGTTGCCGGCATTTTTCATTTTCTTCCGAAGCCGGGCGATCCGGGACGGACAGGCGGCGCGTCAGGAGGCGCTTGCTTCCCAATTTCTGGATGCACTTCGCACGGTCAGTGCCTCGCTTTTGGCGGGCTTTTCAATGGAAAATGCATGGCAGGAGGCCTCGAGGGATGTGGAGAATCTGTACGGACAAGATGCCATTCTGTTGCGGGAGCTGGATGAGATCAATCATTCGGTAGCGGTCAACATGCCGATTGAAAAGCTTTTGGATCAGTTTGCAGATCGTTCCGGCAATGCTGATATTATGAGTTTTGCGGAAGTGTTTGCATTTGCAAAGCGTAGCGGTGGAAACTTTGCTTCGATCATTGAGGAAACATCGGAGCATATGAGAGCGCGACATGACACGGAAAGAGAGATACAGGTTCTTGTAGCATCGCGTAAGCTTGAGCAACGCGTGATGAATGTCGTTCCGATATTTATTCTAGCCTATCTAAAGCTTACTTCCGGAGCGTTTCTGGCACCTTTATACGGAAATTTATTTGGAGTTCTCTTTATGACAGCGTGTCTTGTCGTATATGGAGTTACGATACTTCTGGCTGACAAAATACTGGATATCCAGATGTGATTGGGAGGAAAATATGTTGCAGAATAAGAAAAAAATCATAGAGATTGTAATCGTCTGCGTGTTGTTTCTTGTGATGGCAGGCTATGCGGAAGTTACGGAGCACCAGATTGACGAGAACAATCGGGCAATACGTGCGAGTCCGGGCGGTCATGCCCAGAGTCTGGAATTGCAGCTTGATGCAGAAGGCATGCTTGAAGATTACAACTATAAAGTAAACATTCCTGCGCAGGCAGCCACACGGGAAGATGCGCAGCAATATTTCAAACTGGCGCAGCAGGAGATCGATGAGAGTTTTTATGCACAGGGCGATGATGCGCAGCACGTCAGTCATGCGGTTACAATGAACGATCGTTATGCAGACCGCATGGTTTCGGCAGATTGGACGCTCGATAGCTATCAGTATGTGGATGTTGATGGCAGGATTCGCGAAGAAAATGTGGATCGTGAAGCGATGGTACAGGCGAGCGTACAGCTTTCCTGTGGCGAGTATGTGCAGGAATATGTATTTTCATTTATGGTAGTACCTCCGGAACTTACCGGAGAGGAGCAGCTTCTGGCAGATATTGAGAATGCGGTGACGGCAGAGGGCGAAAAAGAAGGTGAGACCTATTTCTACTTACCTCAAAGTGTGGATGGGGTTTCGCTAAAATGGAGCGAACCAAAGCAGCATCTTGTGATCAAGGTGTTGTTCTTTGAAATCGTGATCGTTGTTTTGCTTTATTTTGTCGCGCGGGAACGAAAAAGGACAGAGGAAAAAGCACGTCAGGATCAGATGCATCTTGATTATGCGGAGTTTGTCAACAAACTGTTGATTTTACTGGGGTCCGGGATGTCATTAAAACAGTCTTTGAATCGAATTTCCGCGCGATACCTTGATAAGAGGGATAAAAAGCAGACGCCTAAAAGATATTTGTATGAAGAACTGCTGGTAACAAATTATGAGATACAGGACGGAGAAAGTGAGCGCCGTGCATACCAGAAATTCGGGGAGCGGACCGGATTGAGCTGCTATCACCGGCTGGTTCGCATACTGATTCAGAATTTGCAGACTGGAAATCGCGGATTGTGTGAGCTATTGGGGCAGGAAGCAGCCGTGGCATTGGAGGAGCGCAAAGCGCTTGCAAAGAAACTTGGCGAAGAGGCAGGAACCAAGATGTTATTACCGCTGATCATGATGCTTGGAATTGTGATTGCAATTATTATGGTGCCTGCGTTACAGTCATTTGGTATATAAGGAGGGAAATTATGTTAGGATTTAAGAATTTTCTACTAGACGAAGACGGAGTTGGCGTTGTAGAAATGGTTCTCATTGTGGTTGTATTGATTGCAATTGTTATGATTTTTAAAAACCGATTGACGACAACGGTAAATGATATTTTTGACAAGATCAAGAATGAGTCCGGAAAGGTTTGATTATTAGAAGGCATGCAGAGGAGATACAGAGGAAGTATTACGGTTTTTGCTGCGCTGGCAATTATGCTGGTTGCACAGCTTTTGTTTACATTGATCGAGGAAGCAAGGCATGTGGAGTTCAAGAAAATCGTCCAGATGAATACGGATTCCGTGCTGGAATCGATATTTGCGGATTATTGCAGACCATTATGGGATGAGTACCATCTGCTTGGCATGACAGCAGCAAATTCAGATGGGGAACTTTCGACCAACAATCGGTCGGCACAAATGCGTAAACTGACACAGGAAAATCTCGGTGACAGTCATAAAAATGAACTGTTTGCAGGAATAAATCTGTTCCATGCAGACCTTGTGGATATGAATGCCGACTCCTATCTGCTTATGACAGATGGGGGCGGCTCGGTATTCGAGCAGGCAATAAGTGCATATATGAAGGAAAATCTGGCATACGAACTGGCAAAGGGAATCTACAACAATTTTGAGAGCATTAAGGATTCACAGGATCAGTATGGAGACGGAAGCGATAAGATCGATGGAGCGTTGGATGCGCTGGAGGAAGCCAAAAAGGAAAGCGAAGAGGCGGCCGAGAAGAAATCCAAATCCGGTGTAAAGACGCAATCGGGAGTTACTATGCTGGGGAATGCGGTTCATGCGCAAAGTGCGAATCGTGCCAAAACAGAAAAAAAGTCGGATGAAGAAAACCCACTTACAACCGTGATGGAGGCACAGAAGAGCGGAATCCTCAGTCTGATCCTGCCTTCGGAGGCGCATCTGTCCGGTGCGGCATTCACCTCGGAAGCGCGTGTGTCGAAGCGTACACTTGCACAGGGGACAGCGGAGATTCCATCGGATGAGGACTGGTATGATAAGACATTGTTTACGCAGTATGTGTGCAATTATATGTCTTCGTATACGGCACCGATCGCAGATCACGCCTTGCAGTATGAGATGGAATACCTGATCGGGGGAAAAGACAATGACGCAGATAATCTGCGGGTGACCGTTGACCGGTTATTGCTGGTTCGGGAAGGACTTAATATGGCAAGTCTTATGGCGATGCCGGATAAGCAGGCCGAGGCAATGACGCTTGCAGTAACACTTGCAGGTGCGACTGTTAATCCGCTGATTATCGAGGCAGTAAAATATGGAATTCTTGCGGCGTGGGCATATGTGGAAAGTGTTCTGGATGTACGTGCATTGTTGGATGGGGATAAGATTTCACTGATCAAAAGCAGTGCGACCTGGACATCAACGATCGAGAATTTTCCGACATTGCTTTCGGGATGGAGTAAAGCGAGATCCTGTGATGTCGGTGGATTGAACTATATGCAGTACGGCGCCTCGTTGCTTCTTTTTGAGAGTGGGAAGACACTTGCTATGCGGGCGATGGACGCCCAGGAGGCAACTGTGCGTACGGTAGACGGATATGATAAGTTCCGCATGGATCATGTTGTATGTGAGATGCAGGTGCAGGCCACGTACGAGTATCATCCTGTTTTTACTGCTTTTGTTTCTATGTTGAAAAATGCGCCGTCCTATCAGAGGATCATGGACGATGCGACCTACAGTTATTTCAGAGGAAAGGAGGATGTGTAAAAATGTCTTTTTGCGCGCGCTTAAAAACACCCAACCACTATAAATCTCTCCCAGAGTATTCTATAAATTCAAGCTGTAGCAAAAAGGCATTTTTGCACATCCGGAGAAAAGGATCCTATACGTTGGAGATGGCGGTGGTTCTACCTCTTGTTACAGCGTTTCTGGTGTCTATCCTGTTTTTCTTTCGGGTTCTTCAGGTACAGACACAGGTGCAGGAAGCACTTGTTTATGCTAGTCGAAAGACAGCTGCGCAGGCAAGTGCGACAAATTCCACACCGGTACTGTTCGCGGCAGCGGAGGTGTATTTTCGCAAAGAAGCACAGCAGCATAATGAATACAGGCAATATGTAGCAGATCAGCCGGGAGGGGTATCATTGCTTCTGTCGGATCTGGATGGTCCTGAGGTTACACTTCGCGCCGACTATTACATCCGGCTGCCAATCTCCTTTTTTAAGGTGAAAGGTGTGCAGATTACCCAGACGAGTTCAAGTAGAAAATGGACTGGTGATCGTGAATTATGGACGGATGAGGATTATGTATATGTTACAGAGCATGGGACGGTCTATCATTGCAGTCGAAATTGCAGATACCTGGATTTGTCCATTCGAGCGGTAGAATATGCACAAATTGGCACTTTGCGTAACAAGAGTGAACACAAATACAACGGTTGCAATCAATGCGTGGCAAAAAATAAAACGTATGAACAGGTCTATATTACAGATTATGGAGAGGTTTACCATGCAACATTATCCTGTAGCGGGTTGAAAAGAACGGTTTATATGGTTTCGCGATCGGAAGTGGGAAACAAGGGACCTTGTTCGAAGTGTGGAACGGTAGAGGATGAGTGATGAAAGAAATACTGTTAATAAGTGGATTATGTATTATGAGCGTAGAAGATATACGAAAAAAGGAAATAAGAAGAGTATGGCTGCTCGTTCTGGGAGTCGCAGGCGTGTTACTGATGGTTGTTGGAGGCGGACTACGGGGTGTGGCAGATCTGGCAGGATTTATCCCGGGAATGTTGTGTCTGCTTGTGGCGTGGATGACAAAGGAACAACTGGGATGGGGCGATGCGATCCTGATTTTGGTAATGGGATGTTATCTTGATGCGATCGCGTTAATGAATGTATGCATGATTGCTTTCGCGATTGCCGGATTCTCAGCACTTGTTTTGATTGTCGTGGTAAAGAAATCTAAAAAATATGAGCTGCCGCTGGTTCCCTTTTTACTGACGGGATATGTGTTGTTATGTGTTTTTTAGAAGTGAGAATCGATGGAAGTATGTAAATATGAAAGGCAGATGAGTAGTAAGGCGATGCAATACGCAGAAGCGGTAAATGAGGAAAAGTGGAAGAAAACTGGAAATTGCATAGGACAGTTGCTGTTGGAGGGCTGGCAGGCGAGTTATACGGTAGAGGCATCGTTTATGGTTCCGATTCTCATCGGAGCTATGGTAATTGCGATGCGGATGGGCATCTGTTGCTATGGGGAAGTTCGTTCACAGAACGAGCATGAAACGGTATGCGCGATGTGGGAAGTAAAAGAGTTTTACAATTATCAGATTTTAGAGGAGATCGTTGATGATTAATCGGGAAATTGTGTATGAGAGAAATGTGACGGGAAGCTTTATGAAGATTCCGGCAGGTTCGGAAGGAGGAATTGATGAGCGGCTGATGCTGCGCAGAAAGCTGCCGGGTGTCCTGCCGGTTGAGAAAGCATATGTAGACGGAGGCGGGCAGTATTGGTATAACATATCCGGAAAACAATCACTGGACACTTATTGCAGGGTAAAAGAAGTGCAAATGGATTTTGTGGAGCAGCTGATCATCAGCATCTGCGGGCTGATGGAACGGTTAGAATGGAACCTGATCCATACGAATTGTCTGATGCTGGATCCGGAGCTGGTGTTTGTCAGCAATGCGAGCCGGGAGTTTATGTTTTTGCTGTACCCGGGGGGAACCCAGACGGTTGAGCAGGAGTTTCAGATTTTGATGGAATATCTGATGAAAAAAGTTGATCACAAGGATGCGCAGGCGGTGCGTGCAGTATATCGCATTTATGAGCAGACACTGGAGGACGGATATCAGATTACGGATATCCGGAGTATGCTTCTAAGAGACAAAGGCATAGGAGAAAAAGATGAAGTCTGGGAACCACCGGTTCACGAAAAGAAGAAAACAGAGAGGGCGACAGATGCGGGGGCGTTTATACCGAAGAATAATGAAAACCGGAGGAATGATAATGGAAAGTATTCCAGTTACACAAGTGATGGAACCGGTGATCGACGGAAAAAGAAAAACCGAAAAAAAACGATCGACAGGATGCCCCAAAAGAGAAGGAACAGTGGAACGAAAGAGGAGAGTATCATAGATGTAATAAAAGATAAACTTATTGCATGGGGAATCCTCCAAGAGACGGCTCCTTCGAAGGCGATTGTGTATCCGGATGAGATTGCAGAGCCCGATCCGGAACCGGTGCCGGTCATTCATCCGACCGTCTGTCTGACAAAATTGGATGGACAGCCCAAGGGGGAACTGCGTTATACGGGCAGTGAAGGACTTTCTGATATTCAGCTTACGGAGCAGATTATGCGTATCGGATATGGGGCGGAGGCAGATATCCGCATTGATCGTGAGACGATCAGCCAGTTTCATGCGAGAATTCACAAGGAGGATGACGGCTTTTATATAGAAGATTTAAATTCAACGAACGGCACCTTTGTCAATGAGGAACTGCTTGTGTACAGGGAACAGAGGAAGCTGGCCTGCAATGATATTGTACAGTTTGCAGACATTCGTTATCGATTCTGCTAGTGAAATATGCTATAATATCGCCTAAGAAGGGCGGTAGCTGCATTATGAGTGAAAAGCAGATAAAACAGGCGTACATCACGATTACGCTGGTTGCAATCAATTGTATCGTATTTTTGATTCTGGAAATTATGGGTGATACACAGGAGTCGGATTTTATGGCGCAAATGGGAGCCGTGTGGCCCCCGTATATTCAGGAGAAGGGGCAGTATTGGCGACTTTTGACGGCAACATTTATGCATTTCGGCTTTGATCATATATTAAATAATATGCTGATATTGATCTGTGCAGGGGTGATTCTGGAGGATGCGCTTGGTCATGTGAAGTATCTGATCCTGTATTTGATCGCAGGGGTTGGAGGAAGTACTCTCTCCTATCTGCAGATGCTTCATAGTGGAGATTATGCTGTATCAGCCGGTGCATCCGGTGCAATCTTTGGCATTATCGGTGCACTGCTCTGGATTGTAATCCTTCATAAGGGGCAATATGAGACGTTGACCGGCAGAGGACTGCTTTTTATGATTGTGATCAGTCTGTATTATGGAATTCATACCGGAGGAGTGGATAACTGGGGACATGTCGGAGGTCTGATCATGGGATTTCTGATGGGAATACTTCTCTATCGGAAAAAGCCTAAATATATTGATTTTGGGGATGAAAATCCATATACTAATTAGTAGTTGATGGTAAGGAGAATAACGGATGAAGATCAATATATATTATGGTGGAAGAGGTTTGCTCGATGATCCGACCCTGTATGTGTTAAGCAGGATGGAGGATGTGCTTCGGGAACTTCGCGTATCGATTGAACGCTACAATATCTACGAACATAAGAATGAGATCGCGACGCTGCCACAGACATTTCGTGATGCGGATGGAATTATTCTTGCGACGACGGTGGAATGGCTTGGCATCGGTGGCTATATGCAGCAGTTCCTGGATGCGTGCTGGTTATACGGAGACAAGGAGAAGATCAGCACAACCTATATGCAGCCGATCGTGATGTCGACGACATACGGAGAGCGGGAGGGTGAATTGACCCTGTCAAATGCATGGGAGATTTTAGGCGGTCCGCCGTGTGCCGGTTTGTGTGGCTATGTGGAGGATCTTGCAACCTTTCAGATGAGTCAGGAATATAATTTGATCATTGAGAAGAAGGCGGAGAACCTGTATCGCACGATTTCGCAGAAGATCAAGAGCCTTCCGACCAGTAATCAGGCGGTCAAGCGAAGTGTGCTCCGCACGCAGCAGTTGAACCTGACGCCACAGGAGAGCGAACAGCTCTCCAAATATGTTTCAGATGATACTTATGTGAAGCAGCAGAAGGAAGATATTGAGGAGCTGGCTTCTATGTTTAAGGACATGCTTGGACAGACACAGGGGCAGGATGATGCTCCGTTCAAGAAGGATCTGGAGAGCCACTTTATTCCGGTCGATGATTTTCAGGCTACCTACTCCTTTATTATAGAAGGTACGCATAAACCATTGTATGTATCCGTGGATCATAAGAAACTGGAAATCCGTTGCGGAAGCGAAGAGAATACGGATGTAGTTGCGAAGATGAGCAATGAGGTAATGCAGTCGATCATTGATGGACGTATGACATTCCAGCGGGCATTTATGACCGGAGAGATGACAGCGAAGGGCAATTTTAAGACACTTCGTATGCTGGATCAGGTATTTGTATTTTAATTTTAGGAGGCAATAGAGATGAGAGACGATAATTGTATTTTTTGCAAACAGGCAAACGGAGACATTCCTACTAATACCGTATTTGAGGACGATGATTTTCGCGTGATCTTAGATGCGGCACCGGAATCAAAGGGACATGCTTTGATCCTGCCAAAGCAGCATTATGCCAATATTTATGAGATCGATGAGGAGATTCTCGGAAAGGCTGCAAAACTTGCCAAGAAAGTGATCACACATGAGACGGAAGTGCTTGGCTGTGACGGTTACAATCTTGTACAGAATAATGGAGAGGTTGCAGGTCAGACGGTATTCCATTTCCATATGCATCTGATTCCAAGATATGCATCAGATCCGGCCGTACAGGAACATCCGCATCTTACTCTGTCCGATGACGAGTTCAAGGAAATCTGTGACAAGATGAAGATGTAAGAAAAGAAGAGGGCGATGCGGATTGCGCATCACCCTCTTAAATAAAAAAGTCACATTGTTTCGTATCGTTTATCTGGTCTGGCTTTCAATCAGTTTCACGATTGTGCCGATCGAATCCATCTGGCCGCTGTCTGCCATTGCTTTCACGTATTTATCACGTTGACTGAATACTTCGCCTACCGCAGCAAGAAGTGTCTGTTCGGTAAGCTGTTCCTCTTCTAAGACGTAGGAGAATCCCTGTTTCTCGAAGGATTTTGCATTCAGGATCTGATCGCCACGGCTGGCAGCAGCAGAAAGCGGGATTAAAATATTTGGCTTGTGCAGAGCCAGTAATTCACAGATCGCATTTGCTCCGGCGCGGGAGATTGCCATATCCGCTAAGGCAAACATGTCGGTCAGTTCGGCGCTTGCGTATTCGAATTGTGCATAACCGATGACACCCTTTAACTGATCATCAAGATTTCCCTTGCCGCACAAATGGATGACATAAAACTTCTCTAACAGTTCCGGAAGAACTTTGCGTACCGCATCATTGATTACTTTCGATCCGGAACTTCCGCCAACAATGAGGAGAACCGGCTTGCTGCGATCCGGGAAACCACAGTAGCGAACTGCGGCATCGGCATTGCCGGAGAACAATTCGCGGCGGATCGGAGAACCGGTCAGGATTGCTTTATCTGCCGGAAGGTACTTCATCGTTTCAGGGAAGTTGCAACATACTTTCTTTGCGCCTTTGATGGCAATACGGTTTGCAAGACCCGGTGTAATATCGGATTCATGAATGATGGCAGGAATGTGGCAATGCTTTGCGGCAAGTACAACAGGGACGGATACGAAGCCGCCCTTGGAGAATACAACGTCCGGTTTTATCTTTTTAAGAAGTGAGATTGCCTGACCATATCCTTTTAATACCTTAAATGGATCCGAAAAGTTTTTCCAGTCGAAGTAACGGCGCAGTTTTCCGGAAGAAATTCCGATATACGGAATGTTCTGTGCCTCGATCAGTTCCTTTTCCATTCCGTTGTAGGAACCGATATAAGTGATTTCATAGCCTGCCTGCTGTAAAGCCGGCATCAATGCAATATTTGGTGTAACGTGACCGGCGGTACCGCCTCCGGTCATGACAATTTTTTTGCTTTTTTCCATGGGATATGTATCCTCCGTTTTGCTCATATTTCAATATAGTAGTCTCTTTGCGAATCGATAACTCTTTACTCATATTATACTTTCATGATGAAATGTCAAGTCGTACGTGACAAAGGCAAAGAAAAGCCCTATGTGTACGCCGGAGACGGACAACTCGAAGCTTGTCGAAACTTGCGAACGATAGGATATTCCGAAGCCTATCTCGTTTCACTATAATATAGAAGAAAGAGAGTTGGAAACAACCACAATATTATATGAGAGGAAGATGAAAGTTATGACGGAAATTATGCTATGGATGGCAGGACATCAGACGACACTTGTAGTGGGAGGATTTGCCCTGGCAGAGGTGATCACGCTGTCGGTTTTGCTGGTGACGGCACATCGTGTCCGAATGATGAAAAAAGAGATGGACAAAGTCGGGGAACAGGTGAAAAATTACTTAAATATTGTTCTTGAAAACGATGAGGAAGACGTCTCGGAAACGGACGATATTAAAACGAAGAATTTGAGAAGAGATGAGGAAGAAAACCGCATAATATCAACGGTTTTGCAGGAAATTTTTCCGTAATGCTTTTGGGCGGAAAGAAGAAAAAATTACAAAACAGTATGGAAAATGTAACATATAAATTTATGTTTCTTGCGGACCATGTGACTTGCTCCCAAATTTGCGTCAAAAAACGCATAAAAGTGGAGCACACAGCCCACATTTTTCCAAAAATTTGACAAAAGTGTATTCGTATGCTACAATACCTCGCGTAACAAACTTGTAACATTTGAAATAAAGTGTTTAAAAACGCAACATAAGTGTAACACTTACTGCATAAGCTAGTAACACAATGTGTTGCGCACAATAAGATACGGAGGTTCATAATGCAAATAAGTAAGAAAGTGATCGAGAGTGCCACAGTTCTTGTACTGGCATTGGCAATGGTGATCACAGCAGTTACCAGTAATGGAGTATATGCTGCAGATACACAGGCAGCAGAGAATACACAGTTAGAGGACAATGGAATTGCCGGTTTTGCCGTAACAATGAATGAATATGAAGTAGAGTCAGCCGATTATCTTGACAGCCTGCTCTCAGTTGAGAAGGAAGAGACTTATATGGTTGCTGCTTCAGCAGAAGATGTGTCCATCGAGGGACAGGATGCGGAAGAGACTGAAGTTCAGGATTCCGCACAGACGGTTGCAGACGAAAAAGAATCTGCCACGACAGATAACGCAGATGAAACACTGACTGCGGAAGAGAAAGACTGGCAGGATAAGCTGATGGCGGACGTAAAGGATTTCCTGTATGTTCGTGCAGAGGCAAATGTTGATTCCGAAATCGTCGGAAAGCTTTACAAAGGAGACTGTGCCTTAGTTAAAAAGCAGGGCAAAGCATGGACCAAGATTGCATCCGGTAGTGTGAAGGGATATGTAAAGAATGAGTATTGTGTATTCGGTCAGGAAGCATATGCCTATGCAAAGAAGAATTGTGATACAGTAGCGAAAGTTACGATCGACGGACTTCGTGTCCGTACATCACCGGCAGAAGATGCAAGCGTTGTAAAGACGGTTGTTGCCGGCGATAAGTTTGTTGTAAACAAGAAGGCAAATAAGAAGACGGACGAATGGGTTGCGGTCAAAGTGGATGGAGATACCTGTTATGTTAGCGCTGATTATGTGACACTTTCCCTTGATACCGGTAAAGCGGTAACGCTCGAGGAGGAAGCTGCGGCGCAGAAGGCTGCAGAAGAGAAGAAAGCAGCGGAAGAGGCACAGAAGGCTTCTTCATCTTCTTCATCATCCAACGGACAGACAACAACAACTTCTACCACACAGAATGCTTCACTTGCAGCATCTGCAGATGAGGAGACATTGCTTGCTGCACTGGTTCAGTGTGAGGCAGGTGGTCAGGGCGTACAGTGTATGACAGCCGTAGGTGCGGTTGTTATCAATCGTGTTCGCAGCGGAAGTTATCCAAATTCAATCTACAATGTCATCTACCAGAGAGGTCAGTTCGGACCGGCCTCATCTGGAAGACTTGAGCAGAGACTTGCAAGTGGTGTAAGTTCCAGTGCAAGACAGGCGGCTCGTGCAGCATTAAGCGGCAGCGATCCGACCGGCGGAGCGAAGAGTTTTAAACTGGCATCCAGCGGTCATGCGGGTGTTGTGATTGGACCGATCGTATTCTACTAAAAAGAAAATATTCGTGAGGGCTTGCCGAAAGGCAGGCCTTTATTTATTTTAGTTGTAATCGCTTGACAAATGGAGTAAAATATCTTCATTGTAAACTGTGTCAAGATTCCGCAGAAAGCTTGACATGTAGCGTCAGCCCATTTGCCTTAGGCAAATTTTGCAGGGGCTGATGTTCCAAAAGGAGGAAGCGCAATGACATTAAAGGGACGTAATTTTTTGAAGTTAATGGACTACACACCGGAGGAGATCAACTATCTCATCGATTTATCCGCTGAGCTTAAGGAGAAAAAGCATCAGGGAATCATGCACGACAGTCTGGTCGGCAAGAACATCGCATTGATTTTTGAGAAAACGAGTACCAGAACGCGCTGTTCCTTCGAGGTGGCGGCACATGATCTCGGTATGCATGTAACTTACCTTGATCCGAGCGGATCACAGATCGGTAAGAAGGAGAGCATCGCAGATACGGCTCGTGTGCTTGGAAGAATGTTCGACGGAATCGAGTACCGTGGATACGGACAGGAAATCGTCGAAGAACTGGCAAAATATGCAGGTGTTCCGGTATGGAACGGTCTGACGAATGAATTCCATCCGACACAGATGATTGCAGATATGCTGACGATTCGTGAGCATCTCGGTCATCTCAAGGGTGTGAAGTTTGTATACATGGGCGATGCCCGCTATAACATGGGAAATTCCCTGATGGTAACCTGCGCGAAGCTCGGTATGAACTTTGTTGCATGCACCAATCAGAAATACTTCCCGGATAAGAAGCTTGTTGATTACTGCGTGGATGTTGCATCCGGCACAGGTGCAAGCATCACACTGACGGAAGATGTGGCAGAGGCAACCAAGGATGCAGACGTGATTTACACCGATGTATGGGTATCTATGGGTGAGCCGGATGAAGTTTGGGCAGAGCGTATCAACGATCTTAAACCATATCAGGTAAATGCAGCCGCATTTGAAAATGCAAAAGATACCGCAATCTTCATGCATTGCTTACCGGCATTCCATGATCTCAAGACAACGATCGGTAAGCAGGTATACGAGAAATTCGGTCTGTCCGAGCTCGAAGTAACGGACGAAGTCTTTGAGGGACCGCGTTCTGTTGTCTTTGACGAGGCTGAGAATCGTATGCATTCCATTAAGGCTATCATGAAAGCAACACTGTCTGATTAGTGCGTGAAGTGATTCGTGTATCGAATCAGATGAACCGATAGCGCAAAAAGAAAACAGGATTAAGTAGGGAAAGCGATGAAAGCAGAAATACTTAAGATGCTCCGCGAGACGGAAGGTTATGTGTCCGGTCAGGAGCTATGCAATAAATTTGGCGTATCCAGAACGGCTGTGTGGAAAGCGATCAATCAGCTCAAGGAGAATGGATACGAGATCGAGGCGGTACAGAACAAGGGATATCATCTGCTGTCCGCACCGGATGTTATGGACAAGACGGAGCTGGAGAGCATCCATGCGACCGAGTGGGCGGGATGTGAGATCTATTACTTTGACAACATCGATTCCACCAATACCAAGGCGAAGGAACTCGCCGAGGAAGGTCATCCGAACGGAACGCTTGTTGTCGCAGATCGGCAGACCGCGGGCAAGGGACGCAGAGGCCGCTCGTGGGAGTCACCGTCGGGCATCGGTATCTTTATGACACTGATGTTAAAGCCGGAGATCAATCCGAACAACGCATCAATGCTCACGCTTGTGACTGCGATGGCAACCACGCGTGCAATCCGCAGAGTGACCGGTGTTCCGGCGATGATCAAATGGCCGAACGACATCGTGATGAACGGCAAGAAAGTGTGCGGTATTCTGACAGAGATGAGCGCACAGTTTGATTATATCAATCACATTGTGATCGGAATCGGTATCAATGTGCACAATGAAGAATTTCCGGAAGAGATCGCGCAGACGGCAAGTTCGCTTTTTCTTGAGAGCGGACAGCACATCCACAGAGCATCGCTGATCGAGGCGTTTCTTGAGGAATTTGAGGATGTGTACGCCAAGTATTTAGAGACCGAGGACATGGAAGGACTGCAGAAAGAGTATGACACCATGCTTGTCAACCGCGGCCGTCAGGTGCGTGTGCTCGATCCGAAGGAGCCTTTTGAGGGAAAGGCAATGGGAATTACAAAAAAGGGAGAACTGATCGTCGACACATGGGAGTCACGCAAGCTTGTGTCGTCCGGAGAAGTCTCCGTGAGAGGAATCTACGGCTATGTCTAATGAAGCGAAGAATCCGGGCGAGGTAACGCTTTGTGTGTCAAACGGATACAAAAAGAAATTTTATCTGAACGAGAATTTTAACCAGCTTCCACAGTCGATTCGCGACGAACTAAAAATTATGTGCGTTCTCTATACAGAGGATGTGGGAGGCATTCTTGAGCTTGTGTTTGACGAGGACGGAACGCTTGAATTCAAGACAAGCTGCGAGGAGAATGATTTCCTGTACGACGAGATTGGAAGCGTGCTCAAAATCAAACAGTACCAGAACGAGAAGAGAGACTTACTCGAAGCACTCGAGATGTTTTACAAGGTTATCTATTTGGGAGAGGGACTGTAGGGGAATACCCCTGGCGATGCATCAAAGATGCACCGCAGGCGTCAGCCCATTTGCCAACGGCAAATTTTGCATGGGCTGATGTTCACGTGACGAGGAGGATTAACATATGATACTTTCGATAGATGTAGGAAACACAAATATAACCTGTGGCGTTTTTAAAGGCGACGAGATCGTGGCGACATTTCGTATCACGACGAAGATGCCACGTACTTCCGATGAGTACGGCATGATTCTTTATAATCTTCTGGAGCAGAACGAGATCAAACCGAGTGATATCAAAGATACGATTATCTGTTCGGTTGTGCCGAACGTTATGCATTCGCTGCATGGTGCTTTTGCGAAATATTTTCATATTACTCCGATCGTTGTCGAGGCCGGCATCAAGACGGGAATCCGTATCGTGACCCCGAATCCGCAGCAGATCGGTGCGGACCGAATCGTAGATGCTGTGGGTGCATATGAGATCTATGGCGGACCGGTACTCGTTATTGATTTCGGTACTGCCACAACGTATGATTTTGTCGATGCATCGGGTGCTTTCCTGGGCGGAATTACGGCTCCGGGAATCCGCATCGCGGCGAAGGCTTTGTCGGAGGATGCCGCGAAGCTTCCTGCCATCGAGATCAAGAAGCCGGATTGCATTCTCGGCAAAGACACGATTTCCAGCATGCAGGCAGGAATCGTGTACGGACAGATCGGACAGACGGAATATATTATCAATAAGGTGAAACAGGAAGTCGGACTCGACAATGTCAAGACGGTTGTCACCGGCGGACTTGGCAGAATTATCGCGAACGAAACGGATACGATCGATATCTACGATCCGAATCTTACGTTAAAAGGCATTTATCGTGTGTATAAAAAGCAGAATCGGAAAATAAAATAACAATGATCAAACCACTTAAGATAGGCAGTGTGATGCTGCCGAATAACTTAATACTGGCTCCTATGGCAGGCGTAACAGACCTGCCATTTCGCTTGTTATGTAAGGAGCAGGGCGCGGGCCTTCTGTGCATGGAGATGGTGAGCGCCAAGGCGATCCTGTACAAGAACCGCAATACAGAGAGCCTGCTTGAAATCGATCCGCGGGAGAATCCGGTGTCGCTGCAGCTCTTTGGCTCCGACCCGGAAATTATTTCAAAGATCGCGCATCAGATCGAGGATAAACCATTTGATATTCTTGACCTCAATATGGGCTGTCCGGTTCCGAAGATCGTAAACAATGGAGAAGGATCTGCGCTCATGAAAAATCCGAAGCTGGCAGGCGAGATCATCCGGGAGACGGTAAAGGCGATCGGCAAGCCGGTCACGGTCAAGATCCGCAAAGGCTTTGACGATGAACATATCAACGCGGTAGAGATGGCAAAGATTGCAGAGGATGCGGGCGCGGCAGCAGTTGCAGTGCACGGTCGGACACGCGAGCAGTTCTATTCCGGCAGGGCGGACTGGGATATTATCAGACAGGTAAAAGAAGCGGTTTCAATACCGGTGATCGGCAACGGCGACTTGCTGACAGCGGAAGACGTGATTGCAATGGAGACACAGACCGGATGTGACGGATTTATGATCGCACGCGGCGCACAGGGGAATCCATGGATTTTCCGGCAAATCCTGCATTACTTTGAAACCGGCGAACATCTGGCGAAGCCGACACTTGAAGAAGTCACACAGATGATCCTGCGGCATGCGCGTATGATGCTCGAATTTAAAGGTGAATATATCGGCATCCGTGAGATCCGCAAACACGCGGCGTGGTATACCGCAGGGTATCCGAATTCGGCACGCCTTCGCGTAGCAATCAACAATGTGGAGTCGTTTGAAGCGCTTGAGGAATTGCTGCTGAACAATCTGGATGGTACGGTTACAGAATAAAGTGCGTGGATAAAAACACAGAAACGACCGGAAACGTTGACAAATCTTGACATAACGCGGCGCATTGGGTATAATACCTTAGTTAATTTATAGCAATAAATAGGTTTTTCAAAATATATTAAAGCGGGGTAAAGGAAATGGATAAGAAAAATATCTTAACTTACGAAGGACTCAAAAGACTCGAGGACGAGTTACAGGATCTGAAGGTTGTAAAGCGTAGAGAGATCGCGCAGAAGATTAAGGAAGCCCGCGAGCAGGGTGACTTATCAGAGAACGCAGAGTACGATGCAGCCAAGGACGAGCAGAGAGATATCGAGGCTCGTATCGAGGAGATCGAGAAGATCCTTAAGAACGCAGAAGTCGTTGTTGAGGAGGAAGTTGATTTAGAGAAGATCAGCATCGGATGTAAAGTCAAGATCCTTGATTGCGAATTCGATGAGGAATTAGAGTACAAGATCGTTGGTTCGACAGAGGCCAACAGCTTAAAAGGCAAGATCAGTAACGAGTCACCGGTAGGCCGTGCTTTGCTCGGCAAGAAGGTTGGCGAGACAATTACCGTAGAGACAGAAGCTGGCGAGTTATCTTACAAGGTACTCGAGATCCAGAGATCAACAGTAGAAGATTAAGAGAGGAATAGAAGATGGCGGGAAATAATAACGCAAATCAGGGACAGCAGGATGTCAATCAGCTGCTTCAGGTTCGCCGCGAGAAGTTAGCGAATCTGCAGGCTGCAGGCCAGGATCCATTTCAGATTACAAAATATGACGTAACACACCACACCTCCGATGTGAAGGAAGTTTATACCGCACATGAGGAGA
Source organism: uncultured Agathobacter sp. (assembly GCA_934358675.1). Lineage (GTDB taxonomy): Bacteria > Bacillota > Clostridia > Lachnospirales > Lachnospiraceae > Roseburia. The sequence continues at coordinate 2,331 of CAKRKX010000004.1, read as the reverse complement.
AGCTTCTTGCAGGAAGAGTCGCACCAAGCACAGAGGGCTTGGAAGAGGCTGATGCAAGAGAAGTTGTAAAGCAGGAATATGAAGCAAGACGCGCGATCATGGACGCATCTCCGATCGAAGTATCGATCGCAGGACGTATGATGTTTAAGCGTGTTATGGGTAAAGCTTCATTCGCTAACATTCAGGATCTCAAGGGAAGTATCCAGATCTACGTTGCCCGCGATTCCATCGGCGAAGACTTATATGCAACCTTCAAGAAATCCGATATCGGTGATATCTGGGGTGTAAAAGGTTATGCATTCCGCACAAAGACAGGAGAGATTTCCATCCACGCAGAGGAGATGACGCTTCTTTCCAAGTCTTTACAGATCCTTCCGGAGAAGTTCCACGGACTGACCGATACGGACATGCGTTACCGTCAGAGATATATCGACCTGATCATGAATCAGGAGAGCAAGGAAGTATTCATTAAGAGATCCAAGATCATCAAGGAGATCCGTAACTTCTTAGCAGATCGTGACTTTATGGAAGTTGAGACGCCGATGCTCGTTGCAAACGCAGGCGGTGCCGCAGCAAGACCGTTCGAGACACATTACAACGCATTGAATGAGGACGTTAAGCTTCGTATCTCTCTTGAACTTTACTTAAAGAGACTGATCGTCGGAGGACTTGAGCGTGTATACGAGATCGGACGCGTTTTCCGTAATGAGGGTGTGGATACCCGTCACAATCCTGAGTTCACACTTATGGAGTTGTATCAGGCATACACAGACTACGAAGGCATGATGGAGCTGACGGAGTCCATGTTCCGTTACCTCGCAGAGAAGGTTTGCGGAAGCACCAAGATCAGCTACAATGGCGTAGAGATCGACCTTGGAAAGCCATTCGCACGCCTGACCATGAACGATGCCATCAAGAAATATACGGGAATCGATTTCGATCAGGTACCGGATGATGCAGCAGCCAAGAAGCTTGCGGACGAGCATCATATCGCTTATGAGGAACGTCACAAGAAGGGTGATATCATCAACCTCTTCTTTGAGGAATACTGCGAGAAGGAGCTGATCCAGCCGACATTCATTATGGATCATCCGATTGAGATCTCTCCGCTTACCAAGAAAAAGCCAAGCGACCCTACAAAGGTAGAGCGTTTCGAGTTATTCTGTAATACATGGGAGATGTGTAACGCATACTCCGAGTTAAATGATCCGATCGATCAGCGTGAGCGTTTCGCCGCACAGGATGCCAATGCAGCAGCCGGTGATGACGAGGCAGAGCATACAGACGAAGATTTCCTGAACGCACTGGAGATCGGTATGCCTCCGACAGGTGGTATCGGATATGGAATTGACCGTCTTGTAATGTTGCTTACAGACAGCCAGGCAATCCGTGATGTACTTCTGTTCCCGACAATGAAGTCACTCGACTCCGACAAGAAGGCTTCCAAGTCTTCCGAGGGAGATGCAGCAGAAGCTGCAAATGACAACAACGGATTCTTTACAGCTAATGAAAAGATTGATTTCTCAAATGTAAAAGTTGAGCCTTTATTCGAGGAAGCAGTAGACTTCGATACATTCAGCAAGTCTGATTTCCGTGCGGTAAAGGTTAAAGAATGTGTTGCAGTACCGAAGTCAAAGAAACTGTTACAGTTTACTTTAGATGATGGAACAGGCACAGACCGCACTATTTTAAGCGGAATCCACGCTTATTATGAGCCAGAAGAGCTTGTTGGAAAGACACTTATTGCCATCACAAATCTTCCACCACGTAAGATGATGGGAATTGAATCCTGCGGTATGTTACTTTCAGCAGTAAACAATCTTAAGGATTCAGAGGATGAAGAACTTCATCTTCTTATGGTTGATAACCACATTCCAGCAGGTGCAAAGCTGTACTAAAAACGTGATGTACCTTATTGGTGGAAATTTGTAAAATTACAAAAATACGCCAATTTTACGCCAAACGATGCAGAGTTTGATGTAAGAAAACAATATAATGATGTGGAATCAGACGATATGACATAGAAGCCCCATTGGATAGAGAAATCTGTTTGATGGGGCTTATTTGTATTTGTGTTACACATAATAGAAATATAAGATGGAGGTAAAATGAATGAATATAGTGATACCTAAAGCTAATACACATGGAGCAATAGGATATCTTGAAGACGATGGGGAAAATCATAAGATTTTTTCTGCCATTGCGAAAGCATTAAAAAATGGTGGAAAGCACTTTATAAGCCTGAAATGAAAGAAGGAAAGCCGAGTTCTGATAATGATATTCAATTGATGGTTTATTCCATACGGGAATAAATCTTCATCAAATCTTTAT
>CAKRKX010000003.1 GCA_934358675.1 uncultured Agathobacter sp. | reverse complement strand
CTTTTCCGTTTTGTGTCGCTTCTGCCCATCGCGCGATCCGCATTTTCACCTCATCCGGATCGGTGCTCTTCACGTTGTCGTAGATGACATACGGCGAACGGTTGAAATCCTCCCAGATTTCTTTCAAAGCCGACCAGTCATTTGCCTCAATCGGTCTTATCGTTAATCGTTCTGTTTTCATTTTTTCTCCAAAATCTGCTTAATCTCATCCAAATTATCCGCAAAATAAATTCCCGCCTGTCGTTCCGGCGTGGACAGTCCCATCTCAATCATGTGATGCAACAGTTCCTTCAAACTGTCGTAATACCCATTTAGATTGTAAAGAATACATGGCACCGAAATCTGATTCAGCGAAACCTTCGACATGATCTCCGAGATCTCCTCGAGCGTTCCCGTTCCTCCCGGAAATGCGATAAAAGCGTCACCCAGCTCGATCATTTTCGTTTTCCGCTCCGTCATGTCTTTTGTGACGATCAGCTCGGTCAGCCCCTCATGCTGAAGTACCTGATCGACAAAAAACTGTGGCTCAACACCGATCACTTCGCCGCCTGCCTGCAGAACACTTTCCGCAATCTCTCCCATCAATCCGGATTTCGAGCCGCCGTAAACCAATGTATGTCCGTTTTGACCGATCCATGCACCAAGCTCCCACACCGCCTTTTTCAACGCAGGATCATTTCCCTCAAACGCACCAAGATATACTGTAATGTTCATTTCTCTCTCCCAAAATCAATTTGTTATACTGTATCACTTTTCGATCCGCGTGATCACCCAGTTCTGCTCCTTCATATCATACGCATTATGGCAGTACGGACAGATCCGCTGGTGCGACGCATCAAAACTTCCGCCGCACGCCCTACACTCCACCTTCTTAATGGAAAAGCCGGCATCCGTGCGCGCCGAGCGCTTTCTTGCAACCTGCAGCCGAATCTCCTCGTCCTTAATCTTAATATGATTATTCGTGTAATAAGTGTCACGCAAAAACAAGCCAAGATTCATTTTGACCATATCGTCATCCGTCTCAATGCCTTTTAACGCGATCGTTCCGTGGTAGCTCATATCCACAAGATCACGATAGCGCTCCGGAATCGATGTGCCCTCGAAGCAGGCAAGATTGCCCGGTTCCTCGGTAAAAAGCGCCATTTTCAGAAACGACAGAAGTTGTCCCTCAAACAATTTATAAGAAAAAACGCTGTCAAATGCCTGCATCTTACGCTCGATTTTGCGCTCCGCGCTCTTCGAGCCACCAACTTCGCTGATTCCCTGTATCGCCTTGTAGATCGCATATCCCAGGAATGCAAACCCACCGCACATCAATCCTATGAAAGCGCCCATCAGTCCTGCGACCGGCACCATCACAAAATCGAGCAGTTGCCGGCTTCCCAGACACTGCACAAGCTCATACAGCGCAGCAATCACTGCGCCGACGATCACCGTATTCCGAATGAAATCCACTTTGCTGGAATCATCCTCATAAAAATAGAAATTCGTAACTTTCGGAAACAGATCCGGCATCAGAAACCGGGCCTTGCAATACGGGCATCCGTTCATCAGCTCTCTGACCGTGCTGATCGCACCGCACGATGGACAGCAATAGCTGTCCGATTCCACGATTCCCCCATCCACGGCAAGATCCGTCACGATCGCGTTGATCCCGACCTCATCCTCGCGTGAATGAATACATTTGCCATCTTTATAATATTTCTGCGTTTTCGTTCCTGTGTCGAAACGGCGCTCATGCGTATACTTCGCATCATTCCAATGGAATCCCCGCGTCGGCACCTGCGGCTTGCCCACATCGGACGGCGTAACCTCCATCGTCACACGCAGATCCTTGGCTTTCCACCGGTTGTATTGTAATTTCAAGGCATATGACAGATCCGCGCCTGCAATATCCGGAGTGATTCCGGTGCGTGCAAAGCTTGTCATCTTCATCGCCATCCGCTCCTCCGGCACCTTCTTACTGCCGTCCCACTGCCTTGTTCCGTCACTGGCTCTGTAACTCATTTGTGTTCCCCTTTTATTCTTCTAAAGCGTCTATTCGTCGTCCTCATGCTCGTCGTTTTCATTGTAATAACCGGTATTATTGTTACCGTTATGGCTTCCGATCACTCTTTCCCCCTTCGGTGAAAGCAACATTCCAAGCAGTGTTCCGCCGAGCAGCAGACACACGCCGAGCAGAAAATGCTCGCGTCCGCTAAAATTCATATCCTCGATTTTTGCAATCAATTTCTTCATGATATTACCCTCCATAAAATCCAATTTCTTCTATGCAAAATTCTAGTCTACCCCATATAACAAGTCAAATTATTTGTATGCAAACACCCAGACGCGTTTATCTCTTTTTGCACTTTAGCCACACAACATCAAAAACAACACAGAACACAACGTAAATGAGCAAACAAGGTCCGATTCCTAAAGCAGCACTCCCATTTTGCGAAAACCTAGGACTCCACCACAATCGGTCGATGATACGATACAGCAACAGGTATATGCACACGCACGGAATAGGACTCAGCAGCCATACATTGATTGTTCCAAAAATCCGGGAGGAAGCTCTCCTATTCGTACCTATGTACTGTCCGACTCCAAAACTCAGACACCCCACCGCCATGATAATGAGTCCGACCGCAACAGATCCCAAAGTCTGTTCCTCCACCCAAATCATAATCGCAACAACCAGACCAATAAAATTGATTACTGTTCCTGCCAAAGCAAAGATTCTCGCATCGGGCTTCGACTTTGTTTCCTCCGCTACCGGTTCGATTCCCTTTAATAAAAAATCAGTCGTAACACCAAAGAATCCACTGAGTAAGATAATTTTTTCAATATCCGGTGCGCTTTGCCCGCTCTCCCACTTGGAAACGGCCTGACGCGAAACGCCAACCTTATCCGCCAATTCCTCCTGTGAGATCCCTTTGCTTTTTCTTAATGTCTGAATTCTGTCCGCTATGCTCATTACAATTCCCGCCTTTCTTTATTTGTTCATCTGATTCTACCAAAATTGGCGGTTGCATTACCACCAGGAAGTCCGTATATATTGTCAACCGGCGGTTGCAAACGCTGAAAAAAGCCGCAACTCCATAAGTTTGCCTTATGAAATCGCAGCTTTTCATTATACAACTTTCGTAAAAAGCCGAAATGCATTCTCACGCGCCGTCTCTTCCACAACTTGCGGATCAATCCCCTTGATCTGTGCAATCTTCTCGATCACATACGGAATGTTACGCGAATCGTTACGTGTTCCGCGGTGTGGCTCCGGCGCCATATACGGGCAGTCGGTTTCCAGCAGAATCCGCTCCATCGGGATTTCCTCGACCGTGCGGACAAGTTTCTTTGCATTTTTAAAAGTGACAACACCGCCGACACCGATGTAATAGCCCATCTTGATGAATTCATACGCCATCTCCGGCGAGTAGGAATAACAGTGGATCACACCCGGATGATTCAGACCTTGCTTATGAAGTTCCTGCAAAATATCCATCGTATCTTCCGCCGCATCCCTCGAATGGATAATGACCGGAAGCTCTTTCTCGCGGGCAAGCTCCAGCTGGCGCTTAAACCAATAGCGTTGCTGCTCCTGCACATCCGCTTCCTTGTCCCAATAATAATCCAGTCCGATTTCACCGATCGCAACCGTTTTCGCGTGCTTTGTCTGCTCCGCAAGCCATGCGAAGGTTTCCTCATTCAATCCGTCAATATCACTCGGATGCACACCGACTGCTGCATAGACGAAATCATGACTCTCGGCGATCTCTAAGGTTGTCTTAGTTGATTCTATGGATGCTCCGACATTGATGACCGGGCGGATGCCCCGCTTCAGCAGATCAGCAAGAACCTCTTCCCTGTCCTCTGCAAATTTTTCATCGTCATAATGTGCATGGGTTTCAAATATCATGAACGCTCCTTCATTGTTCAGAATCAAATGTCTCTGCTAGTGCATCCATTCTGAATTCTTTCTCATAATCTGTTTTAATCTTCAAAATGCTTTTCGATCATATCAAGTTCTTCGATATCAATGCAATTCGGAATCGTATTCTCTGTTACCGCTTTGCGAACAGCCTGATACTCCATCCACATAACGCTTTCAATCTCTTCCCTCTGCACAACGAATTCCTCCGCCGGACGATCCATCCACATCAGATAGACATTGCACACCTGACGATCCACATACGGATGCTCGTGAAATTCATTCTTCACAGTTACACGCTTTAATCCGCATGGAATCAGATCCTCTGCCTGTGCTGTCACACCAAGCTCCTCGCGAAGCTCCCTGAGTGCCGACGGAACATAATCCATGCCCGCCGGAATGTGTCCGGCACTTGAGATGTCGTAACATCCCGGAAACGAATCCTTTTCCATGCAACGCTTTTGCAGGAGCAACTCAATCTGTCCGTCCCGTCTGCGCGCGATCCACAGATGTGCCGTCCGGTGCTGGATGCCCTCGCGGTGCGCAGTCACACGATCCACCGTCTTGCCAGTCGGTATTCCATTGTCATCTACAATATCCAGGATTTCCATACTTTCCCCTCCTGTCTTGTGTTATCGCTCTTATCTATTCTGTACCAATTGCTGCAGATCAACCAATATAAGCTGATCATTTTTCTTTGCTTCTTCTGTAACTGCATCCGTGAAGCCTGACTTTGAAAAAAGCGCATACCATGTATGATTCCGCTTTTTGCTATACACATCTGCCTTTTCCTTCAAGCTGGTAAACACCGACAGATCCAGCTTTTCGTTTCTCCATTTGCATTCACCAACAATGTAATCGTCACCGTCGTTTGCAATAAGATCGATCTCAATCTGACTGCGTGTTTTTGAATCGGTTCCCCACCACCTGCCAATGCTGGTAAAAAGTATCGGTAAATTTCCCTTGGCATTCTGCATGCTCAGATAATCAATACAGATCTTTTCGAAAACCAGTCCCATATAATTACTATAATCCGGCTCGATCTTCTTTGTCCATACTGCCTGGCTTGCATCCGTCTCAACTAACGTTCGGTTGGCAAACACATAACGATACCAGAATCGAAACATCAAATCCGAAATTCCATACAGTGTCTTTCTCGACGATTCCTTCTCTCCAAAAGGCGTTTCTTTATAAAGGATCCCCAATTCACAAAGTATTTTAATATACTTGAGGCATTTTGCGGTATCCTCACCAATCTTTGTGGAAATCTCATTCGCCTTTGTGTAGCCGTTGGCAATCGCCTCTATGATTGCGCTGTACACTCCCGGTTCCTGCACTTCCTGCCTCAGCAAAAGCAATGGTTCCTCATATAAATAAGAAGTATTTTTCAGGAAATTATGCTTTATATTTTCTTCCCAGCTTTTATCATTCTGAATCAACTGCAAATATAAAGGCGTACCGCCGAATGCACCATATAGCATCAGTTTTTCTTCATCCGTAAAGCCATCCATAAATTGCAGGCTTGTCTGATAATGAAATGGTTTCATATGAAGCTGTCCGGTTCGGCGTCCAAACAACGGACTTTTTGCACCCAGAACTTCTTTCTCCATAAATCCCATATAACTTCCGCATAGTACAATAAACAGATTTCCGCCTTTTAACTGATGATCGATCAAATGCTGAAATTCCGAAAGCAAGGCACGATTTTTCTGAACAAGATACGGGAACTCATCAATAACAATAATAAGCCGCTTCCCGTTTTGACGTTCATTCAAATACAAAAATGCATTACTCCATGATGAAAACGCCTGCAAATTCGATTCGTTATAATAATGAAAAACGAGCGTAGAAAATTTCTCAAGATTCAGTTTGTCATTGCTCTGCTCTGCGGAATAAAAAACAGCAGCTTTTCCCTTACAAAATTCATTGAGCAATGTGGTCTTACCAACACGCCTGCGCCCATATAATACAAACAGCTGAAATCGATTCTGTTCGTAGAGTTCATTGAGTTCTTTCAGTTCGTTTTCTCTTCCGATAAACTTTTTCTGCATAGTGGTTTCACCTCGCTTTGCATATAATTAACTTTCAAGTAAATTACTCTCAAGTTAATTATTGTGCATGTGTAGGGAAAAGTCAAGGGCGGGATATATGATTCTGTTAAACTACGAATTGCTCATGTATGGGGCGAGTCATGAAATCAGATTGTGTTTTCTGCAAGCAGAAACACACCCTGATTTATGACATCTGGTTTAACAGATCTCTGCTCCGCTCGGCATCTTTTTCTCCGGTGTCATGAGCGAAAGATTTCCGTCCGCATCCTCTGCGCACAGAAGCATTCCCTCTGATAAAACGCCTGCAAGCTTCGCCGGCTTTAAGTTCACAAGTACCATAACTTTCTTGCCGACCATCTCTTCCGGTGAGTAATCCTTGCGGATTCCGGATACGATCTGCTTTACCTGACTTCCGATCTTCACCTGGGAACAAAGCAGCTTCTTGGATTTCGCAACTGCCTCGCAGGAAAGGATCTCACCCACCTGGAACTGCATCTTCATGAAATCGTCAAATGTGATCTCTTCCTTTGGCTCGATATCGATCGAAGCCTCTTCCTCTGCTGCTTCCTCGCCGTTTAATTTCTTCTGTTCTACCTCATACTCAGCCTTCTGCTTTGCCTGAAGTTCCTCAACCTTCGGCATGATCTCCTTCGGGTCAAGTCTTGCGAACAGAATCTCCGGTGTCTCAGTCACCTTGGTTCCATTTGCATACAGACCAAACTTATCAAGGTCATCGAAGTCACGAAGAGAAGTTGATAACTGCGCAACGATCTTCTCTGCAGTCTCCGGTAAGAAGGAATGTAACAGGCTTGCACCGATCGTGATGGACTCGGTCAGGTTGTAGAGAACCTCTGCCAGACGATCCTGCTGCGCCTCATCCTTGGCAAGTACCCAAGGCGTAGTCTCATCAATGTATTTGTTGCAGCGACGGAACAATGCGAACACTTCGGAGATGGCATCTGCCACACGAAGCTTCTCCATCTTCTGTGCCACGCGGTCACGGGTTCCGGTAACAACAGCCTTGAGATCCTCATCGACCTCTGCCGTCACGCCGGTGGACTTCACGATTCCGCCAAAATATTTGTTGCTCATGGAAATCGTACGATTTACGAGGTTTCCGAGAATATTAGCAAGATCCGAATTGAAACGCTCGATCACGAGATCCCATGTGATCACACCGTCGTTCTCGTAAGGCATCTCATGCAATACGAAGTAACGTGTTGCGTCCACGCCAAACAGATCTACCATATCGTCTGCATAGATCACGTTTCCTTTGGACTTACTCATCTTGTCTCCGCCCTGGAGCAGCCACGGATGTCCGAATACCTGCTTCGGCAGCGGCAGATCCAGCGCCATCAGGAAAATCGGCCAGTAAATGGTATGGAAACGAACGATATCTTTACCGATCAGATGCAGATCTGCAGGCCAGTTCTTATTGAACAGCTCGCTTGATCCGTCCGGATCGTAGCCAATCTTCGTGATATAGTTTGTCAAAGCATCAAGCCATACATACACAACATGCTTTGGATCGAAATCAACAGGGATTCCCCAGCTGAAAGAAGTTCTCGATACACACAGATCCTGAAGTCCCGGAAGAAGGAAGTTGTTCATCATCTCGTTCTTTCTGGATACCGGCTGGATAAACTCCGGATGTGTGTTGATGTAATCGATCAGACGATCTGCGTACTTGCTCATCTTGAAGAAGTAAGCCTCCTCTTTTGCAGGCTTTACCTCACGTCCGCAGTCCGGGCACTTGCCGTCCACAAGCTGTGACTCGGTCCAGAAAGACTCACAAGGGGTACAGTACATTCCCTCGTAAGAACCCTTGTAGATATCGCCCTGATCGTATAATTTCTTAAAAATCTTCTTAACGCATTTCTCATGGTCCTCGTCGGTTGTACGAACGAAATTATCATAAGAAGAGTTTACGAGATCCCAGATTCTCTTAACCTCGCCGGATACCTGATCAACATACTCCTTCGGGGAGATGCCTGCTGCCTCTGCCTTCTCCTGAATCTTCTGACCATGCTCGTCAGTTCCGGTCTGGAAATAGACATCGTATCCTTCCGCACGCTTATATCTTGCGATCGCATCTGCAAGAATAATCTCGTAAGTATTTCCGATATGCGGCTTACCTGATGTGTAGGCAATCGCTGTTGTCATATAATATTTCCCTTTGTTCGCCATCTTATTGGGCCTCCTTTGATAAAATAAAAAATCTCGTCTTCCTAAGAAGACGAGAATATCATCCCGTGTTACCACTTCCATTCACCGGCACCTCGCGATCCCAGCCTCTGTAAATGCATGCACATTCTCCGCTATAACAGGCGGTCCCGTCAGAGCCTATCCGCATGCGCGGTTCGCCCCTGCCACTCCAAAGCCATCTTCCATCTGCTCTCCCCGATCTCCTCTCAGCCTTTCGAGATCTCTCTGTAAGGTTCCTGCCGGATGTACTCTCTTTTTCCCAGTGTTTACCTAATGATAGTGTTTGTTATTACGTCATTTATCATACTTACTTGATCAGATTCTGTCAAGTGGAACCAGTTATTATTCCAATTTCTCCATCAATATATCACTTTCCAACTTACACTATAATTGACTATAATTTGTCTTAAGCACTATAATCCACTATAATGCACTATAATTCAAGATGACCGACATTATCTTTTTTTACCGAACTACTGCTCGCTGCCCGCTACCGTCTCCGTCTCGGATGCCGCTTCGCCAGTTGCAGTCTCTTCATTTTTTACATTCTCTTCGCCTGCTGCCTCATTTGTCTCATTCATTGCAGCTCCGCAACTCTCACAAAAAGCATGACCGGCAGGCTGCTTTTTGCCACAGCTCGGGCAGACTTCTGCGCCCTGCAGCGTCATCAGCTCATCCTGTAAATGGGCGATCTCTGCTTCCGCCTCTGCGATCGGCTTAAAGAATTCCTTCTCTGGAATCTCTTCCTCATTTTTATGTGCAAGATAGTAAGCGCGTCCAAGTTCCGTGAACTGCTTCTCCATGTAACTTTCCTTATTGCGGATATCCAGCTTTACCTTGGCAACTGCCGACACATCGCTCACCTTGTCGCCGACATCCTTTCCCATTGATACGATATCGCTTTTTAACTTATTAAAATCAAATGCCATGTCCGTTTCCTCCATTTCTTTTCATTTTTCAGACAAAAACACCCTGATACACCTTTATTATAACAGATGTATCAGGGTATCGCGATCCTTTTTGCTCCGTAGCACTTATTTTACATAATATTGTTCATACACACTGCGAATCTGCTCACAATAATCGTCCTTACACTTGTAATTTTGGTCTCCGACTGTTACGTCCGAGGACGCTACTACAATCGTGGTTTCTTCTCCATTGTGATCATACAACTCCATCGAAAAGGCAAAACCGTCTTTCGTGTTTGGGGAAGTTTTTCGCAACTGCATCGATGTTAAAATATCAATCATCTTTTGCATGTCATCCTTTTGATCTAAAGTTACACGCTCATCGGCATTGTAAATTACAATTTTGTCCAGATCATCGACTTTCAGATTTTGTAGCGCTTTCGTATATTGGCCTTTTCCGCTGAATACAAATATAATTGCTAAAATAGCGATACAGATACATAAAACCAAAATCTTTTTCATTTACATTCCCTCCCTTTTAAATTGTCTTACATAACAAGTTTTCCATCCGACAAATGCATAATCTTTTTACAACGGTCAGCAACGGACTGATCGTGTGTAATTACCATAATACTGATCCCCATTTCTTCATTCAGCCGTTTCAACACGTCCATGACTTCGTCCCCCATTTTCTTATCCAGATTTCCGGTCGGTTCATCACAAAACAAAATTTCCGGTGCATTTACCATCGCTCTTGCAATCGCCACTCTCTGCTGCTGACCTCCCGATAATTGATCAGGCATGAAATCTTTTCGTTCAATCAATCCCAATTGTTCCAGCAGATGATCAACTTTTTTTCCGTCAATTTTTCCTTTGGCAATTTTAATTGGCAGGGTAACATTCTCATATACCGATAATTCAGGTATCAGATTATATGCCTGAAAAACCGTACCCATATGGTGTAATCGCATATCAGACAATTCATCATCGTTCATTTCATAAATGTTCTTTCCATTGTATAATACCTCACCACTCGTTGGATAATCAAGCCCATTGACTAAATTCAGAATCGTTGTTTTTCCACTTCCCGATGGTCCCATAACCGCGACAAAATCGCCATTCTTTAATTCAAATGAGACATGATCCACAGCAACGACTTTGCTTTCCTCCCCTTTATTCTGATACTCTTTATACAAATCTCTGACTTCAATCATAACCCATCCCCCTTAAAAAATCTCTTTTCGCATACCTTCCGTTATGCTTAACCGCCACATATCCTTCATGGAAATTTCCAACGCAACCAGATTCAGCACCAGCAAGAAGGCTACGGAAATCAACATAACCATAATAACCGGCTGTTTCCACATCTCAATGTACCATGGGAATAACGCCTGCCAACAGATATACATAACACCATTACTTTTCATTTCCCATCCGTTATGTCCAAGGTCAAATGCATAATGATAGGCATAATCTTTGATTTTATCAAAAACAAAGATTGGAATAACCGATGTCGAAACTGCAACAAACGGCCAAAGCAGCATTTTCCTAAGCAATCGGAATCGTATTGTCTTCTGCCGCATACCGATTGCCCGCAGAATGCAGATACTTCGTGTATTTTTCTTGATCGCATAAGTATAGGAGTTGATCATTCCCAGGATTCCCACGATGACGATCAGAATGATTACAGAGATAAATATAACCACATTCGACCATTTTGCCCGCATAAGTTCTTCTTTTGCTCCCTGCCGCGATACAGGTTTCAAAAGTGTACTCTTCCCGGCGATCTCATAGAATAACTCCTCAAACGTATCCGAATGAAAAGAATTGTCCGTCTTAATATATACATCGGTATATCCGGTATCCAGCCGGTTCATCTCCGGCAATGCTTCCTCATAGCAAAGGATATTATATTTTGGATGAACATACTCGTCCTTTCCCGCCTCCGACACATAACTGTCCGTGTACAATAGTTTCTTCCATTCCTTATTCCTGATGACCATGATTCCTGAAATCGTAACATCATTAACAACTTTTTTACCAAAAGAATAGCCTTTTAAATCCTTCACAGATCCATCATCATATGAATACAAAAAAGATGGCTTTCTGTCTTTTGGCATGGTATTTCTAGAAAAATCATATTGTTCATATTCTTTCTCCCCAATACAGGTATCTGTCATCTGAATCGTATCTCCGACATGGAAAGGAAGATCTTCCGGACTTTCATATGCAACCAGAATCACGGACTTCCCTTGTAAAAAAGCATCGTCCATCTCACCACTGACCAAACTGGATTTGAGTTTCTGTGCGAAGCCGTCATCCACAGCAAGTGCCGGAACATTGTACAAAACATCATTCGCTTCATAACCTTGTTCCTTTAAACTAAGTCGATTCAGTTCTTCAAGATTGGAACCCACGATATTTTGATCAATATTTAATTCACCTAACGCATCTTCTATATTCTCTGGAATATTTCCCTTTTTATATAGCAGTTTATTTCCGGGTATTCGCAAAACACCCTTAATATCAGTTACTCCCTGAAAAGACTTCAGCCGTTCAAAATCTTTCTGCGATACCGCGTCCGAATGCCGGTTAAACTGGACATTTCCCACCATCGTATCATAAATATCTTTCGAAATAGAATAATCGCTATCCACATCAGAAATTTCCTGTAAGTTAGAAACGATCTCGGAACTGTCGGAGTCCGCTTTTGCAAGCATAAAAGTTGCCCCGAATACCATTGTCCAGCCGGTAATCATAATCGTGACAATCACATACTTATTTTTATTCATACCGGATACTTCCCCGCGCTCAGCATGCAGCATCTCAAGAGGTGTTCGTCTAAGATTACGTCTGATGGCAGACACAACTGCCGCCAAAGCAATCACAAAACATATGACTGCCGGATAAACCAGAGGATTCAAACTGACTGCCCGTGTGATCGGATGTACCGCAAACGCATTATATATTATAATGCCCTTCCATTCTGCCACCACTCTGATGTAAGCCTCATACAATGCAATTCCCAAAATATAACCCAATCCGATGCCGGCAATTGTCTGTAGAATACTCTCCAAAAACAGATAAAGAGAACACTTCTTCCTGGACATTCCGATACATTCAAGTAAACCCAAATTCTTTTTACGATCTTCCATATTGCACGACATCATTCCGTATATCGAACAAAATGACAGGATAAAAATTATAATTACCGATGCGGGAACCATATAGGAAGCATAAAAATCATTATGTGCGGATTTTGCATTCCGGTATAATTCATTTTGCGTCTGAAAAGGTGCCACTGCGATTGCCGCTAATCCTGCCAACCGATTTCCTACACAGGCAGCCAGACCATCTCCCTTTAATTTCTTTTCAACATCATATGGTGCCGCATCCGCATCACACAGTACCATTCCGGTCATCGTATTACCGTTTTGAATATCTTGCTCATAAAAAAATAATTCCGGAAAATCCGTTTTGCTCTCATCATAATCAAGATAATTTTTTATAGTGCGAACTTTTGGTTGTCCGTTCTTATAATCACTGATCACACCGCTTATGGTATAGTCTCCTTCTGAGACTTTTTTACTCTTGGCATCATACATCTGCAGATGCACTTTATTTCCAACGACTGCCGCAACTCCCATTGCATGAAAAGAACTCTCGTACCCCGCAATCTCACCTGACTTCTGAGGATAGTGTCCGCCTCTTTCGACCGGATAATGAAACAGATCAACTGCATTTTCCGACAAAAATGCCCCACATGGCACCATTGTTTCATTCTCAGCACAACAAACGCCACCATTTTGAATAAGTCCATATTCGGCAATCTCAGAATTGTTCTTAATGACTTCCAATTGGCTTTCCGTTAACTCCTGCACTGCAATATCATAGTTTCCATTTTCATTCAAGGCATCCTGCACCGACTTCTCCGTAGAAGATCTGGCAAGCAGAAACGACATCACAAGAGCCGCTGAACTTAAAATCATCGCAAAAAGAATCTTTATCAACTTTTTGCGATGCACCCTCCAATAGCGTAATGATAGTTTAAGCATGACTTCATTCCCCCATAAAACCTTTTTATTCAGAGTACAAGGACTACCTGTCCCTGTACTGTCACATTCTATTCACTCCACGATCTTAAAGTTCCTGCGCTTCCGCTTGATGTTGCTGTTCCATTTATGTAAAGTGTCGAGGACTTATTACTGTAACAGGAACCATAAGCATAAACAAAGCCACTAATAAAATTATTTTTTTCATAAACAAGCTCTCCTCCTCTATCATATAATCATAATAACGATTCAACGACGCGATTTTGGACACTTCAAATAATTTTATTTTTCGGCAATATTTTCTGCGATTTTAATTAGGACGTCTTCATCATAATCTCCAGATATTGAGAACAAAACCGTTCGCGATTTATCCATCCACACAAGATTACTTGTTTCGCCCTCATTATGGGAAATATACAACTTACCTGAGCCTCCATTGATTATAACGTCCTTTTGCTCTGCATCCACTCCGTCCATATACAATTTTTCATTTGATTTCGAAATATAGGAAAACTGAACCAGTGAGTCCCGCGGGGTAAAATAGATATACACCTCTCCCCCCAAAGTGCTATATGAAGTTTCAAACTTACAGTCTTCCGGTAACCACTGCGGATAATAGGCTACATTTTCTGGATTTTCAATTTCACCTTCAAAAAAATATTCATACATCGACTGATACCGCACTCTCATCCACCCAAACACAAATGTCCTCGCTTCCGTACTCACAGTCAAAATCGAACCAAATCCTATCAGAAATACCAGTAATACACTTGCAGCCATCCGTAGATTTCGATACAGAATCGGATGATTTGCTCTCCTTGTAAGCCGTTTCATTTTTCTCTCAAATTTGGGAGAAAATTGATAAACGCATTCTTTCGGATCCGGTAAGCTTTCATTTATTGCAGTTGCCAATTCTTCGGCAGCCTGTTGCAACATTGCATCACTGATCATAGAATCCCCTCCTCTTTACATATCTGAAATAATTTATTCTTGGCTCTCTGATCCAGCTTAATCGCATTTGCCTCCGTAATATCCAATTGCTTTGCAATTTCTTTACAACTAAAACCATGATAATATTTCAGCAAAATGATTTGGCGATATCGAGGGGTTAACTTTGCCATACAAGCCGCCAGACCATGAACGCAGGTTGCCTCTACTTCAATTCCGGAAATTTCGTCTAAATATAAACTACTGTTCTTTCTTTTATTGGCTCTATAGAGATCAATTGCCTTATTCTCAACTATAGTAACGACATAGTTTTGTGTTTTTGGACACACCGGATCACCAATTTTTTGTATATTCTCTGCTACTTTTATAAAGGCAGAATGAACGACATCCTCTGCATCATGTTTGTTATTCAAAATTTTATAAGCCACATGATACATTAACCCTCTATATGTAAGATAAATCTTTTCAAATTTCGACTGATCCTCCTGAGAATCTATCATCATCAAATATACAAACATCGTTCTTCTCCTTTGTTTTATCCCCCAGTTTGATTATATCATACAACGAATCAAAAAAACCTCGAAGTTGTACGCTCCGAGGTTAAATCTCAAAATTATATTTTCTTTTATCTCACACAAATATACACAACATACAGTGCGTACAACAGCACCATGATCAATCCTTCGCTGCGCCTGATCTCCTTCTTTGTGAATGCAAAAAGCCACACGATCAGGCTGAACGCCAACAGGATAATGATATCGATAATGTTCTCTGTAAGGAATGCCATCGGACTGATTGCGCCGGCAATTCCGAGTACAAACAGGATGTTAAATATGTTCGAACCGATTGCATTGCCGAGCGCCATATCCACTTCGTTCTTGCGTGCTGCGACGATGGATGTCACAAGCTCCGGAAGCGACGTTCCGATGGATACGATGGTCAGTCCGATGAGTGTCTGGCTCATTCCGAACTTTGCCGCGATATTGCTGGCGCTATTGACAACCACATCGCCACCGATCATGATCGCAGCTCCGCCACCTACGATATAAAGAAGACTTTTCCACATTGGAAGAATCTGGATCCCCTCAGCAGCTTCAATCTCCTCACTCGCAAGCGCATTTCCTTCTTTGCTCGCCTTCAACGCACTCTTGATCATTAAAGCGATAAATCCGGCAAAGATCACAAGGAAGATCACACCATCGATATGTCCGAGCGACATCGGTCCAATGATGCCAAGCACGAGCAACAGGATCGCACAGATCACGGAAAACGGAAAATCTCGCTTGATGGTAACCGCCTGTACCGCTACCGGCGTCATGATCGCGCACACACCGATGACGACCATCAGGTTAAAAATATTCGATCCGATGACATTGCTGACTGCAAGCGCATTCTTATTCGCAATCGACGCAGTCACAGACACCGCAGCTTCCGGAAGCGAGGTTCCCATCGCAACGATCGTAAGTCCAATGATAATGGACGGAACCTTAAATTTCTTGGCGATGCTTGAACTTCCTTCTACGAAGAAGTCTGCGCCTTTTACCAGAAGTACGAAGCCGATCACAAGAAATACGATTGCAAGCGGTAGGGAACAATTTGTAATAAATTCTGTCATAGTAACCTCCTAATTTTTGTTTGAGCTGTAGTCTCAATATATCAGAAATGAATCAACCATCATCTTAGAATGCCAATATTCCAAGATGCTCAAGCAATATCTTGACACCAATTGCCACAAGAATGATACCTCCGACGATCTCCGCTTTCTTCTTGTAACGGGTCCCAAAGAAATTGCCGACAACCACGCCTAAAATGGACAGGAAGAATGTGGTCAGACCGATGATCGTGATTGCCTCAACGATCGGCGTATCAAGGAATGCAAACGTGATGCCGACTGCCAGCGCATCGATGCTGGTTGCGATTGCAAGAAGAAACATCTCCTTATGATCAAGCGGCGGATCCTTCTTTCCGATTTCTTCCACATCCGGATCACGAACCGCCTCAACGATCATCTTTCCACCGATAAAGACAAGCAATACGAATGCGATCCAGTGATCGATCGATGTAATATACTGCTGGAAACGGATACCCAGAAACCATCCGATCAGCGGCATTAACGCCTGAAAGCCTCCGAAGTACAAGCCGATGACAAACGCCTGCTTTTTGTTGACTTTCTCCATTCCTAATCCCTTGCAGATTGATACGGCAAATGCGTCCATCGAAAGTCCGACGCCGATCAAAAATAATTCAATAAATAGTGCCATGCGTAATCTCCTTTTCTCTCCTAGTGTTCTCCGAAGTCACGCACATCATGCTTTGTGCTTATCCTTTCCCTCTCAAAATACAAAAAAACTCATGCATACAAAACCGAAATCCGAAGATCCGATTGTTGTATACATGAGTCTCATTCTTTAAGATTTGCCAGGTCTTGCGACCGGGACTGTTGACAAACCACACAGTGTGCGAACTACTCCCTCACATGGTGTTCTATGAAATTGTAGGTCAATCTCATGACTTTTATCAAGTCTAGCAGATGTATAAACTGTTAGTCAACACAAACCTTTGTCGGTTTCTGCAATATTCTGCAAAAAGCATTATTTTGCGACAACTTTCGCAAATTTCTTCTTACCGCGTTTTACAACTTTGCCCTCTCCGGCAAAATCGTCGAATGCGTAGCTTGCGCTGATGTCTGTCACTTTCTCGCCCTCTACACTGACGCCTCCCTGTTGTACGGCACGGCGTGCATCAGAACGGCTGTCGCACAGTCCTGCCTTAACGAGAACAGCCATAATATCCATATTGCCTGTGGCGAAATCCTCTGCGGATACCTCGATGGTTGGCATATGCTCGGAAGCACCTGCTCCGGAGAACAATGCATGAGAAGCAGCTTTCGCCTTCTGTGCTTCTTCCTCCCCGTGTACCATCTTGGTCAGCTCGAATGCAAGAATCTCCTTTGCCTCGTTAAGCTGCGCGCCTTCCCACTTATCCATCTCGTCGATCTGCTCAAGTGGCAGGAATGTCAGCATACGCAGGCATTTTAACACGTCCGCATCCGATACGTTTCTCCAGTACTGGAAGAAATCGAACGGAGTTGTCTTGTTCGGATCAAGCCATACGGCACCGGACTGTGTCTTGCCCATCTTCTTGCCCTCAGAATTGAGAAGCAGATTGATGGTCATCGCGTAAGCATCCTTGCCAAGCTTACGACGGATCAGCTCGGTACCGCCGAGCATGTTGCTCCACTGATCATCTCCACCGAACTCCATGTTACATCCGTACTTCTGGAATAAGGTGTAGAAGTCATAGCTCTGCATGATCATGTAGTTGAACTCTAAGAAGCTTAAGCCTTTTTCCATACGCTGCTTGTAACATTCTGCGGTAAGCATGCGGTTTACGGAAAAGTGTGCGCCGACCTCTCGAAGCACGTCTACATAATTTAAATCCATCAGCCAATCGGCATTGTTGACCAGCATCGCCTTGTCCTCACCGAACTCGATGAAGCGGCTCATCTGTTTCTTGAAGCACTCAACGTTATGGTTGATCGTCTCTCTTGTCATCATCTGACGCATGTCGGTACGTCCGGATGGATCTCCGATCATGGCGGTTCCGCCACCGATCAAAGCGATAGGCTTGTTTCCTGCCATCTGAAGTCTCTTCATCAGGCAGAGTGCCATAAAGTGTCCTACATGCAGACTGTCTGCGGTAGGATCAAATCCAATGTAAAATACGGCTTTGCCGTTGTTGATCAATTCCTTGATTTCTTCTTCGTCGGTTACCTGCGCGATCAGACCGCGGGCAACTAATTCGTCATATACTGTCATTTTGTTCCTCCTCATTTCTGTCCAAAATTGTATATAAAAATACATTTTTTACGAATTGCTCCATTGCAAAGCAATTCCCGCAATTCTCCCGCAATTCGGAATCCGCTAATTTACTTCGTAAATTGCTACTTCCTCATTCGCGGGGGCGGGTCATTAAATCAGAATTCTTTTTCTGCAAGCAGAAACGACTTCTGATTTTTGACCCTGTAAAAAATAAAAATCCCCTCATCCTATATAAGGACGAGGGGGATATCTCGTGTTACCACCTTAATTCGTAAATTGCTCGCACAACTTACCTCCATGAGTGTCCGACAACACTCCGGTGCTTTTAACGTGCACCAATCCGTCACAGCCTACTTACTTAATCAAAGTGTTCAGTGTGCAGCTCGAGGGGGTAATTCCCTTGCAACAAGGAGGGACCCAACGCAGTTGGGAGGATTCCTTATTGCCCACTTAACCCAACTAGTGTCTCCCTTGTACTTTGTTTCCCGCGCACCTCTCATCAACCGGTTACTTTCTGTGCGTTTCACAAAGCGGTACTGATTCCTGTCTTCGCTTTTCGTTGCTTCAATTGCATTTATTATAGACGCGTCCATTCGCTTTTGTCAACTGCAAATCGATGCTTTCCCATTAACTTTTACTTTAAAATAACAATCGAATATGCCGGCATGGTAAGCGTGTTGTCTTCAAGTGTAACAACTTCGGTTCCATCGATCAATTCACCGGCGATCTGCAGATCAGTATCTTCCGCTGCAACACCGAGACTTGATTTTGTCAGATCGACTGTCTGAGACTCCGCAGAGATATTGAATACGATCGTAAGCTTTTCCTCTTCGTATGTCTTTTGGATCGCACAGATATTGGCTCCTGAAATTCCCTCATCAAATGCGACTTCGCCCCTTGCGATCGCCGGATACTGATTACGCAGAGCAATCACCTGCTTCACATAATTATAGATGGAATTACCATCCTTTTCCTGCTCCTCAAGACTGTCATATTTCATCTTGATCGGCTCCATATCCTTCGGTCCATCACACATGCCTTCCGCATTTTCGTCGAGCGACCAATACATCGGTGCACGCTTATTCTCATCCTTGCCGGCGCCCTTCATGCCAAGTTCCTCACCATAATAGAGGAATGCATTTCCCGTCATCAGAAGATTCATCGCCTCAGCAATCTTTGTCTGCGCGGCACTGTTATCTCCGGAATAATATCCGGCACCTCGTGCCATATCATGATTTGTATAAAAAGGCGCATCAATTGCAGTATCACTGTATTCTTTTAACAAATCCTGTATTTTGACCAGATTTTTTGCGTAAGAAGTTGCCTTATTGATGCCGTTGACGGTTTTCGCGATCACACCGCCTTTATCGGCAAAATCAAAATCAAAGAAGCTATCAATGCCGCTCGCATAGTACTGTGTGTAAATTGTGCTGTCCATCCACACTTCACCCACGATGTAAGCATCTTCTTTCTGCGCTTTCACCATGTCATTGAACCATTTCAATGTCTCGATGTTTTTCTCATTATTTCCGCTGTAAAATTCTTTTGCCGCATCCAGTCGGAAACCATCCACACCAAGATCCAGCCAGAATTTTGCTACATCCTCGAACTCTGCCTTTACCGCATCATTATCCCAATTGAGGTCCGGCATCTCACTCCAGAACTGTGACTCATAATACCAGTCCGTTCCCTCAAGCTGGTTATATCCACCATCCCGCTCCTTTGAAAAATTGTAATAATCCACATACGGGCACTCCGAAGCATCCGGCTCGACACCTTCCGGAAGGCTTTTCAGATACTGGCTTGCTTCCCGGAACCACTTATGATGGGATGATGTATGGTTCATAACCAGATCAATAATTACGTTAATTCCGCGCTTATGGCACTCCGTCATCAGCGTCTTAAAATCATCCAGCGTTCCGTATGAAGGATCAATCTCTTCATAATTTGTCACATCATATTTGTGATAGGTACTGGACGGCATAATCGGCATCAGCCAGATTCCGTTGCATCCCAGATCCGTGTCCGTTTCCGGATCTCCGTCATTAATGTAATCCAGCTTATCAATAAGTCCCTGCAGATCGCCGATTCCATCTCCATCGCTATCGTAAAAACTGTACACGAACACTTCATAAAATGTGCGATACTTGTCGTCGATCACATTCTCATCCGCTGTGTTCAGCTGCTGCATCAGCGACAGCGCGGTGGCATTCTCCAGATCCAGCTTCGCTTCCGCCGGATGGCTTGCAGCAAAATCGGCACCAAACACCAGTCCAACCAGCAATACCCCTGTCAGCACTGCTGACAAAATGCGTTTTTTCATTCCTTGTTACCTCACTCCTGTTAAATTTTATACTCCTTATCCATCGTATCGCAATTCCTTGTAAAAGTGAATACTTTCTATTGTGATTTATTAATCAATATGAGAAAACAAATTGCACAAGCAGCATATAACAAATGGTTCCGCCGGCGATCGATACAAGCATCTGGCGTCTCCAGAGATGCAATCCGATCGTTACCGTAATCGCGATCAGCTCCGGCAGACCGTAGCTGTACTGCATCAACGACACATTGCGCAGACAGTACACGACCAGCATTCCGAAGATCGCGCCCGGAAGCACTTTGCCTAAATATTGGATATATTTTGGAGTCGGACGATCGGAACGAAATACCATAAACGGCAGAAAACGTGTCAGCATGGTCGCTGCCGCGCACATTGCGATCGTAATAATCTGTTGAAAAAGCGTCATGCCGGACTTTCCTCCTTTGTATCCATGGATTTACGAAATGCCGTGAGCAGAATCAGGATACAGATCATCGTCGGGATCATAAAGTTATCCGGTCCAAACACGATCAGGCATCCAACGCTCGCGCCAAGTCCGATCCACTCGCTCGTGTGGCGTTTTTCTTTAAACCACTGTTCCAGAAAGATGACCACAAACATGGCTGTCATCACAAAGTCAAGCCCCTTCGTATCAAAATGGATCAGATTGCCTAAAAGTCCGCCGATCGTTGCTCCACTGATCCAGTACAGACGATTCAATAGCGTTACCCAGAAATAAAACCAGCCGCGGTCTACCCCTTCCGGAATCTCCGCCGCACAGTTAATACTGAATGTCTCATCACACATTCCAAATATCAGATAGTATTTCTTCCAGCCAAGCCCCTTGAACTTGTCCAGCATCGTAATTCCGTAGAACAGATGCCGCGCCTGGATCATCAGTGCCATCAGAAATACCTGCAGCGGCGCAAACGGCGAAAGCAGCATACTTACCGTCACAAACTCCAGACTTCCACCGAAGATCACAGCACTCATGATCAGCGGATATACAAAACTGAATCCCGATACGTTCATATAAATTCCATATGCAATCCCAAGGAACCAGAATCCCGCAAAAATCGGAATCGTGTAGGGAAATGCGCATCGAAACGCTTTCTTCATTATCTTCCATTACCTCTTATATAAATCATACCAAATTACTCTGATATGGTAGTATATAAATTTTGGAATGTCAAGCAATGTACTGATTTCACGATCTGCTTCTAGTAAAAGAACCATGGATGCTTATCGTTCCACTTGTACGAATATCTCTTTTTCGATTCCCACGCGATCAACGCCGTGATCAGTCCGAACAATAGCGCCAACATCAATATTAAGCCCAGAACATCACCGGTTTCGATCGCATCCGGCAATGCCCATAAAAAGGTTCCTGCAAGAATGCACAAAAGCGGGACGATCGCAACAACGATCATGCGGAATACCGAATATCGTTTTTCGGACATTCCTTGTGGAATGTAATCCTCCGGATGGATCATCTCCGCATGGATGGCCATGCCGTAACGACCGTGTATACGCACTGCATGATACTCGATTCCATCAAGTGTAAATTCCGGCATCATTCCTTCTTTGGTAATCACAAGATCCAGATTGTTTTCATTCGCATACCGGCAGAGTTCATCCGTCATCTGCCGCGGTGTCGTGCAGAAATCATCCGGCCAGAAAGTAAACACACGCTTTTTCTCCATTTCAGCGACTGCCTTGTAATCCTGCAGAATGTCTGCAAATGTATTGCCCCGCTTCTCCTGCTCCTCGATTTCCTGCAGGCAGCGGTTGATGTCCAGTTCCGCAAGATCCTGCTCCTGAATCGTATCGCAGAAAGCAAGTGCCGCCTCCAGCTTCTGTTTTTCCTGCTGCAGATATACTTTCTGTGTATCCAATGCCTGCTGCAGATCAATCTCATGATCCAGCAGCTTGTGAATCTCCTCCAGCGGCATATCCAGCTTACGGAATAAAAGAATTGCTTTCAGCCGCTCGATATCTTCCTCATCATATTTACGATAGCCGTTGCCCGCGTCCCTCTTCGGATTCAACAGGCCCATCTTTTCATAGTAGCGGATGTTCTGCCGACTGATGCCGGTGAGCGCCTCCGCTTCCTTAATACTTTTCATCCCAAGCTCCTCCTATCGGCTTTATTTTCCCCGATTATAAAGCTTATAGCAACTATAAGGTCAATAGAAAATGCTAATTTTTTCTCTCGCAAATGTGATTTAACGCAATTCCTATCAATCGATCCGTCTGATCTGCCATAAAAAGAGGGATATTGAGCATGTCATCGTCCAGCTTCAAATTGTCAAGAGAAAACCGGATGCGCAGCTTTACCTTATCCGGAAACAGTTGCTTGAACTTTTTCAAGCTCTTACTTGTCGTATTTGCTTCTGCTTTCACCTCAACCGGAAAGATATCATTTTCTCTCTGGATAAGAAAATCGACCTCATACGGTGGATTCGTCTGTGTCCAATAACGAGGAACAACTTCAAACTGCGTAACCAGTGTCTGCAAGACAAAATTTTCGGTCAGCGCACCCTTGAATTCCGTGAAAAGGCGGTTCCCATCTCCGAACGCGGTCGGAGCCAACTGCGCGAGACGCCTTAACAGTCCGACATCTACCAGATAAATCTTGAAAGCCGACAGATCATCGTACGCTGCGATTGGAAGCCCCGGAGCAGAACTTCGATATATCTTATGAACAAGTCTTGCATCAACAAGCCATTGCAGGGCATCTTCATATTCTCTGGCTCTTGCGCCCTGCTTAACAACCTTATAGATAAATTTTTTGTTCTCCCGTGCCAACTGGGACGGAATCGACTTCCAGATCATTGATATTTTAGGAAATTCCTTTACATCCGGATGCTTCGCGAAATCACGTTCATACGCATCAATAATTCCGGACAGTGCGCGCTGCATAGCCTCCGTATCGCGTGCCTGCGTCCACATCAATACAGACTCCGGCATCCCGCCTGTGACGTAATACATTTTCAATTTCTCATACAATGGATGGAAAAAAGCATCCGGTATCGGCTCGATCGAATCAACGCTCTCCATATATGTGACCAAATTTTCATCCCCGTTTGCGACCAGAAACTCTGAAAAAGTCATGGGATCAATCTGCATGAAATCGACCTTCCCAACCGGAAAAGAAGCCGGTTTCGCAAGTGCAATTCCAAGCAGCGATCCGGCGCACGCAATATGATACTGTGGCGCATTTTCGCAGAAATACTTCATGGAGTTAATGACTTTGGGGCAATCCTGAACTTCATCAAAAATGATCAGGGTATTCTTCGGAACAATTTTCTGACCGCTTGCAAGCATCAGATTCTGCAGAATCCGATCAACATCCTTTGTTGTCTCAAAAAACTCCTTATAGTCTTCATTCTCATCAAAATTAAAATAAGCGGTATTCTCGTAATATCTCCGCCCAAATTCCTTTAAAATCCAGGTCTTACCAACCTGACGCACGCCTTTGAGAATCAGCGGCTTTCTGTAAGGAGAGTTTTTCCATTTCAGTAGATCATCTAATATTTTTCGTTCCATAGGTATCTCCTTCCACGTTTTTAATAATAATATGATTTTTCTCACATTATTATACATAATTATGTGATTTTCATCACACTTTTATTATAATCAAGCGTTTCGTGAAATACAATACTTAAAAAATGCACTTTTTAACAAAAAAGCGGCCCGGAATCTGTCTCTTCCGAACCGCCTGACTATTCGTTTATTCTACAATCAGTTTCTTGGCTGCCCCAAAATCTTTCCGTCTCACATACACCAAATATGTGTACAGGACATCTCCAACCAAATCCTTGTATGTCGATGCTGACGGCGAACCGTGCCCGATTCTTGCAGACATATTGGAATGTACGATCTGACCGAAAGTCGTCACATTTTTCTTCGTAACCACATCATAAGAAATCGCATTTTTGCGGAGGATATCTGTCACACGATCCAATTCCTGTGAGGAAGTATCCGCCATTAGTTTTTCCCTGTTAAATACTGTAATCATATGTCTCCTCCTTAGGGTATTGCCCCTACATTTTCTACATCATAACACTTTACTCAATTACTGTAAAGAACGACAATGCACGCAATTTCTAACTATCCATCGTGATCAGATACGCAATCTCTTTATCCGCATCGTATACACAAAAGGAAACATTTGTGTACTCTTGGGTTCCCGGATTTCGATCAATAAGTTTCCAATACCCATTCTCAATTGCTGGAAGCTCAACATAAGTAGATACGCTTGTCACAAAATCATCCGCCTCTTTCGAATACGGCAGACTATCCCACTCCATGATTTCTTCCAAAGCATCTTTATTCAGGCTTATCTTATACAACGCGATTCCCTCATATGGAAAGCCTTCATAATTGTTGAACAGTTCTTCAAATTCACAATCACTTTTCGAAATATTTAAATCGAAATCCTTTATGAATTGTGATTTTGCATTATTCTGCTTTTTCCCACATCCAACAACCGAGATTAAAATCATGATAAAAAGCGCTGCTGCTACACATCGTTTTGTTTTCATAAATTTGCGACCTCGCCTATTCACACTTCTCAAACACCAGATCATTTGCTGTGATCTGCCCATATGAACCACTTTTTTTGGGAATCGCAGCTACAAATCTCCAGCCTTCAGCACTGTATTTATCAATAAGCTCCCTATGATTGTCTTCGCTTAATATACCAGCTACTTTTGACTCCACATATAAATACTTATACATTTCATTTCCCCCATCTTGACTTTATAAATTTTGTTTTGTTTTTAACAAGCATATTATCCTCTAATATTTCGCATTAACATTGTTTATCTTAAAAAAAGAGAATTTATCTACGTGTTCCATCATCATTAAAATGTTTTTTCAAAGCTTTCTCTGTCGGATAAATTGATGCAATCATAATAAAACATTGAATTGCTACCAGAATTGCCCCTGCAAATCCAATCGTATTCTTATCACTTTGGTATAACGGAATATGTATCAAAGCAGATGGTATCATCATTACCCATCCTATTTTCCACCAAAGTTTTCCGCAATAGTCATGAGCAAATTTCCATGTATCCATATTTTTCATTGAACGAGTTGTTCGATATCCAGACATACCATTTATATTCTTGGGGCAATGTTTCCACATCATTCTTCCACCAACAACCATAACAATTGGAATTAGCATATCGCATATTGGCATAAACAACCAAAACCGCATAAAATCCACCTCCACAACTTCCGCTTCTTTTGTTCTATACTGCTTATCTAAAGTATATGATTTATTTCATTAAAAAGGAGTCCCATTTTTCGAATTTCTTCGTCAAAATGGGATTCCTAATCATTTCTACTTATGTCCAGCGACATCGATACGTGTCAATGCCTTGTGGAGCGCATATTCTGCGCGTTTTAGATCCAGATTCTCGGACTTGGCGGCGATTCGATCCTCCGCACGCTGCTTGGCAGCTTCCGCACGGTTGACATCGATCTCGTCCGGCCACTCGGCAAGCTCCGCAAGAAGCGTCACCTTCTCGCCAAGGATCTCGGCGAATCCGGCATGCACGGCTGCCACTTTCTGCTGATCGTCATTGTGGATCACAACAATGCCCGGCTCAAGTACCGTGGTCAGCGGAATGTGGTTCTTGTAGACACCAATCTGTCCGTCTCCGGTATTGAATTCGATCATGTCTGCCTCTCCGGTGAAGAACACGCGGTCCGGCGTAATGATCTCTACTTTAAACTTATTTTCTTCGGCCATGCTCGCGCACCTCCTACTTTACACGTGCACGAACTTCATCGATCGTTCCTGCATTCAGGAAGTAGCTCTCCGGTACGTCATCCATCTTGCCGTCTAAGATCTCACGGAAACCGCGGATCGTCTCCTCGATCGGAACGTACTTACCTTCCAGACCAGTGAACTGTACCGCAACGGAGAACGGCTGAGAAAGGAATCTCTGTACCTTTCTTGCACGGCTTACAACAAGCTTGTCGTCCTCGGATAACTCGTCCATACCAAGGATGGCGATGATATCCTGTAACTCCTTATATTTCTGCAGAATCTCCTGAACCTCACGGGCAACAGCGAAATGCTCCTGACCAACGATACGAGGGTCAAGGATTCGCGAAGTGGATGCCAGCGGATCTACTGCCGGGTAGATACCAAGCTCTACGATGGAACGATCCAATACGGTCGTTGCATCCAGATGGGCGAATGTTGTCGCCGGAGCCGGGTCAGTTAAGTCATCGGCCGGTACATAGACTGCCTGAACGGATGTGATAGAACCATTCTTGGTAGAAGTGATACGCTCCTGCAGCGCACCCATCTCTGTCTGTAATGTCGGCTGATAACCTACGGCTGAAGGCATACGTCCGAGCAAAGCGGACACCTCGGAACCGGCCTGTGTGAATCGGAAAATATTATCGATGAAAAGCAGCACGTCCTTACCGCCTTTATCACGGAAATACTCTGCCATCGTAAGTCCTGTCAGCGCTACTCGCATACGGGCTCCCGGTGGCTCGTTCATCTGTCCGAATACCATGGTCGTCTTATCGATAACGCCGGATTCTTTCATCTCATAGTAGAGGTCGTTACCCTCACGGGTACGCTCTCCAACACCGGTAAATACAGAATATCCACCGTGCTCAGTTGCGATGTTGTGGATCAGCTCCTGGATCAGTACGGTCTTGCCTACACCGGCTCCACCGAACAGACCGATCTTACCACCCTTCTGGTAAGGGCAGAGAAGATCAACGACCTTGATACCGGTCTCTAACATCTCCTGTGAAGTTGCCTGCTCCTCGAAGGACGGTGCCGGACGATGGATCGGCCACTTCTCATCGGTCTTCGGTGCCTCGATCTCATCGATTGGATCACCGAGAACGTTGAACAGTCGGCCCAGTGTGTTCTCGCCGACCGGCACAGAAATCGGTGCGCCGGTTGCGATGGCATCCATGCCACGGACAAGTCCATCCGTAGGTCCCAGAGCAATACATCTTACTGTATCATCACCCAGATGCTGAGCAACCTCAACAACCAGCTTGCCGCCGTCTTTCAGCGGTACATTGATTGCTTCGTTGATCTCAGGCAGATTACCTTCCTGGAATTTGATATCCAGAACGGCACTGATAATCTGAGTAATTTTACCAATATTATTACCTGCCATTTGTTTTCTCCTTATTTTTTACATATTCACTGATATAACGAATTGCTCCGCTGCCATGCAGCTCCCGCAATTCTACACCGATTCGCAATCCGTTGATTTTCTAACGAAAATCACTACTTGCTCATCTGTGTTAGGGTCATGAATACAAAATTACGCTTTCGCAAGCGAAGCTAATTTTGTATTATTCCCCTTTATATCATGAGATTGCATTCGCGCCAGCGATAATCTCGGTGAGCTCCTGTGTGATGGAGCCCTGACGCGCGCGATTGTACTTCAGTGACAGATCACTGATCATCTCTTCCGCATTGCTTGTTGCAGAATCCATTGCCTGCATACGTGCACCGTTCTCACTGGCAACTGCCTCGACGAGTGCTCCGTAGAACAGACTGGTCACATACTTCGGAATAATCATGTCTAAAGCCTCTTCCTCGTTCGGCTCATAGTTCATCAGTATGTTGGAATCGGAAGCCTGATTTTCCTCGGAATCCGGCTCGATCTCCACCGGAAGCAGCTTGATCAGCTTCGCTTCCTGACTGACGGTATTCTTAAAATGCGTATATGCCAGATAAATCTCTCCAACCTCTCCGCTGGTAAAAGCGTCAAGCACACGGTTGCACAGACTTGCCGCATCCGGATAAGTCGGTGCCTCCATCATTTCGGTCTGCAGATCCGCGATATGGTAGCCTCTTCGCTCCAATGCCTCTGCTCCCTTGCCTCCGACAGCGTAGATATCTAAATCCTCTTTGTCGAAATCGCTTCCTGTGATCAGCTTTACGATGTTGGAATTGTATCCACCCGCAAGTCCCCGGTTCGAGGTAATCACAACCACGGCTTTCTTCTTGGAATCGCCGGCGGTCAGATACGGGTGATCGATATTGCCGCTTCGTGCGAGCATGGAACTCACCGTCTTATACATATAGTTGAAATACGGATCGGTCTGCTCGGCACGGTTCTTGGCTTTCTGTAACTTAACGGTAGAAACAAGCTTCATGGCTTTGGTGATCTGCTGCGTACTCTGTATGCTGCTTTTTCTTCGCTTTATGTCTCTCATTGAGGCCATGTCTTATCACCTACTTTCTGCCATTAGCGGAAGGATGCCTTGCACTCTTCAATCGCTTTGATCAGCTTCTTTTCTGTCTCATCATCCATCACATGTGTTGCTGCGATCGAGCCCGGAACTTCCGGATACTTTGTATCGATGAACTCAAACAGCTCATTCTGGAAACGCAGAATGTCTGCAACCGGAATATCCATCAGATACTTGTTGATTGCTGCATAGATGATGATAACCTGCTTCTCAACCGGCATCGGCTGATACTGTGGCTGCTTTAAGATCTCTTTTAAGCGCTCGCCCTGTGCCAGCTTCTCGGTGGTATCGGCATCCAGCTCGGAACCGAACTGTGAGAAAGCTGCCAGCTCACGGTACTGAGCAAGCTCGGTACGGATCGGGGCTGCAATCTTCTTCATTGCCTTGATCTGTGCGGAACCACCTACACGTGATACGGACAGACCTGCGTTGATGGCCGGACGGAAACCTGCGTTGAACATCTCGGTCTCCAGATAGATCTGACCATCGGTAATGGAGATGACGTTGGTCGGGATGTATGCAGATACATCGCCTGCCTGTGTCTCAATGATCGGGAGCGCTGTCAGCGATCCTCCGCCAAGCTTGTCGGAAAGTCTTGCCGCACGCTCAAGAAGTCTTGAGTGTAAGTAGAATACATCACCCGGATAAGCCTCACGTCCCGGTGCACGCTTCAAAAGAAGCGACAGGGTACGGTATGCTGCTGCATGCTTACTTAAATCATCGTAGACAACAAGGACATCCTGTCCGTTCTCCATCCATTCCTCACCGATCGCACAACCGGAATAAGGAGCGATGTACTGCAGCGGTGCAAGCTCACTTGCGGTAGCTGCAACAACGGTGGTATAACCCATTGCGCCATACTCTTCCAATGTTTTAACAATATTTGCAACGGTGGAAGCCTTCTGTCCGATAGCGACATAAATACACTTCACGCCCGTGCCTTTCTGATTAATGATCGTATCGATCGCGATCGCGGTCTTACCGGTCTGACGGTCTCCGATGATCAACTCTCGCTGTCCACGTCCGATCGGAACCATGGAGTCGATCGCCTTGATACCGGTCTGTAACGGTGTATCAACCGATTTTCTGGAGATAACGCCCGAAGCTACTCGCTCGATGCGACGGAACTTGTCGGTCTCGATCGGTCCCTTGCCGTCGATCGGCTGGCCCAATGCGTTGACAACTCGTCCCAACATGGCATCTCCTACCGGAACCTCTACAACTCGTCCGGTCGTCTTAACGGTGTCACCCTCACTGATGTTCTTCTGGGAGCCGAGAAGTACGGCACCTACGTTATCTTCCTCGAGGTTCATCACCATTCCGTAAACCTCTCCAGGGAACTCTAAGAGCTCTCCCTGCATTGCGTTCTCCAGACCATGGATACGCGCAATACCATCCGCAACCTGGATTACGGTTCCCACATCCGCCACTTCAAGCTGGGAAGCGTATCGTTTAATCTGCTCCTTGATCACAGAGCTGATTTCTTCTGGTTTCAAATTCATGGAGCGCACTCACCTACTTTCAACTGTATTTTGGATAATTCGCGTGTCAGGTCGTAAAGTTTGGTCTTAATACTGCTGTCTACGACGCGGTCCTTGATACGAATTACCATTCCGCCGATCAACTCGGCATCTACATCATAATGCATTTCAAATTGTACATATTTGGTTGTCTCCAGCAGTCTCTTCTCTACCGCTGCCTTCTGCTCGCCGGTAAGTTCCACTGCGGAGGTGACATATGCAGTTCCGATATTTTTGTACTCTTTTACCCGATCGATGAAATACGTGAATACGTTCATCATTTCCTTGTAATGATCCTTTTCCACGATCATGCGCATCAGTCCAACCAGTTCATCGGATACCTGACCCTTAAATATGTCTTCCATAAGTTTGACTTTTTCTTCTTTGTCAATCTTGGGATGGTTCATGAGTCTGGACAGATCCGGGTTCTCATTCAGCGCCTGTACGGCTGCTGTGACATCATCCAGCATATCGTCCAGATGATTCTCCTCCAAAGCCAGCTCAAATAATGCATCCCCGTATGTCTTGGATACTAGCTTAGCCATGTCGATTCACCCATCTCTTTCAATGTCTCATCTACCAGTGTGCTCTGGATGTTCGTATCGATGGAAGCGGCAACTACCTTCTGTGCCATCATAGCGGCAACCGTGATCATCTCCTGCTTCATATCATCCATAGCATGCTTTTTCTCAAGCTCAGCTTCCTCCTGCGCTCTCTTTACGATGCGCGAGGCCTCTTCTTTTGCTTCGTCAATCATCTTGGCCTGGTTCTTCATTGCCTTCTGTCTTGCTTCGGCAAGAATTCCCTCTGCCTCCTTGTCAACTTCTTTGAGCTTTGCCTCATATTCAGCCTTTAAAGCTGCGGCACTCTCTTTGTCTTCCTTCGCACTGTCAATGTCGTTTGCGATCCGCTCCTGTCTGTCCTTCAGCATCTTTCGTGCCGGGTTAAAAAGCAGATATGACATGGCAAGCACAAGGAAAAATACGGCGATTGCCAGTAAAGCTGTATCGAAGAGCAACTGTGCGTCAAGATTGAATAAAAATGTCTGTTCAGCTAACAATCTCTTTTACTCTCCTTTCCTTGGGATTCTCCTGACCTCATTAGCCAAGTGGATGAACGAAAAGTAAGAGCAGCGCTACAACAAGACCGTACAAACCGGTTGTCTCGGCAACGGCCTGTCCAAGAAGCATGGTAGACATGATCTGTCCTCTTGCTCCAGGGTTACGTCCAACTGCTGCTGCACCGTGTCCGGCTGCAATACCCTGTCCAATACCAGGTCCGATACCGGCGATAACTGCCAAACCTGCACCGATTGCAGAACATGCTCTGATTAAATCCTGTCCTGAAATATTCATAATGTAAATCCTCCTTAATATATAAGATCTTTTTCGTTAACAGCACAACCATTCTGTACTGTAAGGAGCACATCGCATGAAAAATTCGCTTCGCGAATGCGATGTACGATGCGGTACATCTTTGATGTATCGCCTTGGATATGCATCGGAGATGCACCTTTTAAGGAGCAAATTGCATGTTGAATCCGCTTCGCGGATGCAATTTGCGTAGGACATGCATCGAAGATGCATGTCATCCATCACATGCCTGTGATACATAAGTCATAGTCAACATACAGAATACATATGTCTGAATTGCTCCGGAGAACAAGTCAAAGTACACATGCAGCGCTGCCGGCCATACGACAGCGATCCATCCGAGAAGACCATATACCAGCGCCATAATTACCGTTCCTGAGAGCACGTTTGCAAACAAACGAAGCGACAGGGAAATCGGAATTGCGATCTCGCTGATAACGTTGATTGGCGCCCAGATCGGAAGCCACGGTGGTAAAGGCGAACATACACCTTCCCAAATTTGTTTTGCGCTTTGATGCTTAACTTTGCAGACCCGAATCATAAAGAATGTGATCAGCGCTAACGCAAACGTCGTACCGTAGTCGGCTGTTGGCGGGCGAAGTCCTACAAGTCCGGAAATATTACTCATAAAAATAAATACAAAAATCGTACTGATATAGTTCACGAACTTCGGTGCCCACTTGCCCATGGTGCTTTCCACCATGCCGTCCAGCATTTCCACGATCAGCTCTATGACATTCTGAAATCCGTCCGGTTTGTCCGTTGCATGCTTCATCTTACGGTTCGCAATGATCGCAAAGATCAGCATGAGCGCCATAACGATCAGAATGCATGCGTGGCTGGTCGTGATCCAGACTTTCTGTCCGAACACTTCCACCTGAAAGATTCCATGGATCATAAAATCAATGTCGGCTGACAATAAAATTCCTTGATTCACATAGTCACCTCCTTATTAATTTTACTATTTGTAACTACTCAGTGCCCTCATAGTCACTTAAGATTTCGGCAGAAGATGCATCACTTCTTCCGCTCTGCTTATGCCGTACTTTCCCGATCAGTCCCTGAAGGTAAGCACTCACCTTAAGTCCCAGGACTCCGACAAAAGCCATAAACAGATTTCCGAAATTAAAATAGCCCAATATAAAAAACAGAATTACCACAACCACATAACGCAGTATGGATTTTGCAATAATTCTGCGATTGGCATGTTCACTGTCGCCCATTGCCACGGCATCGAAGATCACCATCGCAAGATTGATGGCGAGCCCCACGGCAATCGCTACCCCATACCACAGACCGATCGAATATCCGATCTTGTCCTCGACAAACCACACGCCTGCCAGTTCAATGACGAGTCCGTATAACAGGATCGTCACCACAAGTCCCGGCAAAGCCTCATTGATCCTTCTTAACATGTTTATCATCCCTGCTGTCTTTGTCGATCAGCTTTCTTGCCATCTTGTAAATATTGTTAAACCCGGCCAACGCACCAATAAAGAAGAACGGTATCATCATCCACGAAATCCCGGTCTTGTCCCCGATCCAGATGCCCACCATACAGCATAAAAAGATGGGAACGATCATATTGATTCCGAATTGAAATACCAACACCAGCGCGTTCATGACCTGTCTGTTATCTTTTTTCATTTTTCCCTTCTGCATCCCGCAGTGCACACCTCTCGAAAACCCTACGCTCATTATATCATTTTTGGTCGGTTTGTCCATAAAATTACGTTAATTCATTAACAATTTTGTCACTTATGGGAAAAAATACCACACGACAGACTCTATTTCATTATCCATCGTGTGGTATTATTTTATACATCATGTATTCAATTCTTTAAAGTTCAAGCTGCACATCACGATTCGTGTGCTCATAGCGGCGCACGGTCAGTCCTGCTGCCCGCATCATTTTCTTCGACGCCATCACGGACGGTGTGTCCGCATACTTGTCGCTGTCGTAGACAACCTCACGGATGCCTGACTGAATGATCGCTTTAGCACATTCGTTACACGGAAAAAGCGTTACATAAATGCTTGCGCCCTCAAGACTTCCGCCACGGTAATTCAAGATGGCGTTCAACTCACTGTGTGTCGTGTAGAAGTATTTGTTATCCTCCCCCTCACGCACCCACGGAAATTCGTCATCCGAGCATCCGGTCGGGAATCCGTTGTAACCCATCGAAAGGATCTTGTGCTCGGAGCTTACGATACAGGCTCCCACCTGGGTATTCGGATCCTTCGAGCGCATTGCGGAAAGCATTGCAATACCCATGAAATATTCGTCCCAACTGATATAATCCTGTCTCTTCGTGCTCATCGTCTGTCACCTCTTTTGCCGAAAACCTGAAGCATTATTTTGTACCGAAAATACGATCTCCTGCATCTCCGAGTCCCGGAACGATGTACTTCTTCTCGTTCAGTCTCTCATCGAGTGCACCGATAAAGAGATCAACATCCGGATGCGCTTCCTGCAGACGCTTAACGCCTTCCGGAGCTGCGATAATGCACATAAAACGGATATTCTTAACGCCTTTTTCCTTGAGCATCTGCAGTGCTGCCACTGCAGATCCGCCGGTTGCCAGCATAGGATCAACTACGAATACCTCGCGGTTTGCGCAGTCAGCCGGAAGCTTGCAGTAATACTCAATCGGTTCAGCGGTCTCAGGATCGCGGTATAATCCGATGTGTCCGACCTTGGCTGCAGGGATCATCTCAAGCATTCCCTCTACCATTCCAAGTCCTGCACGCAGAATCGGAACCACAGCAAGTTTCTTTCCTTTTAACTCTTTTACGGTTGTCTTGCAGATCGGAGTCTCGATCTCAACGTCGGTAAGTTCAAGATCTCTTGTCGCCTCGTAGCACTCAAGCATCGCTACCTCACTTACCAGTGTACGGAACTCCTTAGAACCTGTGTCGGTTCTTCTCATAATACCAATCTTGTGCTGAATCAGCGGGTGATCCATAACTACTACTTTTGCCATAATTATTCTCCTTCGTCCTCGTTTAATTTTTTAACAAGTTTCTTAATTGATTTGCGTAATGTTTCATAACATAATCCGTATGCCGGCAGCGCACCTCCGTACGGATCAAGTATTTCCAGTTCATCGCCCACATACTCGGTCAGTACATGAATGTTCTCAGGGATTGCATTCTCATATTGTTCCAAAATGCGTTCTCTCTGCACAGCCTCCATGGTTACAACCATCGCATCCTCCGTCAGATCTTCTTCTGTGAGCTGCTGTGATACAAAGCCCTCCATATTGATTCCGTTGCTGATTAGCACCGCCTCTGCCTTCTGGTTCATCGGCTCCGGAAACTGTACGACCAACCCCCGGGATAAAATCTCTAGCGGATGCTTTAACGCAAAGTCCCCAAAGATTCCCGCAGCCATTGCCTCGCGGCAGGTGCCTGTCTGGGCCACGAAAATTATTTTGTTATATTCCATAATCTGCCCTCTCTCTACCTTCTATATAAGAATCTGTTCATTTTTCCCCCGAAACAGCTTCTTATTTGATGCTTGCAAAAAGCATTCCTTTTTATACGTGGATCACCGTATGACCGGCCGCTTTCAGCAGACGGTTCATGATTGCCTGTCCGATACGCGGCGTCTGAAAGCATTCCGAATAGATTTCCCCCACATCCAGTTCGTCACATTCCCGCAGGATCTTGTACAGATGCTGCGCGATGGCGTCCTCGTCCGAACGCTTACCCATGCTCAGGATCACCTGTGCATCGTAGCGTTCCTTTGTCTCATCCGTTGCAATGACCGCAACTTTTTTGCCTTCCGCGCGTTTTGCTGCGGTCAGCTCATTGATCTTGTCGATGACGGCATCCTGTGCTCCGTCCACAATGATCATTTCCGCCTTTGGCGCGTAATGCTTGTACTTCATTCCCGGCGCCTTTGGCTTTCTTGTATCGTCCGCAGCGATAATGCCCGGATCGATTACAACTTCTTCTCCAAGGGTTTCCGACAACATCTCCGGGGTAATATATCCCGGTCGAAGGATCATCGGTTTCTCTTCCGTCAAATCGATGATCGTCGATTCGATTCCGATTCCTACCGGACCCCCATCCAGTATCATCGCGATCTTACCTGACAGATCTTCTGCGACATGCTGCGCCTCCGTTGGACTCGGCCGTCCGGATGTATTCGCGCTCGGTGCCGCAATCAGGCATCCGCTCCGACGGATCAGTTCCAGCGCTACCGGATGATTCGGCATACGCACCGCAACCGTCTGCATGCCTCCGGTCGTCGCCTCCGGTACGGCATCGCTTTTCCACACGATCATCGTCAGCGGTCCCGGCCAGAAAGCATCCGCCAGTTTCTTTGCCTGTTCCGGCACTTCCCTTGCCACGCGCTTCATATCGTCAAATTCTGCGATATGCACGATCAACGGATTATCGGACGGGCGTCCCTTTGCCGCATAAATTTTGCGCGATGCGTCGGGATCAAGCGCATCGCCTCCCAGTCCATAGACCGTCTCGGTCGGAAATGCCACAAGCTCGCCCTCTGCGATCAGCTTTCCCGCCTGTTCCATCACGTCCGCGTCTATATGCCCGGGATCGACTTTTTCAATTATTGTATCCATACTCTCACACTTTTCATCCCCTTATGCGGGGTTGTTCTGCTTCATAAAATTACAATATATTTCTCCTCATTATATGATAGATCGTGTATTATTGTCAAATGCTAAAGAAGTGCGAGGAATGTCAGAAAAACACGATGAAAAATGTTTGAATCCGGCGACTCGTCCCCTTATAATACATGTAGGGCATGGCCTTCGAAAATTACATAAAAATTCTACAACGAGTTCGCGACATACTTCTTCTACCCATGTATTTTTTCATGCGGTTTTAGACGGAATCGCAGAATTTGCCAGCGATATTCGTTTCCCTTTATTTTTGTGTACGACAACGTTTGAACCATTCCGTGACGGTGTCCGCCGGACAAAGATGCGCTCATGATTTCTAGCCTGCCTAAATGGACGTCCTCAGGAAGTCGCTATGAGCCGCTGCGGACAAACTCGCTTCAAGTATATCGGAACGCCTCTGCGCTGTGTGCTTCAAACAGCTGTCCCAGCGGCGGCACGTTTCCTTCGAACGTCCATTAAGGCAGACACGAAATCACTCGGACGCAGTCTTTGTCCCGGCGAACAACCGTCAGCGGAATTGTCCAAACTTTGGCGGACATAAATCATAGGAAAAGGGAAACGGATATTGCGGCAAATTCGTGATTCTGGATAACTAGCAGGGAAAAATACATGGCGCAGAAGAAATGATGCGCGGATTCGAAAGTTAAATATGTAATTTTCGAAGGTCATGGAAGAATAGTATAAAGGAGGACGATTCGTGGAAAAAGTACGTTACATGATTTCGGATGCCGCCGCGATGGCAGGCGTGGAATCGCATGTGTTACGTTACTGGGAAGAAGAACTCGATCTGACGATCCCGCGCAACGAGATGGGTCATCGATACTATACACGAGAAAACATACAGGAGTTTCAGAAGATAAAACAATTGAAGGAACAGGGGTATCAGCTGAAGGCGATCCGATTCATTTTGCATAATGGATCGATGGACAAGCCGGATGGAATGAATGCGATGATGCAGCCGAAAACCGAGACTGAAAAGCATGACGCAAGCAATACTACACCATCTGTACCTGTTGGACAGACAACAGCGAATCTGCAGGCCGCTACGTCTTCACAGGTTCCGCCGTCCGATCCGCTCTCTGCCGAGGAGCGCATGGCGCAGTTCCGCGAGTTAATGAGCGATATCGTCGGTCGTGCGATCGCGCAGAACAACGAGGAGCTGAGTTTAAACATCGGACAGGAAGTCCGTGAGACAGTACTCAAAGAAATGAACTATCTGTTCCGCGAGCAGGAAGAAGCACAGGAGGATCGCTACAAGAAACTGGATGCCGCGATCCGTGGTAATCTCAGAAAAAAGCGCTCGCTTTTTGCAAAGAAAGACAAGCCTGTAAAGCCAGCCAAAGACAAGACGGATGTTGTTCCGAATACATAACAAAAATGCAGAGGTGATAGCAACGTATGCATATTCACCTCTGCATTTTCGTTTTATACTTTTTCTTATTGGTATACAATGATCTGACCGATATCGTAGCCGTCTTTTGCATTTCCATCCACGCCGATCCTGTAACTGTTGCCCAGATACAGTAAGACGCAGACCTCGTTGATCGACTCAGAGATATGCCCATTCTGATCGATCACCTTTAACCGGACGATTGCCCGTGAACCATTCTTGATATCGCCGTCAAAATCTTCCGGAAGCAGCTGAAATACGACATTCTCACCCCTCGCAAATGTTCCGTTGCCCGGAGCCGTCATTGACTGCTTTGCCGTATGTCCATCGCACTCCACCTCAAATTCGATTCTGGCTATCCCCTCCGTCTGGCAATAGATTGGGAACTGATACACATCGTCGTCCACTTTTTCAATGAGTGCGTCATCTACCTTTACCTCCGACTCCACGGAAGCACCGCCCAGCACGACATTGGAGAGTCCCGTCTTTGCAACCAGTTTTTCGAGAAGATTGATATCTTTGCCGACTTTCTTTATGTCAGCTCCGGCATATTTCGAAGCCTCATCGCTTGTAACGGAAAGCTGCACCGTCTCACCATCCAGATTGTACTCGTAGATCACTTCATTCAGGTTGCCGATCTCCGCCAGACACATATACGCATAGATTTTTAAGCGTTCCTCAAATACGCTCCGGCGGCTCGCGGAAAATTGATTCTCAAAGATCATCTTCCACACATACGGCTCCCTGGATGTCTGCAGCTCGTTCTTGAAATTGCCGGTGTAAGCGGTCATATTCAGTGCGCGGATGACATCTCCGTCGGCAGACATATCTCCGATATACGGATTGTAAGATTCGTACAGACCGGATGTCAGCGGAGAGATCATTTCTCCATCCGACCAGACGATCCGGTCCCCGATTTTTATCTGTCGAATGCGCTCGGTCGAACCGACCGCATATTGCGCAGTTTTTGTTGTCGGATAGACAAAACTTTTCGGCACACAGCGCACCTTGATCTCCACAATTCCGTCTGCATCGTCAAACTCGATCTTCTGGATGCCCTGATCGGATGTGGTGCTGATCGCCACCGCAAGCTTCGGTTCATAGACATCAAGATTATAGGATAAATACTCCGTATTAACATACTGTCCGCTAAAAATATACGTTCCGCAGAAGATTGCGATCACGCAGGCACAGAGCACAACGATTCCGATTACAAGATTTCTTTTCTGCTTTTGCTTCGTTTTCTTTAAGAAGTCGATTTCTTTTGCCTCAGGTTCCGGCAGTTCGATCTCCGGCGCCCGCATTTCCTGCAATGCCTTTTCGCAGGTGCAGCACTCTTTTATATGTTCTTCAATTTCTTTGTTTGTCACATCGTTTGTGAGTTCATCGATATAAGACGGCAACAGATCCCGAATCATTTCACATGGAATTCTACTCATTCTTCTCAACCTCCTTCTTCAAACGCTCCTTGGCTCTATAGTAGCTGACGCGCGCCCAGTTCTCCGTCTTTCCCATAATCTCACCGATTTCTTTGAAGGACAGACCTCCGAAAATCCTCAGATACAGGATTTCCCGAAAAGGCTCCGAGCACGAATGCAGCTTTCGCATCAGTTCCACGCGATGCTCCGCATTCAGGATTTCCGACTCAACGCTCGCGCCCGACAGTCCCGGCTGCGCGTCAATGTCTTCCTCCGTGGGATGCTTCCGGTAATATGCCAGCAGCTGATTTTTTGCGATCGCACAAAGCCACGTCGAGATCTTGCAGCTTCCGTCGTATCTTCCGATGCTTTTTACCGCCTGGTAAAATGTCTCCTGCGTCAGTTCTTCCGCAAGATCTTCGCTACGCGTCTTCGACAGCAGATATCGGTACACCATCTGCGCATACTTCTGATAGATTTCATCCATCGACTGCATTCCTTCGCCTCCTTCCTTTTCGTTGTTCTATCCATTTATGCTTATTATTCTCGATTCGTTACACTTTTTCAACAAACTTTTTTTGATATTATTTTGAGATTTTAAAGGGTGTCGCCCGATGCATAGTTATTTTTGCTGCGATTTTAGACGAAATCACTCGGACGCAGTCTTTGTCTCGGCAAACAACCGTCAGCGGAATTGTCCAAACTTTGGCGGACATAAATCATAGAAAAAGGGAAACGGATATTGCGGTAAATTCGTAATTTCGGATAACTAGCACGAAAATAACTATGCATCGGGCGACACCTCTTCAAAATACGAAATAATATCAATAGAAAGATAGTAAATAAAATAGAGCCCCGAAAATCCGAGGCTCTAAAAATAAAGCATATGTAATTTTACCAGATATGCCGCATTCTGCGGACTTTGTAATACAGTTCGTTGTCCATCGCCATAACTTTCTCGATCGGAACTGCCTTCAGTACCGGCATCTTCATCTTATACTTTGTCCAGAAGAAAGCATAGATGCTGAGCATGATAACGGTAACACCGGTAACCAGCCAGATCATCAGTCTCTCATGCGGGTCCGTTGAGATGTAGAGGATCATATAAGTCGTTCCGATAATTCCGATCAATGGAAAAAGCGGTCCGCACGGTACTTTGAAGCTGCGCGGTGCATGCGGAAGCTTTTTGCGCAGAATCAGTACATCCATGTGTGCGAAGATATATGTGATCATCCAGAACACCGATCCGACGAGAATCAGGAATTCGATCATATCCGAAGATCCGTCACTGATATAGGCAAAGATAAACATCGATACCGAAATGGAAATGACGCCAAAATACGGAACACCTTTTTTGTTGGTCTTTGCAAAAATCTGCGGGAGCATGTTCATCTTCGCCATGCCCTGTCCGATGTATGCCAGTCCGTTGACGCCGGAGTTCTGTGTACTGATAACCGCAAGTGCTGCGACTAACGCCATCCAGACTTTACCGGCTTTTCCGAGAAGAAGTTCTCCGTAAAGCATGTGCGGTGCAGCCGAGTTTGCAAGATCCGTCCAAGGCGTGTAATGGTAGAATCCCAAAACCATGATCGACTGCATGATCAGAATGATAATCAGTCCGAGTGCCATGCCGAGCGGCACGTTTTTCTTGGCATTTTTCACCTGACCGGAGATCGGGATTGCAAATTCGGCACCGATAAAAAGCCAGAACGCAACGGCTGTCATCGAGATGACCTGCGCCGGACTCGTTGCCATATTGGCCGGCTGCGCGATTACTTCACCCGTTCCAAGCTTAAATACACCGATCAGACCCATAACGACCATAGAACCTACTAATAAAAATGCGACAATATCCTGCAACTTCGCAAACATATCCACACCATTTA
Source organism: uncultured Agathobacter sp. (assembly GCA_934358675.1). GTDB lineage: Bacteria > Bacillota > Clostridia > Lachnospirales > Lachnospiraceae > Roseburia. The sequence continues at coordinate 24,558 of CAKRKX010000003.1, read as the reverse complement.
AATTGGCGATCATAACAACCGCCATCATGACCGCGGTATACACGATACTCGGAATCGGCAGCGGGATGACCTGCGACATCGCATATGCAAAAATGGATGCCTCAACCCCTGCCGAGAGAATATTACAGATCAGGTATCCGCCGACCATGGAAACGATCGTCGGAAGCGGTCCCATGCAGGCTAATGTATACTGCGCAAGACCACCGGTAATATTCGGCATCAGCGCATTTAACTCCGACAGAGATCCGATAGTCGTCAGATTCAAAAGGCATGCAACTACCATCGCTCCGATAAATACGATTCCGACTTCACCGGCACCCTGTCCGAGCGAGACCAAACAGCTGGTCGCAATGACAAGTCCGACGGATGTCGAAACAACACTTCCAAGTCCTAATTTCTTTTCTTCCATAAGCAGCCTCCTAGAGTGCGTCTACACCTTCGTCTCCGGTACGAACCTTGATCACATTGTCAAGAGCGTACACAAAGATCTTACCGTCTCCGATGTGACCGGTGTATAAGATTTGCTTAACCGCTTCGACGATTTCGCGTACCTTACTTGTTTCGACCACAAGATTGATCTGCTGCTTCGGAAGAAGCACAAATTCTTCATTCTCTTCGACTGCATATTCCGCAGAACCTTTCTGAATTCCGCAGCCCAATACCTGCATAACGGTCATACCTCTTACGCCGAGGTGACTGAGTTCTTTCTGCAGTTCTGCAAATTTTGTAAAACTTGTAATGATTTCAATTTTGGATAACCCTGTCTCCATAGTGTTTCCTCCTTTGTCATGCATGTCACGCATTTTCCATATATTTCAGATAGTTTTCCGGGGTGAGTCCCGTGAAATTCTTGAATTCTTTTACCATATGAGACTGATCATAGTAGCCGCTCTCCTGCGCCATATCGTAAAACGGCATATCTTTGTGCAACGCCATTTCCTCCAGCGTATTCTGAAAACGCACGATCTTCTCAAATGTCTTCGGGCTGATACCGTGCAGTTCATGAAACGTTCTGCGCACATAACACTCGGAATATCCGGTATCCTGCGAAATTTCCTTTATGGATACGGTGCCTTTTGTCTCATAGATCCGATTTCGAATATAAGCTTCAATCTCTTCCTTGGAATCCGCAGATATCTGTTTCCGTTTTGCATCCGCAAGCATCCGATGAATGATCGCTGCCCGTTCTTCCATGCTTTTTGCCTGTGCGAGCGATTCATCGATCTGTGAACCGTACGCATCGGACGGAATCTCAATATCGATGTTGATAATATCCTCGATGGAAATTCCTTTCGGTAAAATGCATTGTCCCGGATTGAAGCGGATACCGAAATAGGTCCGGTTCTTTTCAAAAGGCCAATATTTCATTTTCAGAACCGTTCCGCCAAGAAAACAGCGGACATCGTCCTCCCCGATCGCATATAACAAATCCACGCAGCCATCCGGCACCGCATTGATCGGCTGTGCCGCCGGCTCCTCCTCAAACGCATAATATTCAAAAATATGGCTGCCATTGCCTCGCATACTTTCGTATTCTTTCGCATTTTTCTGTACATATGGCTGCAGTAGATTCATAAACATCGCCTCTTATGCCATGTCGGGCTTGTCCCACAGCGGAAGCGTTACACCGATTCCATTTGCAAGTGCATTCTTGTACACCTCGTGTCCCCACGCAATGTCCTCAACCGGCATACCGCCCACGGAAAAGATGATGATCTCGTCATCGCTTTCCCGACCGACATGCTTTCCTGTGATAATGTCAGAGATGTCGATAATATCTTCGCGTTTTGCCAGTCCCTCATGCACCAGATCCGTAAAAAGCGATCCGACGATGCAGACCGTATCGTATGTCGGATACGGATACTCCTCTTCCCACGCCTCATACAGGCTGTAATTGTCGACCACCATCTTGCAGCGCTTTGCAACAAATTCATTGCTGTCAAACCTTGCGGCGGACGGCATCGAGATCAGAGCGCCTTTTTTCACCCATTCTTCCTTGATTTCAGGGAATGTGGATACGTCGTTTAACACGGTTGTGGTAAAACTGATAATATCGCTGTCCCGTATTGCTTCTTCATTGTCCTTGCAGACAATAATTTCTTTCAACTGTGGAAACTCTGCCTTCGCCCATGCGACAAAATTGTCGATAGATTTGGCACCTCTGCCTTTGATCTTGAGTGTATCGATATTCGGACATACCGCCATAAATGCTGCCAGAGAAGTCTTTCCCATGACGCCCGGTCCGATGATCGATACAACTTTGGAATCCTTTCTTGCCAGATATCTTGCTCCGACACCAGGGATTCCACCCGTACGGTAGGAACTGAGCAGGTTCGCGGACATCAGTGCGAGTGGTGCTCCGGTGTCCTTATCGTTCAACATCATCATAAGAATGGAACGCGGAAGTCCTTTTTCCTTATTCTCGATGTTGGAACCATACCACTTCATGCCGGCAAGCTGATGCTTGCCACCGAGATATGCCGGCATCGCCATAAATCTGCGGTCCGGTCCGTTCTTCGGCATGCCTGGGAATTTCGGATCATCCGGGAACATGATCATGCAGCCGTGCGAATTGTGGTTCTCGCCGCCCATCATGTAATCGCCTTTATTTAAAGTGACAAGCAGATCCTCCATGCAATCGACGCATTTGCTCATATCCTTGACTCCGGCCTTGATCATATCCGGCTCGGACAGATAAAGAAAATCAATTTTTGTATCCATAGTTGTCATCCTCCTTCACATCTTCGCGAAAGAGAAAAAAGGCGCCAGATATCCTCTATCTGACGCCTTTGTCCTCTTCAATTTAGCACATTGCCGTAAGCAATTCAAGTACGTTTTGTGATTCTATATTAGCTTTTTGGGATTGTTTTGTATTGTAAAAAACGATAGAAACCCGATTTTATTTATTTGGCATAAAGCGGTTTGGTGCAAGAGCACTCAGGTCAACGACGGTCTTCTCTCCATGTACCATCTGGGAGAGCATCAGTCCGACAACCGGAGCGGTTCCGAAACCGTGACCCGTAAATCCGCATGCAACGATCAGTCCCTCCGCATCCGGACAAGGTCCGATGAACGGAACGCCGTCAAATGCATCATCCAGCCATCCGCACCAGCTTCGAACAACTTTGGCGTCTTTCAGGCACGGAACATAATCCATAACCGCTCTGCAGCTTGCAGAAAGTGTCATCGAGTTTGTATACAATTTAGACGGATCATCCATATCGGTCACTTCCTCGTATCCACACTCGGAGCCGAATACAAAGGAACCATGATGTGCCTGATGTCCGTAGAAATCAGCATCTGCGGTACCAAGCATGATATCAAACATATGCGGCTGCATCTCGGTTACAAACATCTCATCGATCAGGCGTGTCATCGGAAGATCCACACCGACGGTTCTTGCGATCGCACGGCTTTCGTAACCGGCTGCAAGAATGATCTGCTCTCCTTCAAAAATCGTTCCATCGGTCAAAATAACCTGACGCACTTTTCCGCGAACCTTTTTCAGTGTTGCAACTTTTGCATCGGTATAATAGGAAACTCCAAGCTCTAAGGAGCGTTTATAATAGCCTAAGGTTGTCGTCAGCGGATTCGCGTGTCCGTCGGTCGGGCACCAGCTTGCGCCGATGATCTCTTTGGAAAGATATGGGCAGATCTCCTGCACTTCTTTCGCATCGACCATCTCAACACCAAGTCCTACTTTCTTCGCATTATCAGCGAGCGTCTGAAGTTTTTTCAAATGAGCCTCTGTCTTGCCGAGTCGCAAGTTACCTTTCTGCGTGTATTCCACATCCACGCCGAGTTCTTCGGAAAGTGTCGGCCACATATGCTGAATGCCGTACATCGCATACGGAAGTTCTCTCACATCTCGACCGGACTGACGAACACCACCACCGTTACGGCAGCTTCCGCCGTGTCCGATGCTTTTGGTAGACTCCAGCACGATCACATTCTTTGTTCCGGATTTTGCAAGGTAGTAAGCTGCGGCACATCCGACAACACCGCCGCCGATAATGATTACATCTGCTGTTTTATTCATGTTCACCACCCTGATCCTTTCCTAAAATCTCCATTTCACTCGGTCTCATAGGTGCTCTTGCGGAAGCAGGCTCCACATAATCCGGCGCTTCCTTCAGCTCCGCCGCCATAATGGATTTCACCAGTCTGCTGCAGGTCTGTCCCTGACAAAGCCCCATGCCGTTTCTCAAATATCTGCGCATTTCCTCAATCGTGAAAATGCCTTCATGCACCGCTTTCCGGATCTCACCTTTTGTGACTTCTTCGCATCTGCATACCAATAAGCCATCATCCACACCCGGTACAAACGGTCCGATTTCGTCTAATTTCTTTCTGATGTCGATCATAAAGCAGCCTCCTTTTCGGCTCTGTAAAAACGAGCCTTCATAAGCATGTCATTCGGAACTTTGATGGTAAGCAGATTCGTGTGATCGAATGCAGGGCTTGTACGAACCTTAGTCACTTCGCACTCACAAACTTCCTTACCATTTCTACCACAGGCAACGCCTTTATCTCCGACCTTCGGAAGCGGCATAAACTCATACGGCATCGTAACCTCGCCGTATCCCGGCTCGACATCCTCCTCCACAAGGAAGATTGCCTGTCCGGAACAGCTTGCAACACACATTCCGCAGCCGATACACTCGTGTTCGTTATCCACCACCGGAAGAGAAGTGATATTCTTTCCGATCGTGATACATCCGCGCTTGCAGGCATCCTGACAAGGGTTACACGGAATATTCTGTGTGCACTCCATGACCGGATGAATCTTTCTCTGCTTTGTCACACCCGGAAAACGCTCGATCTCATCATCCCCGACAAAACCATTGGTGAGGAGATTTTCGGATATATCGATACCTTCCTCGGTTTTTTCAATCTTCTTTCCGCGGTTGCACGGAGCAAACATACCCTGACGCAGTGTATCAAGCTGGGCCTCGAGTTCCTTGATGCGCGCTTCTTTTTCCTCTGTTTCTGCAAAGCCGAGGTATTCGGCAATCGTAATACCACTCATACGTCCCTCGATCATTGCGGAGCTGGCTTCCTCGATACCGGATACATCACCCGCTGCATAGATTCCCGGAACACTGGTCTGTCCTTCCTCATCACAATCCGGAACAAAGCCTCCCTTGGTATCTTTCATCTTACATCCGGCCTGATCCAAAAGCTGTGACATCGGAGATAATCCGACGGCAAGGCAGATCGTATCAACATCGAAATGCTTTTCCGTGCCCAGAATGATCTTCCAGTCCGGTCCGACCTGTCCGATCGTTACACCGGTGACACATTCGTCTCCCTCTGCCTCCACAATCGTGTGGGACAGATAGAACGGAACGCCGCATCTTGCGACTTTTGCGGCATGGACACCGTATCCACCGATCCTCGGCGCTGCATCACAGAGAGCTACGACTTCACATCCCGCCTGCATCAACTGGAAGCTGACGACCAGACCAACGTTTCCGGAACCAAGCATCAGAACTTTGTTACCCGGAAGGATATGATGAAGGTTCATCATGGTCTGTGCTGCTCCTGCTCCAATGACACCCGGAAGCGTCCATCCCTTGAAGTTGACCATATTCTCGGATGCTCCTGTTGCGATCAGAATACTGTCTCCCTTGAAATGTCTGATCTCACCCTCGATACGAACGGTAACTTCTTTGTCCGGATACAATCCGACCACGGTTGCATTCAAGACAACCTCAACACCGTATTTCTCGGCTTCTGCGAGGAGTTCCTCGCCGATCTTGAATCCTCGGATCTTAGCTTTATGCTCTTTCGAGCCAAAAAATTTATGAATCTGTTTAAAAAGCTGACCGCCCGGTCTGGCATTTTCATCAAATACGATTGGTTTTACACCATGTTTTGCAGCCTCAATTGCTGCGGAAAGTCCGGCAGGACCTGCGCCGACGACGATCATATCATAACGTTTTACTTCCATATTTAGGCCTCCTTACTACTAACCCCGTACTGTGTCTCCACTTTCATTCCTTCTTTCAGAGGTGTAATACAGGTTCTGACATTCGGTTTTCCATCAACGATCATGACACAATCCGTGCATCTTCCGATCGCACAGAAGACGCCTCGCGGCTCATGTGTCTTGGCGGTGTAACGATGTACCATGACACCATTGACTTTCAGTGCCGACATGATCGGCTCTCCCTCAAGTCCCTCCATCGGAGTTCCGTTATAATAAAAGGTAACTGTTTTCCCTTCCGGACTAGGTCCGAGAATCGGGTGATTTTCAATTCTTCCCATAATCCAATCCTCCTTAGCCATATGAATCAAAAAAGCGCCAACCTCTATGGTTGACGCCTTTGTCTAACTTGTGTCTGATTATAGATACTCTTTTTCAATTTGTATTGTAAAAAACGATACTCTCCGTTTGCCGGAAACTTTCCTATTTTACTTTGATCGAAACAATGCCGGAATATGCTCCGTAGTAATTCGTTCCGTTGTAAGTCTTATACGCACGAACTTTATACTGCATCGTCGATCCCTTTTTCAGACCTGTATTCTTATAAGAGAAAGTTTTGTTGCCTTTGACCGTTGCGATCTTCTCATACTTCTTCGTCTTACTGTTGTACCGGTAAACCTGATAACCGCCGGCACGCGCCACTTTGCTCCATGTCAGTGTGACCGCCGAAGATTTCGTGGCTGCCTTCAGATTCTTCGTCTGCGCCGGCTTCGTACAGTCCTTGTATGCAGAAGAAGAACTTCCCCACAGTGTCTCGGTATCCGTTTTCTTATATGCACGGACTTTAAACTGATACTCCGTGGCGGTCGAAAGTCCTGTTACTTTATAAGATACCGTGCTTTCCTTGGAGATCGTTGTCACTTTCTCATAAGCCTTACTGCTCGTGTTATATTTGTAAATGCGATATCCGCTGGCACCGGACACTTTTTCCCAATTCAGTGTCAAAGCGGTACTGCTGCGCGTCTCCGTCGTTACATTGGAAACCTTTGCCGGAGGTGTTGTCACGGATACAACGGAGGAGTAGCTTCCGTAATAATTCGTTCCTCCGATTGCCCAGTAACAGCGCACTTTGTATTGATAGGTCTTGCCGCTAGTCACGTCCTCATCCGTATATTTGCGACTTGTCGTGGACTTTAGATACACATACTTGTCCTGATCCGCATCGTAGCGATACACCCGGTATCCGGTCACATCATCCGCCGCTTTGCCCCAGCTTAACGCGATCGGCCCCGATGCGCTCTCCACGGTTGCTTTCAATCCGGTCGTCTTAATGCTTGTATCCTTGTACCAGAAATTAGTGTCCAGATTGCCGCTGTACCCACTGACCTTCGAAGTGGATGAATACTGCCAGAAATCGTAATCATACGGAACATCATCGTATGCGGTGCCGCTCTTGGAATTGCTCGTGGTCGTATTGTTGTAGCGCGCGATCCAGATAGCGCAATCTTCCAGATTATCTGTGTTAATGTACGATTTGATCCAGGAATAGGACGCATACACGCTCGCCTGATACCCTGCTTCCGTGATCGTATCGGCAAAAGCCTGACACACAGCCGTCTCCTTTGCCTTGGACAGTTTGCCTGCGGTCAGTCGGTTGTAGCTTCCCTTCTCCCGATCGATCACGATCGGGAGTGTCACATCCCAGTCATATTTTTTTATCTGATTCAGCGCAAACTTTGCCTCTTCCTGTGCCTCCTTCTCGGTCAGCGCCTGTGAGAAAACGTACAGTCCGATATTAATATCGTTCTCATACGCAGCCTGAATGTGGGAATCCGCAGCAGTGTCTTCATAAATACTTCCGTCCGAAGAATCTCTTGAACCCACACGCACAAACGCAAAATCGATACCGGCATCATGCGCCTTTTCCCAATCAAGCAGTGTTGTCTTCTTGTCTTTTGCCTGCCACCATGAGACATCGATGCCGTTCAGCAGCTGGTAATCTTCGTAATCCGCTCTGTGGTAGTAGGTCGCAGATGTGTAAACGCCCTCTTCCACAAAAGAGCTTCCCAGAAAATCGTCCGTATATGAGGTACTTATCGCCTGCGTCGAAGTCGCGGAAAATAAGGCGATCGGACTTCCTAACATCGGAGAATCCAGTGTGTCGTTATAAACCGTCTCATCCTCGAGGCTTTGTCCCATCACACCGTCCATCTGTGCCTCCGGGACTGCGGCCCTCGCGGTGTGTGGTGCGATCATACACACTGTTGCCATTGCCAATCCTGCTACGACTAATTTTGTTTTTTCTATTTTCAAATTCGTTTCCTCCACTGTCCATACCACGGCTTTTCCTGTCAAAGGGCAAAAATATAGAGCGCCACCATGCAAGCGCTCTACATTTTCGAGATTACATTCCCCCACACGATCCGCCGTACAGAACAGCATGAATTCCGTCTCACATCCGCAGTATGATTCGTTCTCCATGTTCTTCTGTCCGTTCCTCACCGGACAATGCAAGAATATGTGCTCTCTTTTTTGGAATTGTTTCCCTTTTCCATCTTTTTTCAAGGTTTCTGGATTATGATTCACCACAAAAAGATTTTCGTTTTACTTGCTATGTTTTTCTCTTTTCATGTATGCTATCATCATAGAGAGGTTTCCTTGAAAAAACCTTGAATTTGTTTAAAGTTTTGAAATTCATGCCTATATGGGGAGAAGATAAAATGCGAATTTTAGTAATTGAAGACAGTGTGCGCCTTGCCGACACGATCGCGGACGCTCTGCGAAACGAAAATTATCTGGTAGATATTGCAAATGATGGATTACAGGGATACGAAGACGCGGCAAGCGGCATCTACGACATGGTCATTTTAGATCTGATGCTTCCGAAGATGAACGGTTACGAGGTGCTCTCCACGCTCCGTGCGGAGGGCAACAGCATTCCGGTGCTCATCCTCTCTGCGCGAACGGAGCTCGATGACAAAATTCAGGGATTCCGTGTCGGAGCCGATGATTATGTGACAAAACCGTTTGAAATTCAGGAGCTTCTGATGCGTATTCAGGCGATCACCCGCCGACGTGTGCATCAGGATATCCAGCTTCTTCGTGCCGGGAATCTGGCTTTCGACAACAACACATGCGAGCTTTCCAACACGGACACCGGCAAGACGATGAAGATCAGTGGAAAAGAGATGCAGCTTCTCGAATTTCTGTTGATCAATCAGAATCAGGTGCTCGAGAAAGAACAGATTGCAACGAAGATCTGGGGTTACGATTCCAATGCGGAATACAACAATGTGGAGGTCTATATCTCGTTTCTGCGTCGAAAATTCCAGCATTTGCAGGTGAACATGCGAATCCGCGCCGTCCGTGGCGTCGGATATATTCTGGAGGTAGCCGATGCTTAGAAATCTCAAGAAAAAATTTGCTTTTCTGTTCCTGCTTCTTTTATCGATCACATGGATCAGTATTCTGTCGATCTACGCGAACAATGCGTACCGTGCGAATCTGCTGAATGTGGAGGATCAGGTGCGCGAGGAGATCAAGGATGAGAACTGGAAGAATTTCATTATATACAAGGGACTTAATTCGAATCTGACGGATATTCAATATTGCGTCTACGCGCTGTCTTCCGAGTCGGATGAAGAACCTTCCATTCTTTTCCACACGTTCACCGACAAATCGGAAAGCGAACTGTTGCGAGAAGGAAAACGCGTCATTGCAGCCAATGAGAGCGGACGCATGCGCTTTTTCCAATATACATACTTATATAAATACCAGCACCGCACCGGCAAACGCTATCTCATTCTGATCAGCGGTTCGTCCGCGCTGCGCGCAACGCTTCCGACCATCTATACCTGTGCCGGACTGCTGCTCGTCGGAATGCTCCTCTTTGCCGTCTCCGGCTGGGCACTCTCCCGCTGGCTGACCCACCCGATCGAGGAGATGATCAATTCCGAGAAGAAATTTATTTCCAATGCCAGCCACGAGCTCAAGACCCCGCTTGCCGTCATTCGCGCCAACACCGAGCTTTTGCAGCGTGAGGTAGATCCGGACAATAAGCATCTCGGCTACATCAATCAGGAGACGGAGCGCATGATCTCCCTTGTAAACAAGATGCTGACACTTGTGCGACTTGACACCGTGCAGAATCGTGCTCCGATGAAACGCTTTCAGGTGGATGATGCTTTATATGACATCATTTATCCGATGGAAAGTGTTGCCTACGAGAAGATGACCCGCATCACAACGGATATTCAGGAAGAAATGTATATCGATGGTGTCGAGGATCAGATCCAGGATCTGCTGTCCATTTTACTAAACAATGCGATCAGCTACTCTCCGGAGGGCGGAGAGATCGTGGTGCGCGCTTATCTGCAGGCAAAGAAATTTCACCTCTCGGTTGCCAACACCGGTGATCCGATTCCGGAAGAAACGCGCGACCGCCTCTTTGAACGCTTTTTCCGCGCAGACGAAGCGCGCGAGGACAACGGACACTACGGTCTTGGACTTTCGATTGCCAGCAGCATCGTGGCACATCACGGCGGACGTATTTCGGCCGGCTACGAGGACGGTAAAAATGTCTTCGCCGTTGTCTTAAATGCGCAGGCCCCGATTAAGCATGAAAAAAAACAGTGAAAATATGCAAATCGCCAGGACCGGACTCCCCGGAACTGGCGATTTTATGTTTTACTGTTCTTTACTGTTGTTTACTGTTTGTCATAACTAACTCAAGATCCAGCATGCAATCACGCACACAATCATAACAAGTGGACAAACTACAGCTAAAACTTTCGCAACTCTACGAACCTTTTCATTCTTCTTCATTTTAAGTAAAATGCCTGTTGTATATAAAACACATGTCAAAAGCGCACCAACAGCCAGTCCAAACGCAATTCCTTCAATACACATCAATAATGGATTGATCTGCCCGATTCCAAAACTTTCAAACAATAAAGCCAGCATCAATGAACCAAATCCAACACAGCTTACGACACGAACTCGTCTCATAAGAGTGTCTTTTTCATTCTCCGCATAATCTGCGACCTTCAGTAATACTTCTTTCTCTTCCTTATTCATATTCTCGCTTTTCCTTTCTCCATCAATGATTTCCCTGATATCAACATCATAAAAATCCGCAAGTTCGACCAACAGACTCAGTTCCGGCATGTTGATTCCATTTTCCCATCGTGAAACACTTCTTGCCGATACAAGAAAATGTTCCGCCAACTGTTCCTGGGTTAATCCTTTTTCCTTACGCAATTCTTTTAATAAGGAACCGATTTTCTTCTGATCCATATCGTGATCTCCTTTCCGCTGACAGAATATCGAAATATTTTATATTTGAACACGACACAAAGCGAGAAATGCCGTGTTTTTCCACACCCGACACACCTTGTCGGGTCGTTGATTACTACTTGATTCATCATAGCATAAATGCCACATTGATTCTATCTCCGGAACAACATATTGCAAAACAGTCACAGAATCCGTCATTTACTTACAATTTGAAATATGTTATCGTAAATTTATATGTTTTATATTTAATAAGGAGATTAGTTACTATGGAAAAAAAGCAAAATCACTTCTCAGGACAACTTGGCTTTGTCCTGGCCGCAGCCGGTAGTGCCGTGGGCGTGGGAAATCTGTGGCGCTTCCCGTATCTTGCCGCCAAAGACGGAGGCGGACTCTTTTTGATCATCTACTTTGTTCTTGTTCTGACATTCGGCTTTACCCTGCTTACATCGGATATCGCGATCGGTCGTCGCACCAAGCAGAGCGCGATCGGTGCTTACACGCAGATGCGTCCGAAATGGAAATTCTTGGGAATCCTGACGTTCCTCGTGCCGGTTCTCATCATGACCTACTACGCGGTCATCGGCGGATGGATCACTAAGTATGCGGTAACCTACCTAACCGGACAGGCGAAAGCCGCTGCCGGCGATGATTACTTTACCTCGTTTATTACTTCTTCAACTTCACCGGTCGTCTACGCATTGATCTTCATGGCTGTGACCGCATTTATCGTGTACAACGGTGTCGAGGAAGGCATCGAGCGCGTCTCCAAATGGATGATGCCGATCCTGCTCGTTCTTGTTGTCATTATCGCGGGTTACTCCCTGACGCTGCAGCACACGGACGCTTCCGGACAGGTTCACACCGGATTGCAGGGATTTCTGTATTACCTCACTCCGAATGTGGAGGGACTTACCGTAAAGCGTTTCCTGCAGATTCTGCTGGATGCGATGAGCCAGCTTTTCTTCTCACTCAGCGTATCGATGGGAATTATGATCACTTACGGCTCCTACGTGAAGCCTGAAGTCAACTTAAACAAGGCTGTCAACCAGATTGAGATCTTCGATACCGGTGTTGCATTCCTCGCAGGTGCAATGATCATCCCTGCCGTATATGTATTCTCCGGAACCGAAGGCATGGGGGCCGGACCGAGCCTGATGTTTGTCTCGCTGCCAAAGGTATTCGCAGCCATGGGCAAAGCCGGCATTTTCGTCGGAATCCTTTTCTTCGTGACCGCGATCTTCGCAACACTGTCATCCTGCATCTCCGTATTGGAATCCATTGTTGCCAACTGCATGGAGATCTTCCATATCGGGCGCAAGAAAACCGTTCTTATTCTAACCGCGATCTATCTTGCAGCATCCGCAGTCATTACACTTGGTTACAGCATCTTCTATGTGGAAGTGAAGCTGCCGAACGGCTCGACCGGACAGCTGCTGGATATCATGGATTATATCAGTAATAGCGTTATGATGCCTTTTATCGCGTTGCTTTCAACGATCCTGATCGGCTGGGTTATGACACCGGATTATGTCATCGACGAGATGGAGCGAGGCGGCGAGAAGTTCCGCCGCAAAAAGCTTTACCGCATCATGATCCGCTACGTTGCACCGGTGATGATGTTTGTACTGTTTTTACAGTCAACCGGAATCTTATCATAATTTCATACTATTAAAAAACCGGAGTAACTATGATTTCTCGTTACTCCGGTTTTTATTTTATTCTTTATCTGATCGGTACCGCAACCTCCGTAATATAATCATTGCTATTTGCACCACGGCTCGGCGGTCCCTCTAAATAAATGCTGCGATACGGTCCGGTTGTTTCCACCCGGTTCTCTCTGACATACGCATCTAAAGCCGCAATTGCCGTCCCGATTCCCTCATAGGAACCCCGATAGTAGATACACAATGCCGGCGTTTCAACAAACTCATTCCTCTCCGCTCCTGTAAATCCATCATTGACCGGAATGCAGCACATGAGATCCAGACTGTCACACGCGCGGTCCATACGCATTGTGAACATTCGCGCATTCATCGACATCATACCCGTTCTTGCCGCTGCAATATAAGTGTCGCGCAGCTTGTTTGCAGCATCTGCCGTATCTTCACACAGATAGCGGCGGCAAAAACATACCTGCCGCGGAAGGCGCACCTGATGCACCGTCAGGTCCCCCTGCTTAGCCGAGCGGACCTGAAGCATCTGGATATTGCGGTCTAAGACGGCACGCAGATTCATCAAACGTTCAAGATGGTGATCCAGATTCCCGGTATCGTAGTAATATTCCGCTATTTCCGTAAGTGACAGCCCAAGCTTCTGCAAGGATCGGATCGAACGGATCTGCGTCATATTATCCGCCGTATAATACCGATAACCGCTTTGCTCGTCTTTGACTGCGGGCGTCAGCAGCCCCATATGCTCATAAACCAGAAGCGTCTTTCTTGTTACACCTAGAATCTTGGTAATCTCGCCGATTTTAAATAAATTATCATCCTGTTTTTTCATATTAATCTCCTATTTATTTGCCGCCAACTTGACTCGTCCCTCAGGGTACAACTTATAATTATCTTATCAAAATCCTGTAGGTCCTACAAGATAAAATACATAAGTATCATCATTTCGTATAAGAGGAGGTACGCTATGAAAATTACAAATCAAAGAAGGATCCATCTGCGAAAAAGGTTCGTCCTATTTACACTGATTGCAGCTATGCTGATCACGCTGGTTCCGGCAGCCAATGTATCTGCTGCATCGGCCGCCTATCTGACGGAAGATCCGAATGCCGATCTCTATCCGTTCCCGTTAGATATGAATTTCTTGTCAAAATATCTGTACGGCAGTGCGGAAAACACAAAGGGAACCGTGGCTACCTATTATGCAAAGGAAGTTCCGAACGAATGGCTGCCCCATGAGATGCCGGCAAGCCTTAAGACCAGTTATTGGGGCAAGGCTGTGGTGCACACCACGAAGGCAAAAGTCTATTTCTATCCGGGAACTCCGTCCATCAACTATCATAAAAAGAGAATGGATGAGATCAATAAGACTGCCTATTCGTATCTGGGAGGACATCCCGATGGAAATGCAAATCTCGCCTTTTATTGCGCGGAAACAAGCGAATTCAAGGTTCTTGCATACGATGCAACCTGGGTTGCGATCTGGAGTAACGGTGCAATTGATGTCGGCAGAGGACTTGAAAGCACCTGTGGCGGACTTGGAACGGAGCAGTACGCCAGCTGGAAGCCGGGTGTATATTTTATCCCGCGCAAGGACGTTTATATCACTGATGCAAGAAACCAGCAGCTGGATATTCCGACCGTAACGGCATCGGGAACGGCAACATGCAACATTTATATAAAGACCACTCCGGCGACTGACAACTATGTGACCGCGGGACTGATTGAAACGAATCAGTTGTTTCAGGTAACAAAGTCGACACCAATCAACGGACATTATCAGATTTATTATCGGCAGGGACTTTACTATGTGAATGCCAAATATGTAAATCTTAGGATGTCCAATGAAAACAAGCCGGCGATGCAATATAACGCAGTTGTAACCTGCAGTGATCGTGTCAACATTACCACAGAGGCAAATGCATCCTCATCCGTGGAAGGAATCGTCAAAAAAGATGCAAAGCTTCAGGTGGTCAAGAAGAACTACGGCAATGGTTATTCGCAGGTGTGGTTCAACTCAAAGAAATGCTACATCCCTACGAAGAATCTGACCGGATTTGAGACTTATCTTACGCTCGCAGCGTTAAAAAAACCGAGCAAAGCCAAGGGAACACTTGTCATAGATTCCCCATGGGCCGCATATGGTGCCAGCGCCTTCACGGAAGCCGGACTAAAGATACTGAAAAAATACCATATGGATCCGGATAATTCGAAAGCACTTAAAAAATGCCTGGACACCAAAAATGTTTATTTTATGCAGGCTGGCGAAAGTGCTCCCGTATACAAAGTAAGTAAAATGACCTATTCGACAGAGGCATTCCCGGATTATAAGGAAACCGGAAAACTATACAAAATTTTATATAACGGAGAAATCTGTTATGTAGCGGATGTGGGAAATGCACCTTTTACCTATTATCCGGGAAATAAGTATTCGAAAAAGGTAAAGGCGGAAACCAAAGTCCTCAGGGTTTATTGTCAGAATGGTGGCAGCAGCGGAAATCTGGAGTGCTATAAGATCAACGGTCAATATTATTATAAATTGGACGATATCGCATACCTGATGTCCAAAACAAATAAATCCTTTCATGTGAAATACGATAAAACCAAAGATGCAATGATCATCAACAGTATGACGGCATATAAGGGAAAAGCCGCATCTCTGAAAAAAGGTAATGGTAAAAAGCATAAAGTAACTGTCCCTGCCACGAGTATCGTATGGGATGGCGAAGTCGTGGGAATCCCTTGCTACAAGATTGACGGAAAGTATTATGTGTCACCGGACGATATCGGCGAACTGACCGATTCACGTTTTGAAAGTGACGGTAGCGGCTGGTGCATAAGGACTCTCTATCCTCACAAAATAGACGCAGTAGGCTAAAATAAGAACCGGAATCTAAGATTCCAAAAATGTAAAATTGCATCCATAACAACAAAATACCGAACCATTTTGTTCCTAAGAAGTCAAATTCTTTTCTCAAATGGTTCGGTATTTTTATATGTTTTACAGTTCAATAATCACTGCCTGATATCCAGCAAGTGTGATACGGCTGTCATCATCCACATCCACACTGGCACAGTTGTTGAGAATCACATTACCCGCCTCTTCCGGAAGCATAACCGTCTGCGGCTCGTTCTGGAAATTTGCAAGAACAAGCAATGTCTGTCCCTCTCCCTTGCGGAAGTATGCAATCAGATTCTTAGTCTCTCGCTGATACGGCTCAAAGCGGCCGAATGTCAGAGTCTCATGGTAAGCCGGATCTTTGTAGAGTGCGATCATCTTCTTGTAGAAAGCATAGACCGAATTGCTGTCATCCTTCTGCTTTGCAAGGTTGATCTCCTTGTAATTCGGATTGACGATCATCCAAGGCTTATGCGTGGAGAATCCGGCATTTTCCGCATCACTCCACTGTACCGGAGTACGCGCATTTTCACGGCTGTAAACGCGAAGCAGCTTCATGCTTTCTTCCTCGGAATAGCCTGCATCGCGGCACACCTTATACTCATCCTTTGAGCTGATGTCATCAAGCTGATCGATGCTCTCAAATGGGCAGTTCTCCATTCCGATCTCCTGTCCCTGATAGATGAACGGGATTCCGCGCAGGAAGAAGTATACGGCCGCCAACGCCTTCTTACTTGTATCGTTTAAATCTCCCTCCGGAATATAACGGCATACGCCACGCGGCTCATCATGATTTTCAATGATATTGGAAAGGAAACCGATGTCTGCCACTCGAAGCTGACTGTCAAAGATTGCATTTTTGTACATCTCCGGTGTTACACTCTCATGCTCATACCATGCGCCGCCTTTTCCACACATCTCCGGTGCGAAATCAAATTTCGATGAAAAATGTCCATCCTCTCCGATGAACTCACGAAGCTCGGAGTCCTTCTCGTTAAATACTTCTCCTACGGTAAAGGCATCATACTTATCAAATGTCTCATGCTTCATCTCCTCTAAGAATTCGCCGATTCCCTCGGCATCATCAAGCATACGAACGATCGAAACCAATCCGTCATCGCGGTCCGGTTCATAGTCGCAAAACGGAAGCTTTTTCTTGATGTTGATGATCGCATCGATACGGAATCCGGCGATACCGCGCTCAAACCACCAGTTCATCATCTTATAGACTTCCTGGCGGACTTTTGGATTCTCCCAGTTGAGATCCGGCTGCTTCTTGTGAAAAGCATGCAAATAATATTTATCGGTTCCCGGAATCGGCTCCCAGACGCTTCCTCCGAAGTAGGAACGCCAGTTACATGGCAGCTTCCCGTCTTTCTTCTCCGCAATATAGAAATATTTTCCGTACTCTCCGTCCGGATCGGCACATGCCTTCTTGAACCACTCATGCTCATCGGAGCAGTGGTTGACAACAAGATCCATGACGATGTACATATCACGCTTTTTTGCCTCTGCAAGCAGGCGGTCCATCGTTTCCAGATCACCAAAAAGCGGATTGATATCATAGTAATCGGAGATATCGTATCCCTGATCCACAAGTGGTGACTTGTATACCGGCGAAATCCAGATAATATCGATTCCAAGATCCTTCAGGTAATCGAGCTTTCCGATGATGCCTTCAAGATCACCGATTCCGTCTCCGTTGCTGTCTGCAAAGCTTTTCGGCCAGATCTGGTATGCAACTTTTCCCATCCACCATTTTTTCTTCATCTATCTATCCTCCCAATGATTTTGTGCTTGTTTTCCGCAACTTCTTCTCTGTTGCGATCGTGCAGGTAATATTCTTACTTACCGATTTTTTTCACGGTTGCCTCATAAGGGCGGAGCACTGCCGGCATATTTCCTACATAGTTACTGATCATGATTGGCGCATCATCCGGGATTTGTGCCATCACGGATGCCGGAATCGTGACATCATGATCCGTAAAGTTACAGAGCACGACCAGTTTCTCGTCACCCAGCGTTCTTGTGTAGATAAAAAGCTCTTCATTGTCCGGCTCAAGCAGTTCGTAATCGCCGTAAACGATAATTTCATTCTCGTGGCGCAGGCGGATCAGATCCTTGTAATAAGAAAATACGGAATCCGGATTGCCGACCTGCTGCTTTGCGTTGATCTCTTTATAATTCGGATTCACACGGATCCAAGGCATTCCCGTCGTAAATCCTGCATTTTCACTGTCATCCCACTGCATCGGTGTACGCGCATTGTCACGTCCGATCTTCTTGAGATAGCCCATCATCTCCTCGTGGGATACACCACAGGTCTCGGTCATTTCCTTATATGCATTAAAGCTCTCTACATCGCGGTAATCTTCGAGTTTGTCGAAGTACACATTCGTCATTCCAAGTTCTTCGCCCTGGTATACATAAGGGGTTCCCTGCATCATATGAAGACAGGTTGCAAGCATCTTGGCAGAAACTTCACGATATTCCTCGCTGTCGTTGCCGTATCGCGATACACTTCGAGGCTGATCATGGTTCGACAAAAACAAACTGTTCCATGCGTTGCCCGCAAGTCCGGTCTGCCACTTGGACAGAGTTGCTTTCCATTCCGGAAGCGGCATTTTCTCGGAATCCCACTTACCATAACGGTTGTTCGCATCTTTTCCGGGACCTGTATGCTCAAACTGAAATACCATGTTGAGCTCGCTTCCATCCGCGTTTGCGTACTTCTTCGCTTCCTCTAAAGTCACGCCTGCAGCCTCGCCGACCGTGATCAGATCGTACTTTGAAAGCACCTTGCGGTTCATCTCCTGCAAATACTCATGTACGTGCGGACCGTTGGCGCAGCCACTGTCGCCGTATCCGTTCTCCCCTGCAGGACCATCCGGAAGTCCTTCCGGCTTGGAGATCAGGCTGATCACATCCATACGGAAACCATCAATGCCTTTTTCACACCACCAGTTCATCATATCGAAGACGGCGTCGCGCACCTTCGGGTTATCCCAGTTGAGATCCGGCTGCTTCTTCGAAAACAGATGCAGGAAATACATATCTGTCTGCGGATCATATTTCCACGCCGAACCACTGAATATGGATCCCCAGTTATTCGGCTCACTTCCGTCTTCCTTACCCGGGCGCCATATATAAAAATCACGGTATGGATTATCGACACTCTTACGGCTCTCCACGAACCAGGCGTGCTCGTCCGATGTATGATTGACAACCAGATCCATCATGATCTTGATGCCTAACTCATGCGCACGCGCAAGCATGCGATCATAATCTTCCATTGTTCCGAATTCCGTCATGATTGCCTGATAATCACTGATGTCGTATCCGTTATCATCGTTCGGTGACTGATACACCGGCGAAAGCCAGATCACATCAATGCCAAGTTCCTTCAAATAATCCAGTTTCTCTGTAATTCCGTTGAGATCACCGATTCCGTCTCCGTTGGAATCCATAAAACTTCTCGGATAAATCTGATACACGACTGATTCTTTCCACCATGCTTTTTTCATAAAATATTCTCCCTTTCCTACTCGTGAACCTCAGTCATTCCAGTTCACCTTCAGCGAAAAACTGAGGATTGCGGTGCATAACTGATGCATCAGTTATGCGGTTAACTTCTAAATAGAAATTAACACAGGCATACTGCCTGTGTCAAAGGTTAAGCGCATAACCATGATAATGCACAAAACATCTCTTTTATTTTGTGCATGATTACATTCGCGCCCTTATATTCTATCATTTCTTTGCATTTCTTAATGTAAAATTCGTCTCACTGACTCCCGCTCCACCAGTTTAACCGGAAGAACATGCGGCTCCTGTGCCACCTGCTCTGCATTTTTATCGCGCAGAGCGAGCAGCGCTTCCACCGCCATCTGTGCCTTTTTTCCGATATTCTGATTCATTGTCGTCAGCTTCGGGCGTGCCAGCCGCGCATAAATGAGATCATCAAATCCGGCGATCGAGATGTCCTCCGGTATGCGCATACCGCGGCTTTGCAGAAACGCGCTGACTTCGAGTGCATACAGATCCGATGCCACAAAAAGTGCCGTATATTCTTTCAGCTTCGGCAGCCATTGATTCAGTTCCAATTCGCGCGCCGACTCAGATGCAGAAAAGACAAAGTGATCCGTCTCCCTCATCACAAGACCGGCTTCTTCCATCGCACGCTGCAGTCCCATCCAGCGGTAATGGTCAATATCCTGATCATTATCCGCAAGCATCGCGATCTTCGTGTGCCCCTGCTCAACCAGATACTTTCCCATCTTGTAGCCGCCGCCGAAATCATCCGTTGCAATATTCACGAAATTTGCTTTACGGTTCAGGTAAGAATCGATGGAAACCACGCCCCCTCGGTATTTTTCGCACAGGCTTCTCAATTGCGGCTCCACCAGATTACAAACGATCAATCCCTCAAGATTCCACGCGATCGCCTGCTTTAAAATTTCTTCTTCACTTTGCTGCGCAATCAGATACATATAGCAGTCATGCGCACGGATTTCTGCCTCCAGATTTCCGACAAGTGCGCTGAAATACGGATCTTCCATCGTAATCTTCGTACCCGGTTTGTCCGGGATCACCACCCCGATCATATTGGAATTTGTCTGTGCCAGCATCATCGCCGAACGGTTGCGCACATATCCCATCTCGTCGAGCGCCTTTTGGATCCGCTCACGCACCTCTCCCGAAACGCGCTGATCCTTGCCATTGATCACATTCGATACCGTCGCGGTACTGACGCCGACCGCCTCCGCCACATCCTTAATCCGAACCATTCTCATCCCTCATCACAACTGTTTTGTACGGAATTCAACTCTTCTAACTTACCGATCACTGCTTTGTCAGTTCCACATACTTGCAGATCATTTCCACCACACCGTCCACGCCAAGCACGGATTCGTCGAGGCAGAGGTTGTAATTTGCAGCTTCACCCCAAGCCTGATTGCAGTAATACTCATGGTAAGCCCTACGTCTTGCATCCGTCTTCTCGATCAGCTGCTTTGCCTTGTGCTCAGAACAGTCATGTTTCTCCATGATCGTCTGCACGCGCGTTTTCTTGTCTCCGCACAGGAAAACTGTCACGGTATCCGGCTCCTGACCATACACATAATTTCCGCATCGTCCGATGATCACACACGGCTCATCCCCGATCGTCGCACGGAGAGCCTTCCCCGGCGTTTTCATAGCGGTATCATTCTGCTCACTCCTTACAATTGCAGCCAAAAACGGATCCGCTTCCTTCTCCCCGAAATAATTCGGATAACGCTCATAAACACCTTTCTCATCCGCAAGCTTCTGAAGCGCTTTCTTATTGTATAACGTAAGCCCCAACCGCTCCGCCAGTTTCTCCCCGATCAGGTCACCGTTACAGCCACACTGTCTTGCTATCGTAATTCTCATATTAATCGCCGTCCTCTCTCTTATCTGGATTCCTTGCGGAAATCCTCCCATTCCACGATTCTACCGCTTCGCCCGATTCCCCGGAAAAAGCCTGCGTTTCGGCGCGGCTTCCTGCCCGGATTCTTCGAGATCATCAACTGCTGATGAAATGTGTAATCTTCCCATTCAAGCAACGTAAACGGATGCTCCTCCGTCACGACTACATACTCGTTCTTCTTCGTATATTCCGGATAATGTCCCGCATACCCGCGGCGCAGCATCTCTTTCTCCACCTCGCGGCGCGCGTGCTGCATCGACGTATTCGTCTGCTTTCCGTAATCCCGCGCCGGATAAGGTTTTGACGCCTTAATCACCTGCTCATACAGATAGTGATAGATGGCCTCGCGCTTCGACGAGCGAAGCGCCTTGCTTAAAATCTTCTCCAGCCGCTCCGTCGGGAACATGCGGTACAGACGAATCATCTGCGCATACATCGTATCTCCCACATGAAGTGCCACGCGCTCCATCGCATCAAGGCCTTCCTCACGCAGCGGAAAATGCTCCGCCAAAAGATCCTCGATCGGCGACCATCTGCGAAACGGCGCAAAGTAGATCAGACTCTGCAGCTCACATTCCGTCTTATTGCAATATTTTTCGCCCATGTAGCGGTATTTATCCGCGATTGTTCCGATCATGTATACAAGCTGCCGCCACTGCTCCTGTCCCTTTACCCAGAAGTGACCGATCTCGTGATAGCGATAGCAGGCGCTGTGTTCACGCAAGTCGCGGAACCAGAGTGTGCACACATTCTCCTCGCCCTGGTGTATTACCAGCCCGTAGCGCCCGGTCTCCGACATCAACTCAGCACTCGTCACCAGTGCATCGGCCACATACTCGCCCTGCAAAGACGCATCCAGAACATCCAGATAGCACTCCACCGCATCATTTAAAATATACGGGATCACGTACTGCGTTTCACCGTCTTTACCGTGTTGCTCACACAGTTCAAACGCACCGTAGTCAAGCAGTTCCGCAATCCTTTTAAAGCATTCCGGCATCTCATCCGTGAGTCCCGGAAGCATCTGTTTTAATTGTTCGTTTCTCTTCATTTTTGTTCCTTTTTCTACTGTGCCCTCGCTGATTGCAACCGACTCCGGTTTGTTTGTATCAGAATGATTGCACCTTTCCATTTTCTTTCAATATATACTCTACATTATATCCACCGCACCGTTTACTGTAAAGACCGCTTGCAAGTCTCGAAAAAATGTTATACAATGCAATCGTTTCTGCAAACTTTAATAATTTATATCAACGCACGAAGCATCACATGATTATGAATGTGATTGGCATAACTTGAATACGAGGAAAACTTTATGAGAAAAATCGCTTTTTTTGATGTAGATGGAACTTTAACTTCGGAGATCGACGGCTCGATCCCGGCAAGTACGGTCGATGCGATCCGCGCAGCGCGTGCCAACGGCAACTTAATGTTTATCAATACCGGACGCTGTTTTCACAATCTGGAAGAACGTTTTCAGTCGATCGGATTTGACGGATTCGTATGCGGCTGCGGAACCGATATTTACTGTGACGGCAGGCAGCTCATGCATATCGCACCGCCTCACGAGGTGACGATGCAGCTTCTTGAGAAAGCAAAAGAAGTTGATATGGATATCCTCTTTGAATCCTTCGATTCTACCATTTTTGATCTGTCCCGTCCGCTTCATAATCCGGATGCACGCAAATTATATAAAGAAAATCTGGAAAAAGGCTTTGAAGTATTTGATCCTTGGACAGCGCAAAATTTTCGCTGCGATAAATTTGTCACCTGGATACGCGACGAAGCACAACTTGCGGAATTCCGCAAAGTGAGCGACCAATTCTTTGACTGTATTGACCGCGGCGGTTTATTCCGCGAATTTGTACCGCTCGGCTATACGAAAGCAACCGGCCTGCAGTACATCTTAGATCACTACGGACTTACCAAGGAAGATGCTTATGTCTTCGGCGACAGCAACAACGATCTGCCAATGCTGACCTACGTTCCGAACAGTGTCGCGATGGGCAACGCCGATCCGGAATCCTTGAAGGAAAAAGTGGCTTATGTCACAAAAAAATCCAGTGAGGGCGGAATCGCCGCAGCACTGAAACATTTCGGATTTATCTAATTCCTATCCATTTTATATACAAAAAAACTGCCTCACTGAGTGAGACAGTTTTTCGTTTACTTGTATGTAACTGTGATTAGCCCTGAGAGATAGCTCCAGTTGGGCAAACACCTGCACATGTACCACAATCTACACAAGCAGATCCGTCGATCTCGTACTGAGAAGCACCTGCAGAGATTGCTCCTACAGGACACTCGCCTGCACATGTACCACAGCTAACGCATGAATCAGAAATTACGTATGCCATAATTGAATCCTCCTTAAATAATGATCATTATTCACCTTGTAGGTTTAAAGCTATTTTAGTACAAACCCTTCATAAGTTCAAGAGTTCCGGCAAATGTATTTAATTTGATGCACGCGCATGTGTTCTTAAGCATTCTGCTTTTTCTTAAGAGAATCGTAAGTTTTCGCACAAATAAAAAATGAAAGAACTGTCAACCCCAGCACGATCAGGGTTCCGGCCACAAGCCGGTTCACAAAAAATTCTATGTCATCCAGCCGATGCAGCATATCACTATACGCATAGACCAGATAAACATTTGCAACTGCCGGATAGGTTCCCATATGAACAAGCGGTGCCGCACATCTCGTTCTGCGCACAAAATCCACCACCAGAATAACCATGTTGATCACGAACACAACAAGCAACCGCCCCTGCTGATACCATCCGACCGAAGAAGGCTGCATATGAAAAGGCATCTGTCCCTGACGGATCATCAAGGTGTTGACGAACATTCCGGCAATCATGTACACGCCGGATATGATACTGATTGCAACCATCCACTTTCCAAAACGATCAAATTTCGCAGCTTTCGTTCGATGATCCATAATATATTTCGCTGTCAACAGGATCAGCACAACGGCAAGTTCCACATAAGTCATGCAGTCTACTACTTTTCCTTGAAAAACAAAACCTCCCTTAAGCAACAGATAGCATAACATTACGATTGCGACTCCGTTTTCAACAAGCTTGCGCATTTTTTCTTTGCCTTGTATCCTGGCAACACGCACAACTTCCGTGATCGCGGTATCCTGATCACTGTCTTTTGTCCCGGTGATAATATCCTGAATCCGCAGCTCAAGCATCTGTGCCAATGGCTCGATTACACCGATATCCGGAAACGTCTCGCCGGTATCACATAGTTAAAGATATTGGTATCATTCAATCAATTTTGCCGATAAAGCGGTAGAAGATTTCTACCT
>CAKRKX010000002.1 GCA_934358675.1 uncultured Agathobacter sp. | reverse complement strand
ACGGCTCCCGCCTGATCGGTCGCTCCCTCCGCAAGTGCCTGCGCACCGTTCGATAACTGTCCGGATCCCTGCGCCACCTGCTCGGACGCGATATTGATCTGCTCCAATGTATCGCTCATCTGACTTCCGAGCTGATGCATCGACTCGAACTGCTCCACAAACGATCCTACGTATTTGCTGCGGTTCTCCTCGGAGATTGTAAAGTCTCCGCCTGCCATCTGACCGAGCAGCACGCCCGTATCCTCAACCATCGCACGAAGTGAAGCACATGCGTCCTTGAAATCCCTGGCAAGCTGTCCCAACTCATCCGGTGATTCGTAAGTGATATTCACATCCAGATTTCCCGCTTTCAGATCTGCGGATGCTTTCTGAATCTCCTTGATCGGCTGCAGCATATTTCTCGTAATCACCTTGCGGATCTTCATGGCAAAAAGCACGCTTGCCAACGCAAGGATCACCATACGAATGATCGATTCGATTCCGGTTCTTCGCGCTGACAAATACTGTGAAGTGGCTTCCTGTGTTGCAGCATCGCCGATATTCACCAGTTTATTCTGCACGGAAACGATCGCATTGTTAAAGTCTCCGTTAAATACGACGAGTGCCTTTGCTTTCTCTCCCTGTTCGGCGAGATCCATCAGGTTCGCGCGGATTTCTTCCATCTCATTTACCGCCTGCTGCAGATCGTCCACCGCATCCTGATCGGAGAAGGATTGTCTCAGTTCCTCCACTTCCTCCGTCACGTTCTGTGCCGCCTGATCCGCCGCACTCAGATACGACTGCGTCGCTCCGGTATTGTCCACCGTAAGTGCCCACAGGATATTCTTGCCGGTCATCTGCACATCCTTGCGGATCTCCATCTGTGTCACGCTGCTCGTGTAGGCTTCTTCGTAAAATTTCTTTGTGTCAATGTTCATCACAATAATCGCGACGAACGCCATCAGCAGTGCAATAAAGAATGAGATAATCACACTTCCGAACGCAAACCGGAGTTTATCGCCCACCTTCTTCTTGCGATAAAACTCTTCTATATTATGCTTCGCTCCGCCGCCTTCGCGTTTCGGCTGACTGCGCAGTGCCTTCTCCGGTTTTACCCGTCTGTTCTTCTTTTTTGTATCCTTCATAGAACCCCTTCTTTTCTTTCGTCTTCTGTATTTTCTATGTATTAATTATACGTTCTATTACATAAATTGGCAATGTAAATTGTATAACAAAAACAGAAAAAATGTCCGCTTTTTGCCGGATGGGCAAAAGCAGACATTCTTTCGTTATGGGTACTACTAACCTCTTTTTTTACGTGCGAGGACAACACTCTGAATTACGAGGAACAGGCAAAGCATTGCTGCAATGGTAATTCCTGTCCACCATGCCTGATCCAGACCTGCGGATGAGACAATATTCTGAATGGTACTAAGTGAAAGTACACCAAAGAATGTTCCGATGATATTACCGACACCACCGGTCAGTAATGTTCCACCGATGATGGAGGATGCGATCGCATTCATCTCCATTCCGCTTGCATGGGTTGCGGCTCCGGAACCTACATGGAGGAAATATACATATCCTGCGATTCCTGCGAGGAGTCCGCTTAAAAGGTGTGCCAGAAATCTTGTCTTCTTGACGTTGATTCCAAGCATGAGCGCGCTCTGGCGGTTACCGCCGACTGCGTAGAATGAACGGCCGAGCTTTGTCCAGCGAAGCAGTACAAACATGATGATCACGATCAGGATTGCTACGATCACACCGATCTCAACATAGGCATTGACGTATTTGCCGATACGGTTTACGGAACCCATTCCCGGTACGATCACACGTGTATCTTTGAGCTTTACGAAAGCCTCATTCTCTACGTTGAACGGATCGGTATGTACGATCGAGGTCATGCCTCGTGCAAAGAACATTCCGGCAAGTGTTACGATGAACGGCTGAATGTCAAGGTATGCTACCAGAAAGCCCTGTACAAGACCGAATGCAAGTCCGATTCCAAGAGCAATCAGAAGGGAAACAAATACGTTTCCACCCATGAAATCCAGATATACGGCACAGCACATGCTGACTAATGCAACCACACCACCGACGGAAATATCAATGCTTCCCGTGATCATTACAAGGCTGAGTCCGCATGCGGTAATGATCAGTGCGCCGTTGGCATTTAAGATGTTAAAGAATGTCTGTGGCTTTAAGAAACCGCCACCCTCGAAGATCATCGCTCCGATATACATTAAGAAGAATACTACGATCGTGATGGTCAAAAGCAGGTTGGCATCCGAAAGTGATAACTTTTTCAATGATTTTGTTTTCATATCAGCCTACCTCCTTTGCATTTTTTACTTTCATCTTCTGTGTGAAGGCTGTAAATTTCTCTCTTACCACCGGGGCACTGATAACAACCAAAATAATAACAACGATTGCCTTGTAGGCTGAGATTGCTTCTGATTTTACATTGAATTTATACAGTGTCGTGGTCAAAAACTGAATAACGTATGCGCCTAAGATCGATGCTGCAAGGTTAAATTTACCACCGCTTAATGAGTTTCCGCCAAGCGCTACGGCAAGGATGGCATCCATCTCAATATCCTTTGCGATAACCGAATAGTTGATCGTTGAGATACGGCTTACCTTGATGAGTGCAGCTACCGCTACGCAAAGGCCAAGGATTACAAAGCTTAAGAACTTGATAAATGCCGGGTTCAATCCGTTTAATCGGGATGAACTCTCATTGATTCCGACCGCCTGTGTGTATAATCCAAGGCTTGTAAATTTCATAACAAGCGCGATCACGATCATACATGCAACCGCGATAAAAAACGGAGTCGGGATCGGGATACCCGGGATGAATCCACCGAAGTATTCGAAAGAAGGATCACTGATAACCGGGAGTTCGTTATTGTTGATCCATGCAGCGATCGAACGTCCTGCTGTATACAGGATGAGTGTTGCGACCATCGGCTGTATCTTAAATCCCGCCACTAATATTCCGTTGAATGCTCCAAAAAGCATTGCAACGACACAGCTTACTAAAAATGCGACAATAATCGGTGCCTGTAACTGGTCCGGACGCGAATTGCTTCCGCAAAGCACACGTAAGATAACGGAACCGGCGATCGCAATACCTGCGCCGACAGAGATATCCTGTCCGCCGGAAGCCGCTGTAACAAGCGTCATTCCGATTGCAAGGATTGCAAGCTCTGAACCGTAATCCAAAATGGTGATCAGGTATCCGGATAATACTTGATTTCCGGAACTGTTAAGATCCATTGTGATTTTGTAAAAGGACGGATCTGCGATCAGATTAAATACCGCCAGCAGCAACAGCGCTGCGATCGGAATTAAGATCTGCTTTCCGCTCAGCATATCCATGATGCTTTTTTTCTTTGTTAATGATTGTGTTTTAGGCATGCTTCTCGTCACCTCCGGCAATCGTATCCATAATCTTGCTCTGTGTTAAGTCTTCTCCGGTGATCTCGCCGACCTTCTTGCGGTCACGCATAACGATCAGACGGGAGCAGGTACGAAGCATCTCATCCGTCTCGGAAGAGATAAAGGTTACGCTCATACCCTCAGATGCAAGTTTTAATACAAGTTTCTGAATTTCAATCTTTGTTCCGATATCGATGCCTCGTGTCGGCTCATCCAGGATCAGATATTCCGGATGGGTCAAAAGCCAGCGGGCAAGGATCACTTTCTGCTGGTTTCCACCGGACAGCGACTTGATCGGTGTGTCTGCCGATGCGGTCTTAATCTCCAGCAGCTTGATATATTCATCTGCAAATTTGTTCGCCTGTGCTTTCGAGAACGGTCGGAAGAATCCGCGCAGCACCTGTGCCGCGAGAATAATGTTATCTCTTACGGAGAGATCTCCGACGATTCCGTCCACCTTACGGTCTTCCGGAAGGTAGGCGATTCCGTTCTTCATAGCGTCAATCGGCTTCGAAATTTTGATTTCTTTTCCGTTTTTCTTAATCTTACCACCGATCACACGATCCGCACCGAAGATGGCACGCACACACTCGCTTCGACCGGAACCGAGAAGTCCGGTAAATCCGTTGACTTCGCCTTTTCTTATATAGAAATCAAACGGCTTGATTCCTGCGTTACTCTGCAGCTGCTCCACTTCAAATACCGGCGGAACGGATTCATCTGCGTGGTAAACCTGTGTCTCATCTTTGATCTGTGCTTCGTCATCGAGCTCTTTGCCAAGCATCTTGGCTACCAGCTGTACTCTCGGGAGTTTCTCGATCTCATACTCCCCGACGAGTTTGCCGTCTCGAAGAACGGTGATCCGGTCACATACTTCATATACCTGATCCAAAAAGTGTGTAACGAAGATGATTCCTACACCTCGGGATCTGAGATCCTTCATAAGTCCGAACAGTTTCTGTACCTCTTTGTCATCCAGAGATGAGGTCGGCTCATCGAGGATCAATACTTTACAATCCATATCTACGGCTCTGGCGATCGCCACCATCTGCTGGATCGCGATCGAACAGCTGGAAAGCTGTTGCGTTGCCTTTGCCGGAATATCGAGAGACTTCAGAATCTTGTCTGCGTCCTCGTTCATTTTCTTCCAATTCTGTCCCACGCCCTTCGTTCGTCCGATAAACATGTTCTCTGCAACGGACAGGTTCGGGCAGAGGGTAATTTCCTGATACACAGTACTGATTCCAAGATTCTGTGCATCCTGCGGTGAGTGAATCTCAACCGCTTTGTCATTTCCTTCCAGGAAGATCTCTCCTCCGTCTTTCTCATATACACCGGTCAGAACCTTGATCAGTGTCGATTTTCCGGCTCCGTTCTCGCCCATCAGTGCGTGGATTTCGCCTTCACGCAGGGAGAAATCAACCGCCTGCAATGCCTTTACTCCTGTAAAGTTTTTATGGATGTTCTTCATTTGTAATACTACATTTTCTTTCACCAGCTCATTCACCCCTTGCTTATTCGTCAGAAAACGCGACGCTGCGTTTTCCTCATACGCTGCGCCGCGTTTGTCAGTCTTTTGTGTTATTTCAATTCAATTTAGATACCGTAGTTGTTTACGTCATCCTCTGTGATTGTTGTAGCATCAAAGCCCTTCTCATCCATGATGATTGTCTTCTCGCCGATATCCTCGCCGTTCTCAAGTTTCTTGATAACATCAGCGATGTAAGATGCCTGGAATGGGTTACACTGTCCATCGTAGTTCCAGTTCTGATCTAAGAGTTCCTGTAATGCCCACTGATTGCAGTCAAATCCCATTACGACAACGTCTTTGCCAACGCCGTGAGAGATGTTTGCCTTGTCAAGAGCGGCTACGGCACCCTTTGCCATGTCGTCGTTCTCAGCGTAGATAACGTTGAATTTCTCACCACTGTCGATAACGGACTGTACGATCTGCTGTGCTTTCTCTGCATTCCACTCAGCGGTCTGCTCATTTACAATGTTCCATCCCTCAGCTGCTGCTGTCTCTGTAAGTGCTCCGGAACGTCCCTTCTGTGCTGCGGATCCCATAACACCCTGAATGTGGATGATGTTGTACTCGTCAAGGTTCTGTGCTTTTAACCACTCACATGCGGTCTCGCCTTCCTTGTCCATGTCGGAAACGATAGATGCTGCATAAAGGCTTTCGTCTGCATCGATAACACGGTCAAAGAGGATAACCTGTGTTCCTGCATCCTGTGCATCCTTTAATACGGAATCCCATCCGGATGTATCAGCTGCAGAGAGAAGTAAGTAATCAACACCGTCCTGGATGAACTTCTGTGCTGCTGTAATCTGCTCATCATTCTTAAGGCTGTATGCGAATGAAGCATCATATCCGTTCTCTTTTGTGAACATTGCCTTCATATCTTTGTCATTTGCGGTACGATATCCGGACTCATTCGGATCGTTGTTGATGATGCCGACCTTGATCAGGTCTCCGCTTGAGCTGCTGGATGCGGATGTGTCACTGTTCGCATCGGATGCTGTATTGCCGCCACAGGCAACCAGTCCGAATACCATCATTGAAGCCATTAAGACAGATAAGATTTTTTTCTTCATAAATTTTTTCCTCCCAATTTTTCCTTTTTGAAATTGTTTTGTTTGTTTCGTGTGGGCCCCTCTCTTTTGTAAGTTCACTATACCATCCACCCCTTTTGTGAGCAATTCAATTTTTGTTGTTTTTACAAGCTTTGTCATATATTTACAATACAAATTTCGTGTGTTATTATCAAAACAAATACAAATCCGTTTTCCGGTTTGTTTTTTTCTTAAAAAGGTATGTTTTTTTATGATTTCTGTGGATTTCATCTGATTTTCGGATGTTTTTGTCTCATATCATCCATTGTAAAAAGTGAAAAAGCCTCTTGGGGAGAATGAATTTTCTACGAAAAAAGTTTGATTTTCTATTCCCGGCATAAAAGCAATGCAAATTTCAGTTTCAGAAAAAGGAGAAAATTTTATGGCGATCAAATATAAATGGCTTGCCTCAAGACTGCGGGAACAGATTCCGGACTATGCCGCACGCGGCAGATATCAGCTGCCGACGGAGGCAGAGCTTGCCGGCCGGTACAAAGTCAGCCGGCAGACGGTACGTCAGGCACTTGCGTTACTTACAGAGGAAGGTCTGATTGAAAAACGTCAGGGAAGCGGCAGCTATCTGACCGGGCGGGCACGTCTGACAGAGCAAAACAGGATCCCGATCCTGATCGCAAGCGATTCAGACTACACCTATCCGAAATTTCTGTACGATCTGCGCAATGAACTGACGCACCGCGGATTCTCGCTTCAGGTACACGTGACCGGAAATGAGCTGGATGCGGAGCGCAACATACTGACCGCTCTTCTGACCAAACCGCCGCGCGCGCTGATCGTTGAGCCGGTCATGAGTGCGCTCCCGAACCCGAATCTCGACCGCTACCTTGCGCTGCAGCGCGCCGGCACCCATATCGTCTTCCTTCGTTACCGCTATCCGCAGCTGCGCCACGCAGCCTGCATCGGCGAGGACAATATTGCCGGAAGCCGCCTTCTCACAGAATACCTGCTTGCCCATGGTCACACGTCCATCGGCACTTTCTTCTGTGCGGATGATGCTACCGGAATCGAGCGGTATCAGGGCGTGGTGGAAACACTGCGCGATCACGATCTGCTCCCTGCGGCAGAACACGTCCGCTGGTTTCACACCTTAGAATTGCAGCAGTTGTTGCAAAACAACACTCATTTCATCAAAAAAGCGATACAGGAGTCCTTTGCTTCCTGTACCGCCATATTGTGTCACAATGACCTGATTGCCTGTGAAGTTGTACACGCGCTGCATGCCTCATCCGATCCAAAGCTTTCTGAGATCACAGTTGTCTCCTTCGACCACAGCTATCTCTGTCATGCCGGACTGCACCCGTTTCTGTCTCTTTCCCATCGGGAACACGCATGGGAACAGTCGCTCGCAGAGGCTGCACTCGCTCCGCTCAGGGGACTAACCGCGCAGTCCGTGTCCCTTCCATGGGAGAATCCGATCCCTTAGCGTTCCGGGGAATATCATACGCCTCTGCCACTTCGGTATTCTCTCGGGCTGACGCCCTGTGTCTTCTTAAATACAAAGCTGAAATAGTGCGGGTCTTTGTATCCGATCTGTGTGGCAATCTCCGCCGTTGCAAGATCTGTGCTGCGCAAAAGCGTCTTCGCCTTGTCCATCCGCTTGTCCGTCACATACTCGGTAAAGGTCTGCTTCATATTCTGGCTGAACACGGAACTCAAATAATTCGCGCTCACCTGCACCTCGCAGGCAACACCGCCAAGCGTGATCGACTCATCCGCATAATGCACATCAATATAATCCATCGCATTTTTCAATATCTTTCCGCTTTGTCCGCTCGTCTGCTCATCCCGTATCGCAAACGCTGCCAGAAGCATCTGCGCGAAATAGTCCTTTACTTCCTCTCTGGAAATATGTACATTGTCCCGGTCAACTCCCAGCCGTGCGCTGAAATCTTCCTTTTTTACATCAATCCTGTCCAGATATGCAAGGATCGCAAAGCGGATATTTAAGACCACATAATCCCGAAACATCGTCGAATTCAATGCATCCATGATTTTTTCCAGATAAGAATCCACAAAACTGTACACTTCCATCCAGCTTCCTTTCGCGAGGAAATCCTGTATGATCTCGGGCGACATCTGCGAATATTCAACACCTGCGATCTGTGTATCATCCAGTGTCGAAACGGAGTTCTGTACGGTTTGCTTTGTGAAATAGTGCTGTCTCGGATAGATGAACCGGTATGCTGAATACCGGCGGATGCCGTCGTAGCACTCCGGCAGCATGCTGAGTCGCTCAACCGGATCGGACACAGCAACGTACCATTCATAATCACTGCTGTCGCGATCGCACACCATACGGATCTGTTCGATGGCGAGATCGGTGTCCTCCTGTATCTTCTCCCAGTCATCACGGATCAGTATGCCGTAGCAGTTGATGCTCCAGCGAAACAAAATATACTGCGGAAAACGCAGAAAATAGTGAAGGATCTCTTCCTGTGTCTGCACAAAATGGTTGACATCATTTTCCGGCATGCCTTTCTTATCCTCCTGCATGTACAAAAAGATCAGATTATAGCCGGATGCCGACAGATCCAGTGATTTCTTTGCCGCCTCATCATAGATTTCCGCAACGCTCATCTCTCCCTCGAGCATTTTTTCAAAAAAGTGGCGCATCGAAAACTGTTCATACTCACGCATCTCGTCCGCAAGCTTCGTCTGATAATCCTCCTGCTGTTGCTCCGCCTCTATCTTCTCGCGGATTTCCTGCAATACCGTACGAATTGCGGCACGTGTGACCGGCTTTAAAATATACTGATCAACACCGATCGTGATCGCACGTCTTGCATACTCAAAATCATCGTATCCGCTCAAAATAACGATCTTGGTTTTCGGAAATTCTTCCTTGACCATACGGCTGAGCGTCAGTCCGTCCATAAAAGGCATCTTGATATCCGTGATGATCAGATCCGGCCGGTTCTTCCGGATGAGCGGCAACGCCATCTCCCCGTCGGATGCCTCCCCGACAAAGCGATATCCGTACTGATCCCACGGAATGTGATCCCGAAGTCCCTCGCGGATTACGGTCTCATCTTCCACTAAAAATACTTTTAACATGTTCCATTCCCCTATCAATAAGTCCTGTCATCCAATACCGACAGCACATTTTTCTGCGTAAAAATTTTTTCTTCCACATAGTTGATCTTGTCAACCGGCTCTCCGTTCTCCAGTTTGCGGACAATCGCTTCCAGATACGGTCCCTGAAGCGGATTGCACTCAATATCGACATTGATCACACCGGATTTCACTTTTTCCAGAGCACTCTTCGTTCCGTCAAACGAGATCAGCGTCATATCGCCACCGGTTCCCGTTGTGTAGCCGGTTTCCCGCACCGCCTGCAATACACCGATCGTCATATCGTCGTTCTGCGAAACAATCACATCGATGTCATCATACTTTTTTAAATATTTTTCCATCACTTCTTTGCCTTTGGCGGTGGTAAAATCCGCATCCTCGCAGGCTAAGATATTCCAGTTGTCATGAAGATCCGCGATCGTCTGAAATCCTTTTGTTCTTCCGATCATTGCGGTCGATCCCTGCGTTCCCTGCAGTATCACGATATTTACCTCGTTATGACCGAATTTTTTGCCTTTCAGGTCATCCGCAAGCCATCTTCCGGCATTGCGCCCCTCCTCCTCGAAATCGGAGCCGACCCACGCCGTATACAGATCCGGATCACAATTTACATTTCGGTCCATGATGATCACCGGAATCCCAGCCTCCTTCGCCTCTTTTAAAACGGTCTCCCAGCCGTCCTCCACGATCGGTGAAAAAATAATGTAATCCACCTGCTGCGAGATAAAGCTTCGAATCGCCTTGATCTGATTCTCCTGCTTCTGTCTGGCATTGTTAAACATGAGGAAATATCCGTTCTCCTTGGAAAAAGCATTCTGGAGCGATGCGGTGTTCGCGGTTCTCCACATCGACTCACTTCCCAGCTGTGAGACACCGATCACCGTCATATTTTCATCCGGACGTGCCTGCGTATCCGCATCCTTTTCGCCCGGATCCGATGCACATCCTGTGGATAATAACATCGTAAAAAGCAGAAAGACTGCCGCGCATCTGCGCATTTTATGCTTCCACTTCACTTTGCGCACCTCCTTTTGGCTCTGCCGCCGCTTCCGCCATCGTTGCCGGTATTACGATCGTGACCGACGTTCCCTCGCCCGGTGCAGAATCGATCGACAATCCGTATTCCGGACCAAAATACATATGTATCCGTTCGTTGACATTGGCAAGACCGAATCCGCGATCCGTCTCCTTACACGGCTTCCCGATATCTTCCCGAAGCTGGTCAAGACCTGCCTCGTCCATTCCCACGCCATCATCCCGCACAACAAACACGATACGGTCCTCCTGCATCTTTCCGGTAATCGTGATCGTGCCACGGGAACGCTTGTACTTGATTCCATGATAGAGCGCATTTTCCACAATTGGCTGCAAGGTCAGCTTCGGAACCTGATATGTGTAGAGCGCAGGATCGATCGCGATATCATAATCCATAATGTCGCTGTAACGCGCTTCCTGTATCTGCAGATAGCTTCGGATGTGCTGCTCCTCCATCCGGATACTGATAAATTCTTTTCCTTTGCTGAGCACGATCCGGAAGAAATTGGAGAGCGTCACAACCATCTCCACCGCCTGATCCGCCTCGTTGCATTCGATCAGCCAGACGATCGTATCCAGTGTATTGTAGAGAAAATGCGGGTTGATCTGCTCCTGCAGCAGACGAAGATCCGCCTTACGCATTTTCTGTTCATCGTCCCTGACCTTATCGACCAGCATCTGCATATTGCCCGCCATCTCATTGAACTCCTGGCTGAGCGCAGCGATCTCATCATTGGTCTTAGCCTCTGTCCGGACCGTAAAGTTTCCTTCCGCGATCTCCCCGGTCGCATCATACAATTCCCACAACGGACGGAGGATTCCGGAGGTCACCAGAAATGCAGCCACCGCCACACCGATTCCGAGCACGGCGATCAGGATTGCCAGAATGATCAGAAAGGTATGCACCTGCGCATTCATCTCATCAGTGACACGCTCCATATGATTGGTCTGATAATAAATATACTGCTGGATATCGTCCTGGATCAGTTCCGTCAGAATATAGATATTATTATCCAGCTCCTTGATATTTTTATCGTACTGGTTCCCGCGGTGAATATTATCCACAATATCGGTAATACGGTTCTCCAATGTATCCGTGTTGCGAAGAAGACTGTCCAGCCACAACCGGCTCTCATAGTCCGAGGTCATGTCCTTCAGCTGCTCACAGCTTGTGCGCAGACTTTTGAGCATAGTATACGGATTCTTTAGCATCTGATCCTGTGCGATCGTGTCGATCGACACATAGCCGACCACAATCTTGTACAGACTCTCATCCATCTCTTCCTTAAAACTGATATTGTAATTATTGGCAATCGTCAGATTGTCGACAATGTCATTGTAGGTCCGGTTGTATTTTGCAATCGTAACCAGCAGGTATACACTGATCAATACAAACGGCAGCATCGATGCCGACAAAAGAACCAGTATTTTTTGCCGGATTGAAAAAGCGACTTTTCTTTTTTGTTTTTTCTTTGATTTCATATTGTAAAAATCCCTGATACTTTTTTTATCTATTATATAAGTCCTTGTTGTTTTCGTCAAAATGAATGTTTAAAAGCCTCCCTGGGGAAAGGGAGGCTTTTAAGAAGGAGATTTTAGAAAAACTATGAAAATTCTTGTATCAAATATTAGTAATTAGCAATATTAATTCTGTCCGTAATAAGCGTTTGCTCCGTGCTTGCGGAAGAAATGCTTATCGCGGATGCAATCCGGTGCAGGCTGCACCTTCGGATTGATCAATTCCGTGCGGGTTGCCATCTTTGCAACTTCCTCGAGTACCACTGCATTGTGTACTGCCTCTGCCGCATCCTTGCCCCATGTAAACGGGCCATGGTTCGTGCAGAGCACGCCCGGTGTATAGATTGGATTGATGCCGCGTGTCTCGAATGTCTCGATGATCACTTTACCGGTATTCGTCTCATAAGCCTCATCGATCTCTTCCGGTGTCAGACTTCTTGCACACGGAATCGATCCGAAGAAATAATCGGCATGTGTTGTTCCGTAAAGCGGAATGTCTCTTCCCGCCTGTGCCCACGAAGTTGCCTCCGGTGAATGTGTATGTACCACTCCGCCGATATCCGGATACTTTTTGTACAGCTCCAGATGCGTCGGTGTGTCGGAAGATGGCTTGTAATCGCCCTCGATCTTATTGCCCTCAAGGTCCATAACGACCATATCTTCCGGTTTCAACTTATCATAATCCACGCCGCTTGGCTTGATAACGAAGTAACCGCTCTCGCGGTCGATTCCGCTGACATTGCCCCATGTGTAGGTGATCAGACCTCTGCGTGGGAGTTCCATATTTGCCTCATATACCTGTTTTTTTAATTCTTCAAGCATCATGATCCTCTTTTCGTCTGTTAGTTCAGTTTCATTGTCTCAACTGCTGCACGCTCGATCGGAAGTCCTGCGTTGTAAAGCTTTAAGAACTCATCGAATCCTGCGACATCGGAAGCAACCGGCTCCTCTGTCACGCCTTCCTGACCAGCGAATACTTCATCATTTAGGTAATCGGCAAGCGACTGTCCATCCTTCTTATTCTTCATATAAGAAGCAAGTACCGCGATACCCCATGCACCGCCTTCGCCGGCTGTCTTCATAACGGATACCGGTGTGTCCATGGCTGCTGCCATAATGCGCTGTCCGACAACCGGAGTCTTGAACAGTCCGCCATGTCCGTAGATCTTGTCGATCTTGACATGCTCTTCTTTAAGAAGAATATCCAGGCCATTCTTGAGTGCGCCAAGTGCGGTAAACAGATGCACGCGCATGAAGTTGGCAAGATTAAACCTGCTATCAGGTGTTCTTGCAAAAAGCGGACGTCCTTCCTCGAATCCTGTGATGCTCTCACCGGAGAAGTAGTTGTATGCCAGCAGTCCGCCGCAGTCTGCGTCTCCTTCCAGAGCTTTATTATATAATACAGCAAACAGCTTATTCATATCGACTTCGATACCGAAGCTCTCTGCAAATTCCTTAAACAAGTTAACCCACGCGTTCAGATCGGAAGTACAGTTGTTGCAGTGTACCATGGCAACCGCCTCGCCTGTAGGGGTTGTAACAAGATCGATCTCCGTGTGAACCTTCTCTAACGCTTTTTCCAGTACGATCATTGCAAAAACCGATGTTCCTGCGGATACGTTTCCGGTTCTGACCGCAACACTGTTCGTTGCAACCATTCCGGTTCCTGCGTCACCTTCCGGCGGACATACCGGGATGCCGGCTTTCAAGTTTCCACTCGGATCAAGCAGCTTTGCACCTTCCTCTGTCAGAACGCCTGCCTGCTCGCCTGCGGATAATACGTTCGGAAGAATCTCTGTGAGCTTCCATGGATAGCCGCAAGGTGTTACCATCTCATCGAATTTTGCAAGCATCTTTGCATCGTAGTCGCAGGTCGTGCTGTCGATCGGGAACATTCCGGATGCATCACCCACGCCGAGCACTTTCTCGCCGGTCAGTTTCCAGTGAATGAAACCTGCCAGTGTCGTGAAAAATGCGATGTCGGAAACATGCTCCTCCTTGTTCAGGATTGCCTGATACAGATGTGCGATGCTCCATCTCTGCGGAATGTTATAAGAAAATGCCTCGGTCAGCTTTGCCGCTGCTTCCTCGGTAATTGTGTTTCTCCATGTTCTAAACGGAACCAAAAGTTCTCCGTCCTTGTCAAAAGCCATATAGCCGTGCATCATGGCGCTGAATCCGATGGAACCGATCGTTGTCAGTGTCTCGCCATACTGTGCCTTGACATCCTCGGCAAGATTCTTGTAGCAATCCTGCAGTCCGTTCCAGATGTCATCCAGTGAGTACGTCCAGATTCCGTTCTCCAGACGGTTCTCCCACTCGTGGCTTCCGGAAGCGAGTACGCCGTTGTCCGGTCCTACGAGGACAGCTTTGATTCGTGTTGATCCAAATTCAATACCAAGTGATGTATTTCCGGCGGTAATTGCCTCTTTGTTTGTCATCATTGTTCCTCCCAATTTTTGAATTGAATTTCAAATCCTTCAGCCCGCCTGCTTAAGGCGGGCCGAAGTGCTGTCTTTTATCTATAGAATACTTCTCCGAGCATTAAGTCTCTCTTGAAATCGCGGATCTTGGTATCCTTGTCAATGTATACAGCCTCGATGCCCATTGCATTTGCCCAGTCACCCATCTGCTCAGCAGTAAGATCGTAAGTGAATGCGGTATGATGTGCGCCACCAGCGAGGATCCAGGCCTCTGCGCCTGTGTAGATATCCGGTTCCGGAGTCCAGAAGTTGGTTGCTGTCGGAAGCTTTGGCATAGGCTTCTCGGTCTTCTTGCACTCTACATCGTTGATGATGAGACGGAATCTGTTTCCAAGGTCGATCAGGGATGTTGCGATACCGTGTCCTTCCTTTGATGTAAATACAAGTCTTGCAGGATCTTCTCTGTCGCCCATAGAAAGCGGCTGGCACTTGATGCTGATCGGGCCGTCTGCGATAGATGGGCAGATCTCAAGCATATGAGCCTCGAGGATTCCCTCTTTGCCTTTTACAAGGTTGTATGTATAATCTTCCAGCATGGAAGTTCCCTTTGCATCTTTCATTCCGGCTGTCATAACCTTCATGAGACGTACCATAGCGGCTACCTTCCAGTCTCCCTCTGCGCCGAATCCATAGCCTTTTTCCATAAGTCTCTGGATTGCAAGTCCAGGAAGCTGCTGCAGAGCACCGAGATCTCCGAAGTGTGTTACGATTGCCTGATAGTTCTTCTCTTTTAAGAAACGCTCGAATCCGATCTCGATCTGTGCCTGTACAGCTACATGCTTTTTGAATTCTTCCGGATCTCTTCCCTCAAGTAAGATGTCATACTTGTCATAATACTCGTCAACCAAAGCGTTTGTATCGGACTGTGATACGGCTGCAACAGACTCTGCGATCTCGTTTACCGGATAAGCGTCAACTTCCCAGCCGAACTTGATCTGTGCCTCTACCTTATCGCCCTCTGTTACGGCTACGTTTCTCATGTTATCTGCGACACGCATTACACGGATGTGGCTGCTCTCCATGATGCCGACTGCGGTGCGCATCCAGCTTGCGATCTTATCTACAACGACCGGATCGCTCCAGTGTCCGACAACAACCTTGCGCTCAATTCTCATACGGCTTACGATGTGACCGTACTCTCTGTCGCCGTGTGCGGACTGGTTCTCGTTCATGAAGTCCATATCGATGCTGTCATATGGAAGTTCCTCATTGAACTGTGTATGTAAATGCATCAGTGGTTTACGATACTCCTGAAGTCCTAAGATCCATGACTTTGCAGGTGAGAATGTGTGCATCCATGTGATGACACCGGCACAGTTCTCATCCGCATTTGCCTCGTTAAAAGTCTTACGGATCAACTCGTTTGTAATGAGTGTCGGTTTCCATACAACTTCGTATGGAAGTCTGCCTGACTTGTTTAACTCATCAACGATCTGCTTTGAGTGCTGTGCTACCTTTGCGAGGCACTCATCTCCGTATAAATCCTGTGAACCTGTACA
This sequence comes from uncultured Agathobacter sp., assembly GCA_934358675.1. Taxonomy (GTDB): domain Bacteria; phylum Bacillota; class Clostridia; order Lachnospirales; family Lachnospiraceae; genus Roseburia. Next base: position 72,179 of record CAKRKX010000002.1, on the reverse strand, counting down.
AAACCAAAACTGATATTTCTTTAATTCCATTTGTAAAACCCTCCTATATAAAAAATTTTATTGTGTTCGTTTTTGTTAATCTAAGAATACAACTTGTACACACATCTTTACAAGTTGTTTTTTAGAAAACAAGGAACTATTCAGGGACGTATGTGTAAAGCAGCGAATCGTCGTGCTCGCACGTAAGAGGCGCTGTTTTACACATATGTCCGAATAGGCTCCGCACACATATATGAGCATTTTTAGCCTCGAAGAGGCGAGAAAGAACACGGAGTGTTCGGAAATGCGAATTATGTGCAGGAGCCCTGAATTGTTCCTTGTAAGAGTCACCGCCCCACATATGAGCAAAATTAGCAACATTGTTGCGGGAAAGTACAAGCTTGCTTGTACGGTTTTGCGAATGTATGGGTGGGGTTCTGAATAAATTCACTCACGAGTCACCGCCCCACATATGAGCATTTTTAGCCTCGAAGAGGCGGGAAAGAACACGAAGTGTTCGGAAATGCGAATTGTGGGATGCGACTGAATACTTGTCTTTAACTACCTTCTCCTACACGAAGTTCCCTCCACCAGTTCCGGCTCGATCATAATCTTCTGCCGCTCGGCATTCTCCCCATTCGCGATCAGATCCAGCAACAGTTCCGCCGCCATCTCCCCGAGTTTTTCCTGCGGATGCATAATCGATGTCAGGCGGAAATCCGACTGGTTCGCCATATAGAAGTTATCGTATCCTGTAATAGATACATCTTCCGGAATCTTCAGATCAAGCGCTTCCAGCGCCCGGATCACGCCCATGGCATTCTGGTCATTGTAGCACACGACCGCATCGAGCTCCTTGTTTTTCGCGATATTCTGAATGCCTTCATACGGATGGATCTTGCGATCCTCCGTGTAAAACCATACGACCATATCCGGATCGTACGACATGCCCGCTTCCTGCAATGCCCGCACATATCCCTTGTGTCGGTTTTGTCCCTGCATGTCATCCGCCTTAAAAACGCCGGCGATATGTTTGTGTCCAAGTTCGATCAGATACTTTGTGATCATATAGCCGCCCTTGTAATCGTCGATCAGCACCTGTGGCTTGTCCTTCATCTGTTCAAAACATCCCTGAATAAACACATAAGGAATGTTATATTCATCCAATTTATCATACAAGTTGGTATGCTTGCAGAAGATCTGACTTTTACTCGGCTCGATAATGACACCGTCAATGTCTTTCTGAAGCAGTTCCTCTAAGCATTTTGCCTCATTTGATCTTGAATTTCTTGTATTTTTAAGAATGATACTGTACCCCTGTGCAGTCAGCACGGAATCGATTCCCGCAATGACGCGCGGAAAGATATAATCCGACAGATACGTTGTCACAACCGCAATATTCTTGGATGTATGCGTATGGCGCGCAAGCTCCGAGCAGAACGTGCCTCTGCCATGTTCTGCATAGATATATCCCATATTCTGCAGCATCTGAAGTGCTTTGCGGACCGTCTGTCTGCTGATTCCATACGCTGCGGACAGCTCATTCTCGGAAGGCAGCTTGTCCCCCGCCTGAATCTCCCCGGACAGGATCTGCGCCTTCAGATCCTCCATCAGCTGAAAATATTTTAATTGTTTTCCCTCATTTGCAGCCATAAGTCCCCTCACTTGTACTCATACATATCCACATGTACTTAACTTGTATACTATACTACGCATATTTGCGCCTTTTTGCAAGAAAAAAGAGAACCGTCCTACATCTAAGATGTATGAATCGGTCCTCATTTCGTTCAACTTGTATGTTTTTACCCCACCGTTTTCACTATCACACTATCTCTATATAGAACTTTCCTCGCCCGCAGGATCCGTTTTCTCAGATATCATCAGTTGAAACCTGCTGACAAGCCTCTTAAGTTCCTCCGACTGTGCCGAAAGCTGCTCACTCGTAGCGGACGTCTCTTCTGCCGAAGCAGAGTTATTCTGGACAACGGTTGAAATCTGCTCGATTCCAAGTTCTACCTGGTTCAGCATTTCTGCCTGTTTACGCGAGGTATCACTTGTTCCCTTGGCAGCCTCCGCGAATTGATTCATCATCTCAAGGATCTGATTCAATGCCTCAACCGTCTTCTCAGTGATTGCATTACCATTCTCTACTTCCTGCAAAGCTTTGCTGAGAAGATCTCTCGTATTAACAGCCGCCTTCGCACTGTCCCCGGCAAGTTTTCCTATCTGCTCCGCAACCACTGCAAAGCCCCTGCCAGCCTCTCCCGCACGGGCAGCTTCAATCGAAGCGTTCAGAGACAGAAGATTTGTCTGTTCCGCAATATCCTCTATAGAGCCCAGAATATGCTGGATTTCTTTGGAAGTTGCATCAATACGGTGCATCGCCTCTGTGAGCTGTTGGAGATCCGCACGGCTTTGTCCGGCATGTTCCGCAGCCTCCCTTACACTCTTATAGGAGTTTTCAGCCGCCTTTGCATTGCTTTGAGCCTCTTCCGAAATATTCTCAACGGTAGCCGTAAGCTCCTCTACCGCTCCTGCCTGGTCCGTCGCGCCTTCTGCAAGAGCCTGTGCTCCGGTTGATAGTTGTCCGGATCCATACGCAACCTGTTCCGACGCCGTATTAATCTGCTGCAAGGTATCACTCATCTGACAGCCCAGCTGATGCATAGACAGGAACTGATCCTCAAAGGTTCCGACATACTTGCTCTTGTTTTCCTCGGATATCGAAAAATTGCCTTCTGCCATCTGTCCAAGCAGTTCTCCGGTGTCTTTTACCATCTCATTAAGGGTTGCACAAGCCTCCTTAAAGTCTCTTGCAAGCTGTCCCAATTCGTCCGGAGATTCATAAGTGATCTGCACGTCAAGATTTCCGGCTTTCAGATCTGCTGAAGCCTTCTGTATCTCCTTGATTGGCTTGAGCATATTTGCGGTAATAGCAACACGGATACGTATCGCAAAAACAAAACTGATGACGGCCAGAATAACCATGACAATCAGGCTAATGCTGCCTGCTACCCGCGCAGCCCTATATTGCTGCTGTGCATCCTCTGTGGATTCATTTCCAATGTTGACCAGCACCTTCTGCAAATTCTCCGTGGCTGTATTATAGTCACTATTAAAAAGTCCAATAGCCTGTTGTGTATTGCCGGCCTGTGCATATTCCATGATCCGGCTTCTTGCATCCTCAAATGCAGCCAAAGCCGTTTGTAATTCCTCCAGCGCCTGCTGATCCGGATAAGACTCCATCAACAGCTTAACATTTTGGTTCATATTTTCGGCAGATTTATCCGCAGAATTCAAATACGCCCCTGACTGTCCGGAATTTGTCGCAGTCAGCGCCCGGAGTATATTCTTTCCCGTCATCTGCACATCCTTACGTATTTCCATCTGGCGCACACTGTTTGTGTATGCCTGCGCATAAAACTGCTTTGTATTCACATTCATAATGATGATTGACACAAATGCTACTGCAATGGCAATCATAAACGTCGCAATCACTGTTCCGAATGCATACTTGAGTTTATTCTTCACATCCAGTTTCCGGTAGAACTCTTCCATATTATGCTTCTTTCCGGAATGAACACGCTTTCTTTTCTCCTTCCCCATCACAATTCCCCCTTTTACACTGTGCACAATACTGCCAATTATATCGGCATATTAATATTATATTCTCCCTCTTTGTGCAAAACAATTAAATAATTTACGATAAATCTATAAAATTATTCGATTCCACCAAAAAAACCGGTCTACATATAAAATGTATGAACCGGTTTTTATCTCTTCTGATTTATCTGTTTTACATTTTCTTCAAGATCTCATCGACGATCGATGCGGCAACCTCAGCCTTGCTCATCAGCTCGAGCTGCTTACAATCATCCTTCGTGATGATCGTCACGACATTCGTGTCGGTTCCGAATCCTGCCCCCGCCACCTTCAGATTGTTGGCAACGATCATGTCCACATTCTTCCTGGCAAGTTTCGCGCGGGAGTTCTCGAGCATATTCTCTGTCTCCATCGAGAAACCGCAGATAAACTGTCCGTCTCTCCGGTGTGCGCCGAGATAAGCTAAGATGTCCTCTGTACGTTCAAGTTCAAGCACGGACTCGGCATCTTTCTTCTTGACTTTCTCATCCGCCGGATGCGCCGGACGATAATCCGCCACAGCGGCTGTCTTTATGATAATATCCTGCTCCTGGTAGCATTCCTTGACGGCAGATGCCATATCGGCTGCCGTAACTACGGGAATCACTCTGACACACAACGGAGGCGCAATCTGTACCGGTCCGGAGACCAGCGTAACCTCTGCGCCCCGTCGCATGCAGTTCTCTGCGATGGCATAGCCCATCTTACCCGTAGAATGGTTCGTTATGAAACGCACCGGATCGACAGGCTCCTGGGTTGGTCCCGCAGTCACCAACACCTTTTTGCCCACCATATCCTTCTCACAGGCAATCGTTCGCAGAATATAGGCAAGCAGTGTCTCCGGTTCCGGCATCTTGCCTGATCCGGTATCACCGCAAGCGAGATATCCGCTCGCCGGCTGAATCACCTCGTAGCCGTAGCTTTCGAGTTTCTTCAGGTTATCCTGCACGATTGGATTCTCAAACATGTTCGTGTTCATAGCAGGTGAGATCAGCTTCGGTGCCTTGCACGCCATAATGGTCGTGGTCAGCATATCGTCCGCAATACCGCCCGCAATCTTGCCGATCACATTGGCAGAAGCCGGTGCGACCAGGAAAATATCTGCACGCTTTGCCAGCGCTACGTGTTCTACATTGAACTGAAAATTACGATCGAACGTATCGACAAGGCATTTGTTGCCTGTCAGCGTCTCAAACGTGATTGGATTGATAAAATTGGTTGCATTCTTTGTCATGATAACATTGACGTCCGCGTGCAGCTTTACCAGAGCGCTCGCCAGATTGGCAATCTTATACGCCGCAATACTGCCCGTTACGCCAAGAACAACGCATTTTCCCCTCAGCATGTCCATTCCTCCTACGAATTTCTATCAAAAACAGATGATAATTTACTTCTGAATCGGCTTGATCTTGCTTAATGCAACGCCAAGTGCCGCAACGATGATTGCCGCAACGATCGCCTCGATCACGCCGTTAAAGCTGATGACTCCGCCGATGACCCCGAGTACTGCGCCCGGATCGATGCTGAGTGCATCCGCATAAGCGTTCTTGTACAATACAAAAATTCCGCCCATAACTAAAATTGTGTTGGTCATTGCGCCGACCACACCCGCATAGATAAATGCGGATACGCTGCCGCTTTTCTTGAGTGTGAACACTTCCAAAGCCGCAAATACGACGACACCGACGATCACACTGATCGCCCATACCGCTCCTGCTGAAAGCGGGTTGGCATCAAATACTTTATTGATAAAAGCGCGGCATCCGACCAGAAGGAACACGCCGATCAGTACGTTGAGTACCGTTGACCAGGTCTTCTTGTTCTCTGATGTCACAGCTTTCTTTACGCCAAGATAAACATAATATGGCAGGATTCCCACAAGAATTCTCGGTACAAAACAAATGAATGCACTCTTGAAAATTCCACTTGTTCCAACCATGCTTGCTGCAAGTACCGGTGAAAATACGAATGCTGACAAGGATGACGGCATTACGGTGTTCTTGATAAAACTGGTGAGTCCAAAGATGAATCCAAGGAACCCGCCCTTCTTCGGTCCGCAGAACAGTGCTCCCAGGATAACCGGGATGTGAATAATGGTTGCATTAATAACCACCAAAGGTATGTACCCAAGCGGGGTAAACGCCATAATGATGATGATTGCTGCAAATAGAGCTGTCAGAACCAGCTCCGCTGTCTTAGTGTTACGCATTTCTTCCTCCTATTCCAGGTGACGGCTTCTCTTTAAGTCCGTCCCTCTTTTACATGCGAACATTCGTCCATGCAAAATGTAATTGTATTTGCTGATTGATTCCTTACGGTAACCATCAACCTTTATAGTTTACACCCTTAAGCGTAAACGGTCAAGTCATCTTTCTTCAAAAGCGAATGCAAAAAGGAGCATGGATATCCACACTCCTTTGGCGTTATTGTTGCATTTCCAATCTTCGTTCAAACGTATAATCTAATGTCATCACATGCATTACCGCCTCCCGGTGCTCATCCAGAAAATCCCTAAGCACATCTTCTATACAGTGATCGATTGCCTGCCTGATAATTATCTTGAATATTTATAATTGCTTTTTTCATTCCTTTTATATAATCACTTTCGATTGGATTCTTTGTCCATTTCCTATCATGCCATCGGTTTTTCCAAAATCTGAATCACCGTATTCCCTTTCATTTTCAGGAAAAACGGCATGCCCGGTTTTGCATCTGTATAGGTTTCCATATATTTTTCAAAAATCTTTTTATCTTTTGTTACCACACGAATATCTGCATCTGTTCCCCCGAATTCTCTTGTCCAGTCCAAAAAGGAGTATTCCGTCTGATCGGTCAATGTTACATCCTCTGTTTTTTCATCCTTATTGTATATATAATATCCGTCAGGCATATCGTCATCCGTGTGTTTGTAACTTGCCAGCCGATCACTGTCCTCGGAACTGATATACTCCACGGGATCAATGACCAGTGTATTTCCATTGATCTCCTTTATGTAAGCGCAGAGTTCTGTTACATCCTCCTTCATACGATCTGTAGTTTCTGTCCCCTCAACTTTTTCTGTAACAGTCTGTTTTCCACATCCTCCAAATCCTGAAATAATTACACATACCATAAGTAAAATCCATCCCTTTTTCATCATTTTTTCTCTCCTTTACCAGATCCAGTGTTTATATATTTTTTCAATTTCTTCTTTTGGGATTGTATCTCCAGCCAGCACATATACGCTGTTCCCATATTCCCCATATGCCCAGAATGTATCATCCGTATATCCGTATAGAAAGACAGTCATTCCGTTTATTCTGATTTGTTCCACAGAATTATAATTCGTGTCAAAAATCATTTTCTCATTTGTCACTATTGTTTGCTGGAAAATCAAATGCTTTTTGCTATTTCCATATTCCAGAACAGATGTGGCATCCGTAATTTTTTCTTCGTTCAGCCGATAGCCGTCTGGAATATACTGCGGTTTTAAAATAGTATCGGAAATCTTCTCTTCATCCGATTCATAAGAATAAATACTGATGTTACCATCCAGCACCGTTTTTACCGTATGAAAAAAATGTACCCGGTAAGCCTCCACACTCATCGTGACGGTGAGTGCTCCCACAAGCATCACAAGTGCTGCTGCCGCAATTTTCTGTGTGATTTTCTTCAACTGTTTTTCGACCCGCATATACTTTTCTTTCCGTATCAGTCGCTTCATACGCTTTCTGAATTCATCTGAAAAAACGTAATCTTTTTGCGTGCACGCTTCTAGTTGCCGTACCATTGCCGCATCAACGATCGGCATTTTCGCATACAGCCATTCGTCTGTCACTTTCATTCGATATCTCCCTCCTTAATATATTCCAGTTCTTTTTCAATCAGCCGTTTTCCTCTTGCAATCCGCTGCCGGATCGTCCCCTCCCGAAGTCCACATATTCTGGCAATCTCCCGGTTTTCCAGATGTGCGGAATATTTTAACAGAAATATATCTCTGTATTTTGGTGGAAGATTTTTTAAAATATCTAACACTCCATGGTCTTCCTCCGGTGCCACATAAGTAAGCTGCCCTTTTTCTTCCGGAAGTTCATCCATATAGATTTCTCTGCTTTGTAACCGGTTTCTTCTGCGATAAAGATCAATTGCTACATGTTTTGTGATCGTAATCAAATAACGTTTCGTGGCAGTCTCCTCCGGTCGTCCGACGTTTTCCATATGTTTTGCCACCCGCACAAATGCTTCCTGCACGGCATCTTCTGCCAACTGGTAATCATGCAGAATATCCACCGCCACTTTTAGCATCAGATAACGATAGTTTTCGTACAGGATCACAAATTTTCGTTTTTCTTCGGGTGTATCCACCATCATCAGTAAAATCACGCGTGTTCCTCACTTTTGTTTTGTTTCTGCTAACTATAACGAATCTGTCGGTTCTATTGTTACATATTTTTAGGCAAAAATAAAAGACATCCAGTTCCATCCATTTATCCATTGAAAAAGTATCGCAGTAGCGATATAATATTTTCATCATAGGAGGATAAAAATGGGGACAATACTATATCATGGTTCAGAAAATTTAATTGAAAAGCCTCAGTTCGGAAAAGGCTCTCTGCACAATGATTACGGGCGGGGTTTTTATTGCACCGAAAATATTGAATTAGCCAAAGAATGGGCATGCGGAAAACAAACAAACGGCTACGCCAATATCTATGAACTGGACATGTCAGACCTGAAATGTCTGAATCTAAACACCAAAGAATACAACATTCTAAACTGGCTTGCGATTCTCGCAGACAATCGAACCTATTGGCAAAACGGCAGTATCGCTGAGGAAGCAAAGAAATACATCAAAGAACATTTTCTGCTTGATATTTCCGGATACGATGTCATCATCGGTTATCGCGCAGACGATTCTTACTTTTCCTTTGCCCAGGATTTTGTTTCAGGTCTCATCTCCCTTCAAAAGCTTTCCGAAGCTATGCGGCTTGGAAAATTGGGAGAGCAGATTGTTCTGAAAAGTGAAAAAGCATTTGAACAACTTAAATTCGTCGGTTATGAATCTGCCGATGCAGAAGAATATTACGCCAAGAAAAGTGAGCGCGAGCGTGAAGCCCGCAAAGAATACCGCAAAAGCAAAAAAGTGACTGCGAATGTAAATGATTTATTTATGTTGGATATTATGAGGGAGGCAATTAAAAATGGAGATGCGCGCTTATTTGTCTGATTATGTTCCATATGCCCAACGCATTCTTGGAGATATGCTTGATTTTGCCGTCAATACATGTGATATGGATATCGATGAATATTTCGAACTTTTCACGGTGTCTTCCGTATCTACCCAATTTCAAAACGGGAATCCAACTTACATTGCCGGAAAAACCGGATGTGAATTAGTAAGAGAAGTGATTGCCGACGCAGGAATGAAGCCTCTTTCCGTTGAAGATGAAATGTATCTCGATAAATCACCGGAATATTGGGCAGGCTGGGCATTGGCATATTATCAGTGGTACACCTGCCGGACTTTTATCAAGATTCATAAAGCAGTCTCTCTAAAACAAATTGTTTCCATGTATAGCATCTATCACGAGATGGATATTACCCACTTTATCGATACCATGAACGAATTATGGGACAATTACTACAAAGAAACCAACCTCAAACGCCTCCGTAAATCAGCCGGATTATCTCAACGCGAACTATCCGATTTATCCGGTGTTCCGTTGCGCCAGATCCAGCTTTTTGAGCAGCGCCAGCGCGACATCAACCACACGAAAGTCATTGATGTTGTAAAATTTGCGCGTGTATTGGGTTGTAAAACAGAGGACTTGTTGCAAATCTAAAAAAGGAGTATGGATATTCCACACTCCTTTGGCGTTATTGCTGCATTTCTTGCCTAATTTTTTCGTATAGTGGGCGAATCGTTTCCGGAGATTCTTCCAGTTCATCCGCGATCTGATCCAAAGGTTTGTTTTTCAGTATCTTTTTTTGAATGAGCTCCGATAATTTTTCTTTTTTTCCAATTTCTTTTCCGATTTCTTTTCCAATCTTCTCGCCATCCTCGATTGCTTCGGCACGCTGCATTTCCAATCTTCGTTCAAACGTATAATCTAATGTCATCACATGCATTACCTCCTCCCGGTGCTCATCCAGAAAATCCCTGAGCACATCTTCTTCTATACAGTGATCGATTGCCTGCCTGATCGCGTCTTCCAGGTTTCCACTGATCTCATTATTTTTCCGCACCATATCCACAAAATACATATATTCGCGCAATGTCCGGCATTTGGACAGCAACTGGGCATTCTTGCCTTTATTGATATTATAAACATGACAGACAAGTTCTATCTCCGGATGCTCCGTTTCCTGCTCAAACGCATCCGAAAGCCGCAGATCATACTGCTCCGGAGCCTCCTCCTTGCCATTATAAAACACGACAAAATGCGGAACCGGAATCTTCAAAATTTTTCCACCGTAAATATCACGCTTCTGCGCCTTGATCCGTTTCTGAATAATACTTGCAAAATAAAGCAAATCTCTCAGCGGCATGTTTGGACAATAGGTTGACTGATGCTCATACAGACTCAAATTCGCATCAAGAATGAAGGAAGCATCATTCCTTACGGTAAGCGAAAAACTTTTGTCGTCCAAAGTCGTCATCTCAACCATTTCCGGATCGTCATAGTCCGTTCCATTGATTGCGTTATACACTTCCAACGCACGATTCTTGTCTTGAAGAAGCATGCTGAACACATCACTTTTGTACTCTTTGTTTGCCATACAGTTTCCTCCTTGTGTAAGCCGCAGAATCTGTATGTAAACCGATCCTTATCCGTACAAATCCTGCTTAAATTAAAATATAGTTGAAAATAAAAGCAAGATTTTCCGGGATAATTTGAAATGATAAAATTAAATATATGATACAGACGGCTCACCAAGTACTGTCCGTCCTGACTATGGAAAAATATGCTATTGCTTTGAAACAAGTATAACATTCAAGTATCAAAGTTGCAATAAAAAGTCCTCAAACGCCTCCGTAAATTAGCCTGCTTATCTCAACGCGAACTATCCGATTTATCCGGAGTCCCGTTGCGCCAGATCCAGCTTTTTGAACAGTGCCAACGTGATATCAACCACACGAAAGTCATTGATGTTGTAAAGTTTGCGCGTGTATTGGGCTGTAAACCGGAAGACTTGTTGCAAATCTAAAAATGCGCCAGTATCATATACTGACGCATTTTTCATGAGGGCTTACTCGACCACACCTTCTAAATAATCTGTTACCTCTTTCATTTCCCCTTTTGAAATATCTGGCACTGTTTCCTCATCAATTGCTTCATCAATTGAAACTTCTTTTCCATCAAATTCCACAGTATGATTCTTTGTCACTTTTGCTTTTTTCAAAAATGTCTGTCCAAACACACCATATTTCTCAATCTGATAAATTTTATTTGACATTGATATATCTGAATCCATGATTTTTCCGAATGTATCCGACAGATTTTGGATTGTTGTATCCCACTGCTCAAAAAATTCTTCTGCTGTACTCCAGTCGCTTCCGGTGCATTCATACAGATTCAGCCCTGTAATATCCTGAATGGCCAACGCCGCAATATAACTATCCAATCCTGAATATGTTCCATTGTGATAATTCTCTTCCAATACTGTAACAGCTGGGACTCCCAAAGCAACAATATTTTCATAATAATCATTATTAATATAATCATACGGATTGGAACTAAGAGCTTGCTCAACACTTAAATTAGATATCTGCGAAAAATTTTCCTCAATTTCTGCAGCCAAAGTTGTGTCATCTTGTTTATGTATACATCCAATAATAAAAGCTACCATTAACACACCACTAACAATTAACATTATTTTTTTCATATTAATTTTCTCCTTTACTTATAACATATAAATGCTAAATACCCATATATAGACGTTGAAGCATATGGGTCAATTATTGTCGTTTTGTACAAAGACATAGATCCCCATTTAGAGAGGGTCGCTGCACCAGATACCGCTTTTCCATCTAAAGTATACTTTCTTGAGAAATGTACAACATGACCATTTTTTGAATATGCATATATAACCTCTTTCCCTGTGGCAGCACTCGCACTAGTAGTACATGTATACCCTTTATTCTCAATATATTTCTTAAATGCAGCTAAAGAAGGACCTGCATCCCCCCACTCCGCTGGCCATAACCAACTTTGAACACCATTCTTTCCTAATGCATATGCCAAACAATTGTAATCAGAGTATCCTCTTTTATAAAATGACGCTTTTGTCGACATTTCTTTTAAATGTGTAGAGCATAATTTAATCCCATATTGTCTTGGATGTTTTCCTGAACACGTATCCGTTTGTGATGAATCATACTGTGAATCATCACAACTAACACAGTTAACATATTTGTACCATTTTTTATAGCAATCCTTTGCACTTACAACAGATGCCCCAACTGTAGAAAATGCTAACACTAATGCCATCACTGTTAATAACTTCTTTTTGTATCTCATTTTATAATTCTCCTTTCACTCAACACCTGAAATCAGACTGTGCACTCAGCAGAAATACAATCTGTTTTGTCCGTCCCTATAGTAGCAATTACTCGGGCGCGATAAGTAACACCACTTGCCCCTCTATAGTTCTTTATTACATCAATAGTTCCCGATGCATCTATCCCCCATGAAACTACGGTCGACCATCCGTTGCCATTTTTCTTTTCAAGAATCAATTTTCCCGTTGTCTTAGTCGTAGTTTTTTTAGGCGAAATATGCACTGTAACTAAAATCTGTTTTCCAGAGACAGAAATAGATGGAACTGCCAAATTAGCATTTCCCCATCTCGGCTCTATTTGTTGCACTGATGCAATATCGCACAATTTTTGTGAAGGTATATCCGCCGCAATTGCGGTTGTAGTGGATGTAACCATCGCCAAACAAAATGCTACAGTTAGTGGAATGATACGTTTCTTCATAAAACTCCTCCTTGTGTTATATTTATCAACTCCTTTATATAACATTCCAAGGGACAAAAAGGGACATAAAAAATTTATTCACTCTTAATTCCATTTGCAACCTTGATCAACTCATTCTCATCAACCACTCCACATGCTGCGAAGAAATTGCCATCCCTCTCAAAACAGATATAATTCGTATCACCTTCATTCATAAGGTAGCCTGTCGCACCGTCCAATTCCACCGGCTGCATCTTGGCATTCTCAACGCCCATGTAGACGATGGTGTCATCCTTGCAGATTAAAATAGAAAACAAATCGTCATCGTTCATTACATATTCATATGCGATCAGCCTCGGCTGCTCCGACACGCTCTGCAGCTTTGCATTCTCCGGGACATATGAGATATGATAGTCGCTAAGCTCCTTCTCTACATGATCATCTTTCTGATGCACCTGAAACGTGCAGAAATCATCAAAAGTTTCGATCATCCAGGTAACCACTCTTTCCCGGAACTTTGCATTCGTAACCATAGTTCCGGAAAACAAAAGTACGGATGTAACAAGTACAATTGCTACGGCCCTGCCCATTTTCTTCAATGTCCTATACGATTGTCGCTTTCCGCTTCTCTCAACCTCCGCGTCGGTTCTCAGCTCCATACGCACATATTTTTTCAATGCTTTATGGCACGCCCTCCGGAATGACAGATCCGAAACCATCTGCCCATCGTCAAGACCTACACTATGTGATAGCAATTCACGATAAAACGCAAAGTCTTCTTTTGCATTCTGTAACTGCAACAGATTTTCAATCCCCGTCCAGGATAAAGCAAAGCAATATCTTGCAAAAAGCAAGGCGACTCCCTCATGCGGAAGCAGTAAAATTTTTTCACTTAACTCTCGAACTTTCTTGTTTTGCAAATCTATACAACCGTCTACGCTCTCTGCATCTGTAACAATTGTGTTCTGTTTTTTTGTAAAACTTATGGTTGCAGCCTCATGTAGCATTTCCTGCCATCCCATATCCATAATCTTACCTTCCTTCATATTGCTCTCTTAATTTCTTAACCAAACGCTGACCACGCTTTTTGGCGGCATCCTCAGAAATATTTAGTAATCCTCCGATCTCTTTATATCCCATTTCAAGCGTGTATCTTAAGTAAATGAATTTTCTGTCAGTCGGCTCAAGCTCGTCAATCAGCTTTGTCAATTTATGTATATCTGCATTATGAATGCATTCATCCTCAACATTATCAACATTCTCATTCTTAATATTTTCAAGATAATCCACCGGAACATTTTTTTGCGCATGGCGAATCATATCAATAGATGTGTTCTTTACAATAACAACGCAGAAAGCCATCATCTGGGGACCGGGAAGATGGGATATTCTTTCAATATTATCCATAATTTTGAGAAACGCAGTCCCCACTGCGTCCTCTGCCGTTACTTCCGATTTTACAATTTTAAATGCAATTCTTTGAAACTGCATATGATGTTTATGAAAAATTTGTTCAACCAGTTCACGCTGTTCATCATTCAAAACACTAAATAGTAGTATCATTTATCATCCTCAAGGTCATTTTCTATGCTTTTTTTCATTCTAGCATAGAACAGCTTCACTTGTTTATTCCTTTCATAATAAAACGTACAAGTAAGCAAAAAGGGACAAAAAAAGACCGCTGCGGTCAAACCGCAACGGTCTTCATTATTTCTGCTTATATCAGACAGACAAATTACTTGCCCATCTCAGCCTTTAAAGCTGCTGTAAGCTGTGGAACGATCTTGTTCAGATCTCCAACGATACCGTAATCAGCTACGTCGAAGATTGGAGCATCCTCGTCCTTGTTGATTGCGATGATGAGATCAGACTCTTCCATACCTGCAACGTGCTGGATTGCTCCGGAGATACCGATTGCAAAGTAGATCTGTGGACGAACAGTCTTACCTGTCTGTCCTACCTGATAATCCTGTGCTAACCAGCCATTCTCAACAACGGCACGTGAGCAGCTTACCATTCCGCCGAATACATCAGCGAGATCCTGAAGCATCTGGAAGTTCTCTTTGCTTCCAACTCCACGACCACCGGATACAAGAACCTTAGCATCCATGATGTTCTCAACATTTCCTACAGCCTTAACTACGTTAAGGATCTCTACGAAACGATCATTCTTCTCGATTGGAGCAGCGTACTCGATAACCTCAGCCTTGCGTCCAGCCTCCTTAGGAAGCTTCTGCATAACACCAGGACGAACAGTTGCCATCTGAGGACGGTTGTCCGGGCAGGCGATTGTAGCGATTGTGTTACCACCGAATGCAGGACGAGTCATCAGTAACTGGTTGTGCTTCTGCTCATCTTCCTTACCAGGTACTGCATTGATTGGGAAATCACCAATCTCAAGCTTTGTACAGTCAGCGGTAAGTCCTGTAGCAACTCTTGCAGATACGGTAGGACCAAGGTCACGACCGATTGCTGTTGCACCAACTAACATAATCTCTGGCTTGTACTCATTGATAACTGCTGCAAGAGCCTGTGCATATGGCTCTGTGCGGTATGTCTCAAGTTCAGGATTATCTACAACGATAACCTTGTCTGCGCCATACTCGCCTAATTCATCAGCTAATCCCTTAACGTTAGATCCCAGAAGAACTGCTGTTACATCTGTACCTAAATCAGCTGCTAATTCTTTTGCCTTTCCGATTAACTCGAAAGCGATTGAGCTAAGCTCATTGTCTACCTGCTGTGCGTAGATATATACGCCCTTATATTCTTCTAAACCCATTTTTTTCACCACTTTTCTATATAATGTTAGATAATATGTTTCTCTTTGAACTTACCGATCAGATAGTTTACAGACTCTGCTGGGTCAAGGTTTACTTTCTCTCCTGCTCCCTTAGGTACCTTATCAGATGCCTTAGCGATCTTTGTTGGAGATCCCTTAAGACCAAGGTTTGAATCATCAACATCCTTAAGATCAGCTCTGCCCCATACGGTTACTTCTTTGTCACATGCATCGAAGATTCCGCCAGGAGTCATATATCTAGGCTCGTTTAACTCAGAAAGAGCAGTGATCAGGCAAGGCATCTTAGCCTTAACTTCATGATATCTGTCCTCATACTGACGCTTAACGATAACGGAATCACCCTCAACCTTGATATCCTCTGCATAAGAGATTACCGGAAGTCCAAGGTGCTCAGCGATCTGTGGTCCAACCTGTGCGGTATCACCGTCGATAGCCTGACGTCCTGTGATGATGAGATCGTAATCGATGTTACGAAGTGCACCGGCGATTGTTGTAGATGTAGCCCATGTATCAGCTCCACCTAAAACGCGGTCTGTTACGAGGATTGCATCGTCAGCGCCCATAGCCATAGCCTCACGAAGAACTGCATCAGCCTTTGGAAGACCCATTGTAAGAACGGTAACCTTTGCGCCAGTTGCATCTTTAATTCTAAGTGCTGCCTCAAGACCAGCCTTATCATCTGGGTTCATGATGGCAAGCATTGCTGCTCTATCAAGTGTTCCATCCGGGTTGAACTTAACTCCACCCTTGGTATCAGGAACCTGTTTAATACATACTACGATATTCATGTATTATTATCTCCTTTTCTTCATTCTAGTTCTTTTGTATAACGAATCGTCTTATTCATCGATCAGATATAAGCGGCACCGCTTATATCGTATGAAAAACTATCGTCTACAAAAGCAAGTCCCATTCGCAAAGCGAATTCTTAATGGACTTGCGCTCGTGATTATAAAATCACGTTATCTTAATAATGCTCCAGAGATAACCATACGCTGAACTTCTGAAGTTCCCTCGTAGATCTCTGTGATCTTAGCATCACGCATCATACGCTCTACGTCGTACTCACGGATATATCCGTATCCACCGAATAACTGAACAACTTCTGTTGTAACAGCCATAGCGGTCTCAGCTGCGAATAACTTAGCCTTAGCTGCCTCAACAGAGTAAACCTTCTGAGTAGCCTTAGCCATAGCTGCCTTGTAAACAAGAAGCTGAGCAGCCTCAACTCTTGCTGCCATATCAGCAAGCTTGAACTGTGTATTCTGCTGCTGTGCGATAGAACGACCGAACTGCTTTCTCTCCTTTGTATATGCGATACAACGGTCTAAAGCGCCCTCTGCGATACCAAGTGCCTGAGCAGCGATACCGATACGTCCACCATCAAGAGTGTGCATAGCGATCGGGAATCCCTTTCCTTCCGGTCCGAGTAATGCATCCTTAGGAATTCTGCAGTCCTCGAAGATCAGCTCGTAGGTAGATGATCCACGGATACCCATCTTCTTCTCCTTGGTTCCGAATGAGAATCCTGGAGCACCCTTCTCTACGATAAATGCGGAGAAGTTCTTTTTCTTTCTTCCTCTCTTATCTTCTGTAATGCTTGTGATAGCGATTACGATATAAACATCAGCAACCTTACCGTTTGTGATGAAGCACTTAGATCCGTTAAGAACCCACTCATCTCCATCTAATACAGCCTTTGTCTGAGCACCCTGTGCGTCTGTACCTGCACCTGGCTCTGTTAATGCGAAAGCACCAAGCTTCTCACCCTTAGCAAGTGGAGCTACGAATTTCTGCTTCTGCTCTTCTGTACCGTATGTCATAATCGGATCGATGCAAAGGGAAGTATGTGCAGAAACGATAACACCTGTAGTTCCGCAAACCTTTGATAACTCTTCTACACACATAACGTATGTAAGAGGATCACATCCCTGTCCGCCGTACTCCTTTGGTACCGGGATTCCCATGAATCCATATTTACCCATCTTTGCAACAGTCTCAGCCGGGAACTGCTCTGTCTCGTCAGTCTCCTGTGCAAGAGGTTTTACTTCTGTCTCAGCGAAGTCTCTGAAAAGACCGCGAGCCATCTCATGTTTCTTGTCTAAAGTAAAATCCATGATTTTAACACTCCTTATTTATGTTTTATATATTCATTCTCAAAACCACGGATTGCTTCACTTTCGTTCTCGCAATCCTACGGAATCTCACAATCCGCCATATCCGGCTGCTTGTTCGGTTCCGTTAACGTTTCAAGTGCAATTTCATGCTTTAAAGCAAGCTTTCGCATGAAATTGACACTGAAACCGGTTTTATTCGCTACTACTGTGCATCTACCGGTGTTTTTGTACGGTCTGCATTGTAAATGTAGAATCCCTTACCGGACTTAGCACCAAGGTTTCCACCACGAACCATCTTACGGATGAGTGGGCATGCACGATACTTGCTGTCGCCTGTCTCATTGTAGAGAACATCCATGATTGCAAGACAGATATCAAGACCGATGAAATCACCTAACTCTAACGGTCCCATTGGATGGTTTGCACCAAGCTTCATAGCAGCATCAATACCTGCGATATCAGAAACACCTTCCATCTTGATGAAAGCAGCTTCGTTGATCATCGGGATTAAGATACGGTTTACTACGAAACCAGCAGCCTCGTTAACCTGTACAGGTGTCTTTCCGATTTCCTCAGAGATCTTCTTGATTGCCTCAACAGTCTCAGCAGGTGTGTTAACACCGGCGATAACCTCTACTAACTTCATACGGTCAGCAGGATTGAAGAAATGCATACCGATCATTGGACGGGTAAGTCCGTTTCCGATCTCTGTGATTGAAAGTGAAGATGTATTAGAAGCGAAGATACACTCCGGCTTAGCAATCTTGTCTAACTCAGCGAATGTTGTCTTCTTAACTTCCATATTTTCGAAAGCAGCCTCAACGATAAGATCGCAGTCTTTGCAGAGGTCTTCCTTTAAACCTGGAGTGATCTTAGCAAGGATTGCATCAACCTTCTCCTGTGTCATTTTCTCTTTAGCGACAAGTCTTGCATAACCCTTTGCAATTTTGTCCTTTCCGCCTTCAGCCCACTCCTGCTTGATGTCGCAGAGTGCAACTTCGTATCCGTCTACCTGAGCAAATGCCTTAGCGATTCCCTGGCCCATTGTACCAGCACCGATAACTCCAACCTTCATTTTAAGTTCCTCCTAAAATAATTTATATTACATTTCAAGGGGATGCAGGCGCATCCCCTATGTATTTCTTATGGCAAATAATTAGTATTTCTCAACGATTGTAGAGCAGCCCATTCCACCACCGATACACAGTGTAGCAAGACCTCTGTTAGATCCTCTCTTCTGCATCTCGTGTAACAGTGTAACAAGGATACGGCATCCAGAAGCTCCAACCGGATGTCCAAGTGCGATAGCACCACCGTTTACGTTAACCTTAGACATATCGAAGTTGAGGTCTCTTGCTACTGCGATAGACTGAGCAGCGAATGCCTCGTTAGCCTCGATAAGATCCATATCATCGATTGTAAGTCCTGTCTTAGCAAGAACCTTCTTTGTGGAAGCAACAGGTCCAACACCCATGATCTCCGGCTCAACTCCGCCAAGAGCTCCAGCTACCCATGTAGCCATTGGTGTAACACCAAGTTCCTTAGCCTTCTCTTCGCTCATAACAACGATTGCTGCTGCACCATCGTTGATTCCGGAAGCGTTACCAGCTGTAACAAGTCCGCCTTCCTTACCTGAGCAGCAACGTAATTTGCTGAGAGACTCTGCTGTTGTTCCGGCACGAGGACCCTCATCTGTTACGAAATCAACCATTTCCTTCTTAACCTTAACAGGTACAGGAACGATCTCATCATTGAACTTACCAGCTGCGATCGCTGCTTCGCACTTCTGCTGGCTGTTTGCAGAGAACTCATCAAGTTCTTCTCTTGTGATACCATACTTGTCACATACGTTCTCAGCAGTGATCATCATGTGATAGTGATTGAATGCATCTGTTAATGCATCGTTAACCATTGTATCGATGATTGTTGCATTGTTCATTCTGTATCCGAAACGAGCCTTTGTCATAGCGTAAGGAGCCATAGACATGTTCTCCATACCACCTGCTACAACGATGTCAGCCTCACCGGCCATAATCATTGTTGCTGCGTCATTTACACACTTAAGACCGGAACCACAAACTACGTTGATTGTGATTGCCGGAACCTCGATCGGTAAACCAGCCTTAATAGATGCCTGACGAGCTACGTTCTGTCCCTGAGCTGCCTGGATTACACAACCCATCTTAACTTCGTCAACCATCTCCGGCTTAACACCAGCTCTGTTTAAAGCTTCTTTAATTACGATTGCACCTAAATCTGCTGCTGGAGTATTGCTTAATGCTCCACCCATCTTGCCGATTGCTGTACGGCAAGCACCTGCTAATACAACTTTCTTTGCCATCTTTACGTTCTCCTTTAAATTGAACTTGCGCCTTAGGCGCTGTTAATTTTTTAACAATGTCTATATTACCACATTTTTCGCTCAAAATCAATCCATTTTCCAAAGCCTTCTCAAAAATTTCACATAATGTTTAAAAATGCATGATACCTGAGAAAAGATGCACAAACCACTATGCATCCCTTTGCATTTATGCTATATTGAAGTTAATGATCGAATGGATATGCACAACGATTTTTCAGAGGAATCTGTGCATGAATGGGGAAGGTAATCGTATATGAAATTTATCAGAACAGATCAACTGAAAGCCGGTATGCGTCTCGCAAAACCGATTTACAATAAGAATGGTGTACTCCTGTACGACCGTAATTCCACATTGACCGAGCCCGGAATCATCAGTGCCAGAAACTTTGGTCTGGTCGGCATCTACATCCTCGAGCCTGCGGAACCGGTCCCGCCACTCTCCCGCGAGGATCTGGAATTTGAGCAGCTGCAGACCGTCTACATTTTCCAGCTCCGTGAATGTCTTGATCTCATCGGCAAGCGCAAGCGCATTGAGCCGCTGCCGAAGCTTCTGAATAATATTCTGAATCATTACGGCACACTCGACCATCGAGTGAACTTCAACCAGAATCTGCGAAGCAGCGAAGATTTTATGTACAAGCATGCGATCAGTACCGCCATCCTTGTGTCCATGATCTCCTCCCGTCTGCATTACGACTTCCGTCAGCAGATCACGATTGCAACCGCCGCATTATTATATGATATCGGTTATAGCCATGTACCGAAAAATATTCTCGATAAGGGAATCGATACACTTTCCACTTCCGACAAGGATGTGATCCAGCATTCTTTAGAACGCGGCATCGAACCGCTCGGAATGTACCGCAACGACTTCGAGTTTTTCCCGCGGGCACTCGCGTTAATGCAGGCGTACGTCTATGCGGACTATCCGGAAAAACTTGCGATCATGCCGGACGAGGAATTACAGGGGATGGTAAAGATTCTTCGTGTTGCCGATCAGTTTGACCAGATGACAGCCATGAATATCGGCCACGAACCGGTCTCCGAGATCTCTGCAATGAAGTTTCTGCTTTCCAATCCGGAACGCTACGACAAACAGATCGTTGCCACGCTCGCAGAATGTATCCACATTGTTCCGCAGGCGGCGAACATCGACCTGTCCACCGGCGACAAGGGCATTGTTCTTGTCGAGAACACCAGAAATTACATGCGCCCGATCATCCTTCGCCTCGGCGATAACAAGATCTACGACCTGAGTCAGGAAGCGGATTTCCGTCAGGTACAGATCCTTGACATCATGAAGACCATGGACAACCGTATCTCGGTCGACGAGGAAACCTTAAAGCAGTTTGTGCCGGACGAGAAGTTAAAAGAACTGACCGCAGCGATGCGTGAAAAGTTAAGGAAGATCCACGAACGCGAGAGTGCACAGATGAGTACAAACACAAAACTTTTGCCATAATCAAAACTCCGGGAACTTTACGTTCCCGGAGTTTTCTATTACATCCTGTTTTTCTTATGCTCTTTTCTTTATGATGCGACCTGAGATAAAAAGCCCTGCTTCGAACACCGCAATCCCACCAAACATATCCAGCAGAACATGCTGCTTGACAAGAAGCGTTGAGGCAAATACCCCGAGCGACATCACAACCGTGACGCCTCTGTACCAGTTCGGCACTTTCTTCATCGCAAATGCCGCATGAATACAGCACCAGCTCTCCAGACAGTGGATGGACGGAAACAGATTGACCGGTGCATCCATATGGTAGATAAACTTCACGAGCCAGTCGAACACACTCGTTCCAACCACCTCCGGCCTCTCCATCGTAGTCGGAAGCAACACGAAAAATAACAGGCAGAACAGTTTCGAAATCACATCACCGTACACAAACCGGTAGCAGAATGTGCGTCCCTCCCTCGCGATCAGAATATAATTGATCACCCACTGTGCAAACGCCAGCAGATAGAACACGATAAAAGGCGCAACAAACGGAAGCATCCGGTCGATCGGAAGCTCCAGTGAACAGAACGTCAGATGATCCTTAAAAAGCGCCACCCCCTCATAAACTGTCATATTGACCGCAACCGCCAGAAACAGCGGTCCCCACGAATACCGCGGTATGATTTTTTCAATCCGTCTTCGCATAACCAATCGTCTCTCCCATCTGCACCGCGGTCTCCACTCCGAACTGCGCATTTTTCAACAGATCTTCCCTCATTTGTACCCGTTCTTTACCTACGAGTACAATAATGGTAGATCCCCCATACTGAAACATTCCCTTTTCCGCACCGCGCGTCACCTGTGCTTCCTCCTCGTGATTGACGATCCGTCCGACAAGCATCGCACCGACCTCCATCTGCACGACCGTTCCGAACTTCGGTGTGCGGATCAGCGTGTACTCGCGGCTGTTCTCCGTAAATACCGGATACTGCTGCAAAGCGATCGGGCGCACAGTGTGCAGAATGCCCGGCAGAAATACATTGCGGCTTTTCTTTCCGGAATCCACATAGCAATACCGGTGATAATGATTCACACAGAGCCGGAACACAAGACAATAGCCATCCCGGTAACGCTCCGCCAGCCTTTCACTGCGCAGCAGCGAACCGACCGTGTAATGACTCTGCTTAACAGGAAACACAACATCATCATGAATTTTCCATACTGACAACAGTCCGTCGCACGGCGCGATCAGATGATGTTCGTCCATGTCGATCGGACGCAAGCCATCCTTGATCTTTCTCGAGAAAAAGTCGTTAAAACTTCTCACATCGTCCATCTCATAATCCGAAAGACGGATTTCATTTTTCTCCGCAAACGACCGGATAAGAAAATGCGACAGATCCGAATCAAGGAATCTGCCACATACATTCGACACCCCGGGGCTCGTAAGCCCCTTGAGGATCAGCCGTCCCGGTGCAGTATGATACAAAAATTTCAGTGCGTCCATACGCGCCTCCTAATGCTTAAACATAAGCAGCTTAACCGCAAGCAGAACAAATTCCAACGCTCCAAATGCGATCATGACCACGATCGTGCTGTTTTTGGGCTTTTTGATCTGAAACTTGGCAAGAAACAACATTCCGACAACGATCATCACTCCAAAATACATAAGTGTCAGATCCGCTCTCAGTATAATATGTAAGATCATAACCGCCGGAAAAATCAGTGCCGCACTGGTCACCGGAAGCCCTGTGTAAGTCTTCTCCCCGTTGGCGTTGCGATTCTGGTCCGACTCCTCCATCACGTTAAAATAAGCAAGCCGGATCATTGCCGCCAGCACATAAAGAATTGCAATCACCGTCAGCACACTCGGATAGATGATCGGATAATCCTGCAGCAACGCAATCTTTGGTCCGGAGAACACCTGCAGCTGCATGCGGCTGCGAAACATCGCCATACCGATACACGCCGGAAGCACGCCGAACGCAATCAGATCCGCAAGGGAATCAATCTGGATTCCGAAGCGTTTCATCTCCGGAGTACGATCCTTTTTCATGCGCGCGACTTTACCGTCGAACGTGTCACACAACCCTGAAAAAAGCAAAAAGAACATTCCGAGATACGGATGCCCGATTCCGTTTAAGCACAGTATAATTCCTGCGGTTCCCGACAGAATCGACAAATACGTCAGGATTACCGTATAATCATAAAATCCAATCATTTCATTTTCTCCCTAGTGTTTTTCCTCAGTACCAGATAACCGGCGACAACCGTCACCATACTTACAAATATACAGACATAAAAGGACAATCCACGGCTTAAGATTTCAAGCCGGTATGCATCTGTTCTCTCCATCAGCTGCTTGTAACCGTTCAGCATCAGATAATCCGTGACACCGACGCCGCCCGGAATCGGCACACAGTTCGATCCGAGCACCACATAGATCTGCGTTGCCAGCAGGCGCGGCAGTGTGCGAAGATCCCCGTGCAGCGCTACAAACGCCACGATCGTCACCAGAATCTGTGACAGGCGCTGCAACAGATTCAGCGCATACACTTTAATGAGCATCGCCTTGTTGTTAAAGATCAGCGAAACACACTGTCCGTATTCATCCAACGCCTTATTGATCCGTTTTTCCAGTTTCTGCGCAAGTCGTTTACAATGGATCTTCCGCAGAAAGGAAGCTGTACCTTTCATCAAATTACGCACGATCTCCCGCTTCTTGAGGAGCATGTAAAAAAGAATCGCAAGACCCGATAACGCGAGCATTCCGCTTATGATCAACACCCTTGCGACAATGCTGAATTGTAAAAAAAGCCTCGGTGCAAGCACAAAATCCAAAATTCCAAGTGTTACCACCGCAAGAGTATACATAACAAGATTCAGCAATAACGCCGCCATAACCGCAGTCCCCGGGATTCTGTCCTTCATCATGAAAAAGGCACTTGCGGGCTGTCCGCCGGATGCGGACGGCGTGATTGCCGAGAAATACACGTCCGCCGCCGAATAGACAAATCCGTGAAGACGTGTCGCCGGATATCCCATATGGTTGACGATCACACGGATCGCCTCTCCCTCAAAATAGATAAAGCCGAGCATGCACACCGCAGCCAGCGTGATTCCCGCACCGGATGCATCGCGGATACTCTGCATCAGTTCCTCAAATGAGATGCCACTGCCTTTGAACACGGCATAGATCGTCACGATCGCAAGGATCAGTGTGACGAAGAAGCAGATTATTTTATTTTTGTTCTTTTGAAAGAATTCTTTGTTATCCATATAGCGTCATTTTACCATAGCATAGTTGTGTACACAACTTAAGACTTCCTTAACGTCTTATGAAGCGGGGTTCATAACAGGCGCATATTCTACTGTTTATTTTCACATACGACTGCGAAGGCTAACCGCTGTGATGACACTAGTTATTCAGAATCACGAATTTGAAGGAAATGGACGCATGACTTTTTTGACGATTTCTGTCCGCTCAAGCTTAGACAGTGTCCGCTTGGTGTTCGCCGGAAGATCCCCGTCGGACACCAAACTGCCACAGTCGAAGCAATGCTCGGACACAAAATTTAAGTCATGCATCCATTTTCACAAATTCAGTGATTCTGCCTAAAATCGTGTTCATCATAGTGGTTAGCCTTCTGCGTCTTCATCTGAAATTGAACAGTATAAATAATCTGTAAAATAAAAAAGCTGGTTAGGCTACAAGTAGCCAACCAGCTTTTTTACTGATGGGATTATTTTATATGTTCTTAACAGTAGCAATATCAACCGGAGTGAGCTGTCCGTTCGCTGTCTCGAGGGAGCGGGCAAGTGCGTTTGCGGTATCCATCGCAGTAATACAGTAGACACCTGTCTCGATCGCGTTACGGCGGATCAGGAATCCGTCTCTTGTCTTATCGCCGTTACCCTGTGTAGGGGTATCGATGACAAGGTCGATCTTGTGTCCGAGGATCAGATCCATGACGTTCGGTGACTCCTGCGTGATCTTGTTGACGCGGAGTGCATTCACGCCGTGCTCCTGCAAGTACTTTGCGGTACTTCTTGTTGCGTAGATCTTGTAACCGAGCGCTTCGAAACGCTTTGCAACGCCGACTGCCTCAGGCTTATCGGCATCCTTTACGGTCATAATCATCTGCTTATGCTTCGGAAGCTGTACCCCTGCACCTAAAAATGCTTTGTACAGTGCCTCGTTGAAGGTCTTGGCGATACCAAGACACTCGCCGGTAGACTTCATCTCCGGTCCAAGGCTGATCTCCGCACCGCGCAGCTTCTCGAATGAGAATACCGGCATCTTGATTGCAATGTAATCTGCCACCGGCGCAAGTCCAGGCTCGTAACCGAGTCCGCGGATCGTGTTACCGATGATGACTTTTGTTGCAAGGTCAACGATAGGAATACCTGTTACCTTGCTGATATAAGGAACCGTTCTGGATGAACGCGGGTTTACCTCGATGACGTATACTTCCTCGTTCATCGCGATGAACTGGATGTTGATCAATCCAACAACATGAAGTGCCTGTGCCAGACGCTTCGTGTACTCAACGATGGTCTGCTTAACCTTGTCGCTGATCGTTGGTGCAGGATATACCGAGATACTGTCTCCGGAATGGACACCGGTACGCTCGATATGCTCCATGATACCAGGGATGAGAATGTCGGTTCCGTCGCATACGGCATCGACCTCGATCTCCTTACCCTGTAAATATTTGTCGACAAGGATTGGATGATCCTGTGCAATACGGTTGATGATTCCGATGAACTCCTCGATTTCCTCATCGTTAAAGGCGATCTTCATACCCTGTCCGCCAAGAACGTAGGACGGACGAACAAGTACCGGATAACCGAGACGGTTGGCAACTTCCTTTGCCTCCTCGGCGGTAAATACGGTTCCGCCGGCAGCTCTCGGGATGCCTGTCTTCTCAAGAATCTCATCGAAAAGCTCACGGTCCTCGGCTGCATCGACATCTTCTGCCTTTGTTCCAAGAATCTTAACGCCCATCTTCATTAACGCTTCCGTCAGCTTGATAGCCGTCTGTCCACCGAACTGAACAACCGCTCCGTCCGGTTTCTCAATGTTTACAATGCTCTCGACATCTTCCGGTGTCAAAGGCTCGAAATAAAGCTTGTCCGCGATATCAAAGTCGGTCGAAACCGTCTCCGGGTTGTTGTTGACGATAACCGTCTCCCAGCCTTCCTTCGCGAAAGCCCATGTACAGTGTACGGAACAGAAGTCAAACTCGATACCCTGACCGATACGAATCGGACCAGAGCCAAGTACAAGAACCTTCTTCTGCGGATTGGTCTCTGCAGCCTCGTTCTCGCTTCCGAATACGCTGTAGTAATATGGTGTCTCTGCTGCGAACTCAGCCGCACAGGTATCTACCATCTTGAATGCGGCAACGATGCCGTTTGCATAACGCATCTCTTTAATCTCATCCTCGGTTTTGCCGGTAAGTCTTGCGATCACGTTGTCCGGGAACTCGATTCTCTTTGCTTCCTTTAAGAGATCAACGGTAAGTTCTTCATTCTGAAGTCTCTTCTCCATCTCAACAAGGATTGCGATCTTGTCGATGAACCAGCGGTCGATCTTCGTAATATCGTAAATGTGATCGTAAGATACGCCACGGCGCAGAGCCTCTGCGATCACCCAGATTCTACGGTCATCCACAACATGAAGCTGTGCCTCCAGCTCCTCATCGTTTAAGTTCGAGAAGTCATACGATAACAGGCAGTCCACATGCTGCTCAAGAGAACGGATGGCTTTCATCAAAGCACCCTCGAAATTATCACAGATACTCATAACCTCACCGGTTGCCTTCATCTGTGTGCTTAAGGTTCTCTTTGCCGTCAGGAACTTATCAAACGGAAGTCTCGGGATCTTAACAACACAGTAGTCAAGCATCGGCTCGAAGCTTGCGTATGTCTTCTGTGTGATGGCATTCTTGATCTCATCAAGAGTATAGCCCAAAGCGATCTTCGCGGTAACCTTGGCGATCGGATATCCGGTTGCCTTGGATGCTAAAGCGGAAGAACGGGATACTCGAGGGTTTACCTCGATAACACAATATTCAAAGGAATCCGGATTCAAAGCGTACTGTACGTTACATCCTCCGGTAATCTTTAACTCATCGATAATGTTTAATGCCGAACTACGGAGCATCTGGTATTCCTTGTCTCCGAGTGTCTGTGAAGGAGCAACTACGATGGAATCTCCGGTGTGCACGCCGACCGGATCGATGTTCTCCATGTTACATACGGTAATACAGTTGCCGTTCGCATCACGCATTACCTCGTACTCAACTTCCTTCCATCCGGCGATGCAGCGCTCTACGAGGACCTCACCAACACGGCTTAAGCGAAGTCCGTTGCTCAAGATATCAACAAGCTCCTGCTCGTTGTGGGCGATACCGCCGCCGCTTCCTCCGAGTGTGAAAGCAGGACGAAGTACAACCGGATATCCGATCGTATTCGTAAACTTGATACCGTCTTCTACCGTATTAACGACCTGTGATGCGGCACAAGGCTCACCGATCTTCTCCATCGTATCCTTGAATGCCTGACGGTCCTCTGCCTTGAAAATCGTCTCAGCGGTTGTGCCGATCAGCTTTACGCCATGTTCCTCAAGGAATCCTGACTCGGCAAGCTCCATACCAAGGTTTAATCCTGCCTGTCCTCCGAGTGTCGGAAGCACGCTGTCCGGCTTCTCCTTTAAGATGATCTCTTTTAATACATCAACTGTAAGAGGCTCAATGTATACCTGATCTGCGATCTGCTTATCAGTCATGATGGTTGCAGGGTTGGAATTGACAAGACATACTTCAACGCCCTCTTCCTTTAAGGAACGGCATGCCTGTGTTCCGGCGTAATCGAACTCTGCTGCCTGTCCGATGACGATCGGACCGGAACCGATCACTAATACTTTTTTAATCTCTTTATTTCTTGGCATTATTTATTTCCTCCTCTGTCCATCATATCGATAAAACGGTCAAACAGATACGCGGAATCCTGTGGTCCAGGGCAGGCCTCCGGGTGGAACTGTACCGTGAAAATGTTCTTACCAACATACTCAAGGCCTTCGTTTGTTCCATCATTAACGTTGACAAATGCAGGTTTGGCAACATTCGGATCAAGTGTATCGGTGTCAACCACATATCCGTGATTCTGAGAAGAAATATAAACACGGTTTGTCTTTAAATCCTTAACCGGATGATTTCCTCCACGATGTCCGTATTTCATCTTGTGTGTGTCCGCTCCGGTTGCCAGCGCCATAAGCTGGTGTCCGAGACAGATGGCAAAAATCGGCACATCGCTCTCATACAATTTATGAATCTCCTCGATGATCTCCTTACACTCCTTCGGATCTCCAGGTCCGTTGCTGAGCATAATGCCATCCGGATTCGTTGCAAGGATCTCCTCAGCGCTTGTGTGTGCCGGGTAGATCGTCACCTCGCATCCTCTTGCGTTCAGAGATTTTGCAATATTATTCTTCGCACCAAGATCGAGCAAAGCGACCTTCTTGCCGGTTCCGCGAAGAACTTTCTTCTCGCTGCAGGTTACTTTATCCACAACATTGCCGGTTGTATATTCTTTTAATTTAGGAAGGATCTCGTCAAGATTATAATTCTCGTTCGTTGTGATCATTCCGTTCATGGTTCCCTTCTCACGAAGGATCTTGGTCAGTGCACGGGTATCAATGCCTGCCACACCCGGAATATCATGCTTTTTCAAAAAGTTCTGAATCGTTCCTTCGCATCGGAAGTTGCTGGCGGTACGGGATAATTCTCTTACGATATATCCGTCCGGCCAAGGACGTGCGGATTCCATATCCGGTGTGATTCCGTAATTTCCGATCAGCGGATAAGTCATAACGACTGCCTGTCCCGCATAGGATGGATCTGTCAGAACCTCCAGATATCCTGTCATAGAAGTGTTAAATACGATCTCACTGATCACTTCTCTTGTAGAACCGATGCTTGTACCAGTAAATACGGTTCCGTCTTCGAGTATCAAGAAAGCTTTCATTGTGTGCCCTGCCTTTCTGTTGTGTTTCCTGCATCTTGGCAAAAAAAAAGAGGGAGTCTCTTTTTTTGCTATCATTACGGCAGACTTATCGCCTCTGCCTAAATTGTAAAAAGTTTATCATAATATGGCACTTTTTTCAACTACTTTAGCATCGAAAAAAGTGCCGAGGTTTTTTTAATAAATATGTACATTTTATACATTTTGTTGATAACACCATCTGTGTATCTGTTTGCGATCTCCTACGGAATCAATCCAATCAGTCCTATGACAACGGCCAGAATGCAGAAAAACAGCGATCCGAATACTACCGACAGCACAACAGCGGTTGAAAGAGGTTTCTTTTCATACGTAATCTCGTCCACACTGCAGGCCTGCATCGAAACGAAATCCTGATTCGGCATCACGTTCATTCTTTTAAACTTACGCTTTGCAAAATAGTTCTCCGTCCAGGCCGGCATCGCATTAAGCGTCACGCCCGAAAGATTATAAGCGTTTTTTGCATATTTTCTCATTTCTTCCAGAAGTTTCTTACCGATTCCGCGACGCTGATACATCGGATGGACGTACAGCATCGTGATGTGTCCCTCCGTCTGCATTGCAGAGACTCCGACGATCGTGCCCTGCTCATATGCGCCCCACATCACCAGATGTCCCTCGCTGATCATATGGCTCAGATAATCCTGATGGCTGTACTGTTCAAACGCCTGTGACATCTTCGGATTCGGCACATTGTTGCGCAGACAGTAATCATAGACTCCGCGCGCCAGTCCCGCCGCCTCCGGCAGCTGTTCGGTTGTCAAAATCTTTATTTCCATAGAGCATGCTCCTTTCTACATCTCGTTTGCATCTTCGATCAGCCGGTCACGCAGACCGCTGTATCGTTTCAGCTGCGAATTGTTCGCGATCATCTGCTCGAACGTCGCATCATTTCCCACAATTGTAACACACTTTTTTGCTCTGGTCACAGCCGTGTACAAAAGATTCCGGTTCATAAGCATGCGCGGTCCCGACAAAAGCGGAATGACGACCGCCGGATACTCCGATCCCTGCGACTTATGAATCGTCACCGCATACGCAAGTTCCAGTTCCTCCAGCAGTTTGTAAGGATATTCAACCATGCGCCCCTCGTCAAAGCAGACCGTCACGGTCTCCGCGAAATCGTTGATCTCCTCGATGATTCCGGTATCCCCGTTGAACACACCGGTTCCCTTGTCGATGCACAGACCGTACTTGCTGCGGATCTCCCACTCAAGCTGATAGTTGTTTTTAATCTGCATGACTTTGTCGCCCTCACGCAAAAGCGTTGTTCCATGCTCCTTTTCCTTTTTGCGTTTGTCCGGCGGATTCAGGTACATCTGCAGCACCGTATTTAAGCGTTCCACGCCGAGCAGGCCTTTTCTCATAGGCGTCAGCACCTGAATATCCATCATCGATGCCCCGACGAACTTCGGAAGCTTCTGTAAGATCAACTGTAAGGTCACGTTAATGATCTTGTCCGCGTCGTAACGTTTCAGGAAGAAAAAGTCCATGCTCTTGTTATCGAGCTCGACCGGCTCGCCGCGGTTGATCTTATGCGCGTTGACGATAATATCGCTCGTGCTTGCCTGTCGGAAGATTTTCGTCAGCATAACCGTGTGAAAAAGCTTTGAATCAATAATATCTTTGAGCACATTTCCCGGTCCGACACTCGGGAGCTGATTCACATCGCCCACGAGGATCAGGCGCGTTCCCGCAATGACTGCTTTGAGCAGCGAATACATCAGCGAGATATCGACCATCGACATCTCA
The DNA here is from genome assembly GCA_934358675.1 of uncultured Agathobacter sp. Lineage (GTDB taxonomy): Bacteria > Bacillota > Clostridia > Lachnospirales > Lachnospiraceae > Roseburia. Next base: position 41,075 of record CAKRKX010000002.1, on the reverse strand, counting down.
TCGATGATGATGACATCCGTCTCGAGCGGATTCTGCTCGTTCCGCTCAAAGCCCGCGTTTCCTTCCACACCACCGTTCAGCTCGAGCATACGGTGGATCGTGCGCGCCTCAAATCCAGTCGTCTCACTCATGCGTTTCGCCGCACGTCCGGTCGGTGCCGCAAGAAAGATATCCATGCCCTCCGACTCAAAGTATTTGATGATCGTGTTGATGGTCGTTGTCTTTCCGGTACCCGGTCCACCGGTGATCACGAGCACACCGTTTCTTACCGCCTCCTTGACCGCTTCCACCTGATGTTCATCCAGATCCATCTTCGTCTGCTTCTCGATCTGGCGCAGCCGCGCCTCGATCTCGATATCCGGCACATCAAAAGTCGCATCCAGCTGCTTTAACATCGTTGCAGCATTTGCTTCCATATAGAAGAAAGCACTCGCATAGATCTGTGTGACATCTTCCACCTGCCGCATGATGATCTTGCGATCCATTGCGAGGTTCATGTAATGTTTCTCAATGTACTCCGGTTCAATCTCAAGCAATGCACTGGCTCTCTGCGTCAGCTCCGGCATCGGCAGATAAGTGTTGCCCTCATTGGATGCCTGCAGGAGCGCATACTGGATACCACTTCGAATGCGGAAATCCGAATCCGTGCGGATGCCGACACGCGAGGCGATCTCATCCGCTGTCCGAAATCCGACACCGTCCACATCATCCGCCATACGGTACGGGTTTTCCTTTAAGATACTGTACACTTCCTGTCCGTAGGTATTGTAGATCTTGACCGCGAGCGTCGTGCTGATACCATACTGCTGCAAAAAGATCATCGCCTGACGCAGATCACGCTTCTCATTCACCTGATCCGCGATCTCCATCGCTTTGCGCTGGCTGATACCTTTGACTTCCGCAAGGCGCTCCGGCTCCTCCTCGATGATGCGGAATGTGTCCTCCCTGAATCTTCGCACGATGCGCGCCGCAAGTGCGATACCGATTCCTTTGATGGCACCGGAACCGAGATAACGCTCGATCGCAAGCTCGTCCTGTGGCGCTTTTTCCTCGAAACTTTTGACTGAAAACTGTCTTCCGTAGGTCGGATGGTCCGTGTACTCGCCGTGCGCCTCAATGCATTCGCCCTCTGCAATATCCGAGAAAATGCCCACACAGGTCAGTTCTTCCTCGTCGCAGATCATCACCATCACCGTGTAACCATTCTCATTATTTCGAAATACGATATGATCGACATAACCGTTTATTACTTCTTCATTACCCTGTTGCTTGTCCAAAGTATGTTCCTCTCTTTTTCGTACAAACTCTACGCTCTATTATGAAGCACAACGGACACTCTTGCAAGTGCGCTTTTGGAAATAAAAAGCACCCTCCTTACCATATGCGGCAAAGAGGGCAGATTTTACATTCTATTCGGTTTACAGTCCGTGTGCACGGTTGTATGCATTGCAGATTGCGTTGGAATTCTTGATCAGAATGTGCATTGCAATAAACGGTCCGATTCCGCAGATCAGTGATCCGAAGATGATCCAAAGAAGTACGGTAGTTCCGTTCTCCGGGAAATTTAATCCATATCGGTATGCATTGGCAGACAGTCGATTACCGAGCTTGTAGTACCAGTACCATGCGTAGATTCCACAGGTGACCATGGATAACAGGATGAAAGCAACCAGTCCGGATGTACTCTCTCCGTCACCCTCGCAGGCAACATTGACATCATGTGCCATCTTGTAGATGAAATAGTATCCGTAGATTCCGCAGGTGATGAGTGTCAGCAGGATGTAGGAAACGAGTCCTCTGTCATCCTTGAGACGCTCTCCGCCGTACGGAGCACCGTTGTAACCCTGATTCGGATTATAGCCCTGGTTCGGGTTGTAACCCTGGTTTGGATTGCCGCCCTGATTCTGATAGTAGTTCTGGTTGTTTGCGCCGCTGTTGTTAAAGCTCTGCTTTACCTCATCGATCGCACTTCCCAGTTCCTGTTCTGCAGCCTGAAACATATCGTTCGCCTGATCGACAACCTTGCGTGCGGTTGAGCACTCTGCACCACAGTATGGGCAGAATTTGGTCGAATCAGCGATCTGCTTACCGCATTTCGTACAAAACATTGTGTTCCTCCTTCATTATTCCCTTATTTGTTGTAGCATACGCAAAATAATACCGTCACGCGGCTCAAAAACAACAATGCCATCGTGCACGCATATCATTCGGTATAAATAGACTATAACAAAAGCCATTATCATTGTAAACATAAAAATTTTATAAATTTTAATATTTATTTTAGATTTCAGGAACAGCACCACCACAAAAAGCGGCGGAACAAAGAAAAGAGGATGATAAAAAAAGGCTCCACGCACATCGAGCTTCAACAAAGAAAGCCACGCCCGGGACATCCCGCATCCCGCGCAGGAAATCCCCGTGACAAATTTGATTGGGCAGGTAACGCCCATAGATTCTAAGATCATATACAAGATCACCACAGTGGCAACCGCGCCGATCGCTTCTGCGCGCGGCGAAATTTTATGTCCTGATCGAACATGTTCCGTTGTCATACACTTATCTCCGCACCGTGATCTATTCCGTTGTTGTAATATTCAAGTTGCGGCGCATCTGCTCGTAAAGCTGCTGCGTAAGATTCTCTCCGACCTGGTCGACCACCTCGTCCGCAACCATCTCGATCGCCTGATCCATATACAGATCCTTGTACTGGGACATGGTGGAATCCTCGTCATCCGATGAAAAAGAATTCTTTACCTGCTTTAACATCTGCTCTACAAAATAGGACTCAAAGTCCTTGATCACGCCTTTTAATTCTTCCTCCGACGAATCGGAAGAGACTCCGCTGAGGGAATTCTGCAGCGCATTGCTCGAAGCCGCGCTCTCATCTGCTTTCGCGCTCTGGTAATTGGAACTGATTCCGGAAATTCCTGATAAATCCATCTACACTGCCTCCTTATTCATACACCACGATTATCGCTTAAGGTTATTCGCCGTATCCAGCATGGAATCGGCAGTTGTGATTGCCTTGGAATTCAACTCATACGCACGCTGCGCAACGATCATGTTGACCATCTCATCCGCAACCTGCACGTTCGAGCCCTCCAGACGACTCTGGTGGACTTTACTTCTTGTCAGTCCCTGTGTCGCTCCCTCTAACAAAGCATTTCCGGACGCAGGTGTCGCCTGCAGACGGCTCGAAGACAACTTCTCGAGTCCGGCCGGATTGTTAAATTGATAGATACCAAATGACTGGTTCAACGAGATCACCTGACTGGTAGCCGGATCACGGTATGCGATCGATCCGTCCTCCGAGAACACCATACTCTCCGCATTCACATTCTGCGGAACCATAATCTCGTTACCGTTTGTATCCAGAACCGGGCAGCCCTCCTGATCCGCAAGGATCGTTCTTCCTGCAGCATTCAGACTCCACGTAAAATTACCGTTTCTTGTATAATATGTATTTCCGTCCACGCCGCGTACTGCAAAGAAACCATTACCCTCGATCGCAAAATCCGTCTTGCTCTCACTCTCGAGCAGCGATCCCTGCGTATACATGGATGTGGTAGCAGCAACTCTCGTTCCGAGTCCCACCTGTGCGCCAACCGGTTTCTGTGCGCCGTTCGCCGACGTTGTTCTTGTCTGTATCGTCTGATACAGTAAGGACTTGAACTCCGTGCGTTCCGTCTTGTATCCATTCGTGTTTACATTCGATAAATTGTTCGCGATCGTATCTACATTTGTCTGTTCTGCAAGCATTCCGGTCGCTGCTGTATACAACGCTCTCATCATAGGGCATATACCTCTCTATTTCTTATATCATCACTGTTTCTATTCCGGCTTCCCTGCCCCAAATGCGTTTCCACGCATATTCCATCCTGATTTCAGATTACTTACTGCACGCGTCCGACATTGTTGACCGCGCGATCCAATGTACTGTCAATTGATGTGATCACTTTCTGTCCGGCTTCATATGCTCGTTGGATCGTAATCATATTGACCATTTCCTTAATGACATTCACATTGGAGGTCTCTAACACTCCCTGCTCGATCTTGGCATCTGCCGCAACACGATTGCCGCCATCCAACAGGTTGTACATGTTTTCTCCGTATTTTTCGAGATAATCGTAATTATCAATATCAACCAGACCAAGAGTTCCAACGATCTGGTCATTCTGGAAAATATATCCAAGCTGATTTACCGTGATCGTTGCATTCGGGTCAACCTGAATACGGTTCCGCGGATCCGGATCCCCATTCATCGCTCCGGTCGCATTCAGCACATAATCTCCGTCCTTCGTCACAAGATAGCCCTCCGTATTCACGGTGAAAGAACCGTCTCTTGTATACTTCACGGAAGTATTTCCATCTTTATCGGTAAAAGCGATCGCAAAAAAGCCTTTGCCATCGATTGCAAAATCTGTTGTGTTATCAGTTACTTTAAAGCTTCCCGAATCATAATCCGTATATACTTCTCCGAGATGTACGCCATAGGTAATTTCTCCGAGTTTCTTCGGAAGATAGGCATTCGAAGAATCTTTGAGCCGGAGCGACATCTCATCCGCAAATGTCCGGGAAGTCGTTCCTTCTTTCTTGTATGCGGTTGTGTCTGCATTCGCGAGATTGTTCGCCAGAATATCCAGACGCTTCATCTCATTGACCATACCGGTATGCGCTGTATATAAACCTTTAACCATATGACACCTCTGTTTCTAAACTATACACTCCAATATGTATATCGGATCCTTTTCTGATAACTTAACATAAAACTGTTATGAAAAAAAGGAATTTCCTAATGAATTGAAAAAGTGCGCAAAATCTGCGCACTTTACTCATCCATTAATCGTCGTCTCTCTTGCCGGCAAGAAATTCTACATATTTTCCGGTTCCGATCGCCACGCAGGTCATCGGATGTTCTGCTGTCATTGTATTGATTCCGGTTCTCTCCTCGATCAATTCCTCAAGTCCGCGAAGCAATGCTCCACCACCGGTCAGAACGATTCCGCGATCCGCAACGTCGGCAGCCAGTTCAGGCGGAGTCTTCTCCAATACAGAGTGGACTGCTTCCACGATCTGTAATGTCGGCTCACGAAGTGCCTCCTCAGTCTCCTCGGAACTTACGGTAATCGTTCTCGGAAGTCCGGTTACAAGGTTACGTCCGCGCACATCCATCGTCTCATTCTGTGCAAGCGGGTAACAGGTTCCGATCTTGATCTTGATATCCTCTGCGGTACGCTCACCGATCAGAAGATTGTGTTTCTTACGCATATAACGAACCAGTGCCTCGTCAAAATCATCACCGGCGATCTTAACCGATGTGCTGACAACGGATCCGCCGAGTGAGATCACAGCGATATCCGAAGTACCTCCTCCGATATCTACGATCATATTTCCACAAGGTCTTGAAATATCAATTCCGGCTCCGATTGCAGCTGCGATCGGCTCCTCGATGATCTCTACTTCGCGGGCACCTGCCTGATAAGTCGCATCCTCAACGGCCTTCTTCTCTACCTCAGTAACGCCGCTCGGTACACAGACGCTGATGCGCGGCTTACGAAAACTCTTCTTGCCAAGTGCTTTCTGAATAAAGTACTTGATCATCTTCTCGGTAACGGTGTAATCGGAAATAACACCCTGACGAAGCGGACGAACCGCAACGATATTGCCCGGTGTACGTCCGAGCATCAGGCGCGCTTCCTCACCGATTGCTTTAATCTTGTTTGTATCTCTGTCGAAAGCTACAACAGAAGGCTCCTTTAAGACAACTCCCTTGCCTTTGATATATACTAAAATACTCGCGGTACCTAAATCAATTCCGATATCTGATCCGATCATTCCAAAAATGCCCCTTTCTGTCTTACTGTCATCTATCTGTAACCTGGTCCTGCGCAGGCGCAAAACCGCAGTTAATCATATTTTGTGCATACAGTAACATTATATACAATTAATTCCATTTTTCAAACATTTTTTTCAATTAATCGAATCCTTAATAAAATCCTAATTTTTACCGTCAGAAGTTAAATATGGTTTTAAGAACTGGCCTGTATAAGATTCCGGAACCTGACACACTTCTTCCGGTGTTCCTTTGGCAATCACCGTACCGCCGCCGTCTCCTCCTTCCGGTCCCATATCAATGATATAGTCCGCAGTCTTAATGACGTCCAGATTGTGTTCGATCACAACAACCGTGTTGCCTCCGTCCGACAGTTTTCGAAGGATCTCCACCAGCTTGTGTACATCCGCAAAATGCAGTCCGGTCGTCGGCTCATCCAGCACATAGATTGTCTTGCCGGTTCCACGTTTGCTTAACTCTGTTGCAAGCTTGATACGCTGCGCCTCTCCTCCGGAAAGTTCCGTGGACGGCTGTCCCAGCTTAATATAGGATAATCCCACATCATAAAGAGTCTGGATCTTACGGTGAATCGTCGGCACATTCTTGAAGAACTCCAATGCTTCCTCAACCGTCATATCCAATACATCGTAGATGCTCTTTCCTTTGTACTTCACTTCCAGCGTCTCACGGTTGTATCTCTTGCCACCGCAGACTTCACACGGCACATACACATCCGGGAGGAAATGCATCTCAATCTTAAGAATTCCGTCTCCGCTGCAGGCTTCACATCGTCCGCCTTTGACATTGAAACTGAATCTGCCTTTCTTGTATCCGCGCGCCTTGGCATCCGCCGTGGCAGCAAACAGATCACGGATCATATCAAACACACCGGTGTATGTCGCCGGATTGGATCGCGGCGTACGTCCGATCGGAGACTGGTCGATATCAATAATCTTGTCCAATTGCTCAAGTCCGAGAATATCATCGTGTTCGCCCGCAACGCAGCGCGCACGGTTGAGCGTTCGCGCCAGATGCTTGTACAGAATCTCATTCGTCAGAGAACTCTTGCCCGAACCGGACACTCCGGTAATACAGGTCATGATACCAAGCGGGATATCCACATCAATATTCTTCAGATTGTTCTCTCTTGCGCCTTTGATCGTAATATATCCGGTTGGCTTTCTTCGCTCCGAAGGCACCGGAATCTTCTTTCTTCCGCTCAGGTAATCACCAGTAATGGACTTCTTGCACTTCATGATCTCTGCAGCTGTACCCGCGGCAACCACTTCTCCACCGTGCACGCCCGCAGCCGGACCGATATCCACAATGTAATCCGCTGCACGCATCGTATCCTCATCATGTTCCACAACGATCAGCGTATTGCCAAGATCCTTAAGATTCATCAGTGCGCGAAGCAGCTTGTCGTTATCCCTCTGGTGCAGTCCGATACTCGGCTCATCGAGAATATAAGCAACACCAACCAGACCCGATCCGATCTGTGTTGCCAGTCGGATTCGCTGCGCCTCTCCTCCGGAAAGTGTTCCGGTCGCACGCGTCAGCGTCAGATACTCCAGTCCGACTTCCTGCAGGAAGCCGACACGCGAACGGATCTCCTTTAAGATCTGATCTCCGATAAAATGCTGCTGTTGTGTCAGTTCCATACCATCCAGAAACCTGACCAGATCCTTGACCGACATATCGGTCATCTCATAAATATTCTTATCACAGACGGTAACCGCCAGTGAACTCTTCTTTAATCTCTGTCCATGACATTCCGCACAAGGCGTAATTCGCATGAACTGCTCATACTCCTGCTTCATCGTATCCGATCCGGTCTCACGGTACCGGCGCTCCACATTGTGGATCAGTCCTTCCCAGTTCAGATCGTACACGCCCTCGCCTCGCTGTCCCTTGTAATGAACTTTCAGCACGCGTCCGTCTCCCCCGTGGATCAGCATATGACGGATATCATCGGGCAGATCCTTGTACGGTGTATCGAGAGAAAAGCCATATCCTTCCGACAATGCACGAAGCGTTGCGTATGTGTAACTGGACGGATCCGTGCAGGACTGCCATCCCATCACCTGAATCGCACCTTCCGAGATGGAAAGATTCTGATCCGGAATCATCAGTTTCTCGTCAAATTCCATCTTGTAGCCGAGTCCGTAGCATACCGGGCAGGCACCAAACGGATTGTTGAACGAAAAACTTCTCGGTTCCACCTCATCCACACTGATTCCACAGTCCGGACACGCAAAGTTCTGCGAGAAATTCATCGGCTCTCCGTCAACCACATCAACGATCGCATTTCCTTCCGACAGTTCAAACACATTCTCCAGAGAATCCGTCAGTCGTTTCTCAATCCCCGGCTTGATCACAAGTCGGTCGACCACAATATCAATATTATGTTTAATATTCTTGTCCATCGGAATCTCCTCCGACAGATCGTACATATTGCCGTCCACAATCACACGGACATAGCCGCTCTTCTTTGCTTTCTCAAATAACTTCTGATGCTCACCCTTACGACCTCTGACAACCGGTGCAAGAACCTGAATTCTTGTGCGCTCCGGCAGCTTCATAACTGCATCCACCATCTGATCGATGGTCTGCTTCTCGATCGCACGTCCACACTTCGGACAGTGCGGGATTCCGATTCGCGCATAGAGCAGACGGAAATAATCATAGATCTCCGTCACGGTTCCGACCGTGGATCGCGGGTTACGGTTCGTTGATTTCTGATCGATCGAGATTGCAGGTGGAAGTCCCTCGATGGATTCCACATTCGGCTTCTCCATCTGTCCCAGGAACTGTCTTGCATAGGAAGAAAGGGATTCCATATAGCGGCGCTGTCCCTCCGCATAGATTGTGTCAAAGGCAAGGGAAGATTTACCCGAGCCTGACAGACCGGTCAACACGACAAATTCGTCTCTGGGGATATCAATATCAATGCACTTTAAGTTGTGCTCGCTCGCACCCCGGATCTTAATATATTTTCTTTGTTTTTTAGCCATTTTCTTGTTCCTTTCCTCTGCGAATCCACCCGCATCATACGCAAAATCAGGCATCTCTGATACCTGTCGCAACTTTGTTGCTCCCTATTTTGCTTATGTTGCGTGGCGGCAACTCTATTCAGAGTTGCAAACATAGACCAGATATACGCTTTTATGTGCAAGCACAACGATTTTGTATCTGTTTATGATTTAACCTGAATAGTTGCTCTTATAGATCACGCAACATGTTCTTGAGCGTGATCATCTTGTCTCTGTATTCTGCCGCCGCCTCGAAATTGAGTTCCGTTGCGGCTTTCTGCATCTTCTTCTGAATGTCGGCGATCAGCTTCTCGAGTTCCTTGCGGCTCATGGACTCCGGATCTTTCGTAAATTCCATCTCCTCCGCCGCAACCTTCTTCGAGATCGCGATCAGATCGCGCACCGACTTCTGGATCGTCGTCGGTGTAATTCCATGTTCCTCATTGTATTCCTGCTGGATCTTGCGGCGCCGCTCCGTCTCATCGATGGCAACACGCATCGAGTCCGTAATCTTATCCGCATACATAATAACATGTCCCTCACTGTTACGTGCGGCTCGTCCGATTGTCTGAATCAACGAGGTTTCGGAACGAAGGAAGCCTTCCTTATCCGCATCCAGAATTGCGACAAGTGTGATCTCCGGAATATCAAGACCCTCTCGCAGCAGATTGATACCAACCAGCACATCAAATACATCCAGTCGCAGATCACGAATAATCTCCGCACGCTCCAATGTATCGATATCAGAATGCAGATACTTCACACGGATGCCAATCTCACTCATATACTGTGTCAGATCTTCCGCCATGCGCTTCGTCAGTGTCGTAATCAATACTTTATGGTGGTTTGCCGTCTCCTTATTTACTTCACCGATGAGATCATCAATCTGTCCCTCAACCGGTCGGACCGAAATCTCCGGATCAAGAAGTCCCGTCGGTCGGATAATCTGCTCCACGCGCATCAGTTCATGCTCCTGCTCATACACATTCGGTGTAGCAGAAACAAAAAGCATCTGATCAATCTTGCTCTCAAATTCTTCAAAATTGAGCGGTCGGTTGTCCAAAGCGGACGGCAGACGAAAGCCGTAATCCACCAGTGTTGTTTTCCGTGAACGGTCTCCCGCATACATTCCACGAATCTGCGGAATCGAAATATGTGACTCATCCACAATGATCAGAAAGTCATCCGGGAAATAGTCGATCAGTGTCTCCGGCATCTCTCCCTCCGCACGTCCGGCAAGGTGTCTCGAGTAATTCTCGATACCGCTGCAGAATCCCGTCTCCTTCATCATCTCTATGTCAAAATTGGTGCGCTCCGCGATACGCTGCGCTTCCAATAATTTATCTTCACTCTTAAAATACTTTACGCGCTCCTCAAGTTCCGCCTCGATGCGGTCACACGCCGCGTTCATCTTCTCCTGCGGCACAACATAATGGGAAGCCGGAAAGACTGCTGCATGCTTGACGATACTCTTGATTTCTCCTGTCAGCACGTCCACTTCCGTAATACGGTCGATTTCATCGCCGAAGAATTCCACACGGATCGCCGTATCCGTATTGTATGCCGGGAAAATCTCAAGGACGTCTCCGTGTACACGGAACGTTCCTCGCTTAAAATCCATCTCATTGCGCGTATACTGCATATCAATGAGCCCCTTGATCACATCATCACGGTCAATCTCCATGCCCGGTCGCAGTGAAACCATCATATTCATATAATCATCCGGGCTACCGATTCCGTATATGCAGGAAACGGATGCCACAATGATCACATCCTTGCGCTCCGCCAAAGCCGCCGTCGCCGAAAGCCGCAGCTTATCAATCTCATCATTGACCGCCGAATCCTTCGCAATATAAGTATCCGACTGTGGCACATAAGCCTCCGGCTGATAATAGTCGTAGTAGGATACAAAGTATTCTACCGCATTTTCCGGGAAAAATTCTTTCATCTCTCCGTACAACTGCCCGGCAAGTGTTTTATTATGCGAAATGATCAGAGTCGGCTTATTCAGTGCCTGAATGACATTTGCCATCGTAAATGTCTTACCGGAACCGGTCACTCCGAGAAGTGTCTCGAACTGATTGCCTTCCTGAAATCCTTTTACCAATTGTTCGATTGCCTGCGGCTGGTCGCCGGTCGGCTTATATTTGGATACCAGCTTAAAATGATCCATCTGTACTCTCCTATACAAGAATCCTGTATCTATCTAATCTGTGTAATTATGTTCTGATCTACTCACTTGATTTCTTGATTATAGCAAACTATATAAAAAAAGTACAGAACAAAATCGAACTTTTGTTCTGTACCTCATTTTTACTTTCTGAAACTGTAATACGCTCCCGTCTCCTGCATACCGCCTCTGCACTCTGCGAGCTCACTGACGGTCACAAGCTGATATCCTCTCTTCACGAGTTCCGGAATGATCGTCTCCGATGCGCTCGCCGTAGCACTGTAGAGGTCATGCATCAGCACAATATCGCCGTCCTTCACATGATCGAGCACCGCCCGCTTCGTGCTGTCCGCGTTGCGCGTTTTCCAGTCAAGTGTATCGATCGACCAGATGATCGACGGTATTCCCACCCACTGCTTAACGTTCGTGTTGGTCGCCCCACCGGTCGGACGCATGATCACCGGCGCCTGTCCCGTCACTTTCTTTACATTTTCATTGGTTTTGCTGACCTGCCGCTTAACCTCCGACTCACTGATCGTTGTCAGACATTTATGTTCATAAGTATGGTTTCCGATCTCGCATCCCATATCATACGCTTTCTTTACCGTATCAGAATACGTCGGCACACGGTTTCCGACCACAAAAAACGTTGCCACCGCATTATTTTCCTGCAATGTCTTTAAAACACCCGGCGTGTAGATGGATGGTCCGTCATCATAGGTCAAAGCCACCATTTTCTTATTTTTATCAATCTTACGTGTCAAAACGCCTTTTTCGCTGAAATAACATAAATAATGGGAAATGGTTTTCTTTCCGGTTATCATTTTACCGCTTTTCGGAGAGAAATAATATTTTTTTCCATTGATCATGCGCCAACCGGTCTTGCGTTTTCCGTTGTCTGCAAAATAATAGGTTGCCTTGCCGACTTTTCGTTTTCCCACATAGGCTTTCCCGCTTTTGCCGAAATAATACTTACTTCCATTTACGGTCTTCCATGTATTTTTAAGTTTAACGCCATCCTTATAGTAAAACAAATTACCGTCCTCATCACGAATCAGTCCCTGCAATACCGGCTGTGGTTCCTCTGTATCCGGCTCATCCGCGTCCTGATTCTCGTTATCCGGCATTTCTGTGTCCGTATTTTCACGATTGGAATCTTCGATATCCGGAATCACCGGATCTGTGTGATTCTCTCCTCCCGCTTCGGCAGCACGGACCGTCTCCGAAGCCGCACTGCTGACCGTTTCAAGCGGACTGATCAGTGTCAATACCAATACCATAACCAATCCCTGCATGATTTTTCTCATACGTATCCCCCTGTTCCACCTCTGTTTTGCCTGACCGAAATGATACTTATCTTCTGTCGGTCAGATGGTTCGGTGGTTTTCCTCTAACCATCTATGTTCATCATACAAGAAACGCTCCCGGAATACCATCAAGTTTTGTTAAAGAATTTCTTAATATCACTTAAGAAATTTCATGCATATCTTATAGTGTACCCGCATATATGAAAAGGAGGAAAAAATTATGCCAAGATTTACAAATCAGGCTCAATTGCGTTACGGCAATTCCGTAACAAATTCAAACATTGCTGTAGGAGAAATTCTTGAAGTACTTTCCATGACCAAGACTGCTGTACGGGACCAATATGATCCAAACGGACCTATCACCTATGTCATCAGCATTCTGAATTCAGGCACACTCCCGATAAACGGTCTTACTCTGACCGACAACCTTGGAGCTTACGCTTCCGGGACAGCCACGCTGACTCCTCTTAACTATCTTGCTGGCTCTGTAAAATATTATGTAAATGGAGTTTTGCAGACCACACCAACCGTTACCGCAGGACCGCCGCTCTCCATTACAGGAATCAATGTTCCTGCCGGAGGCAATGCGATCATTGCCTATGAAACACAGACAAATGCGTTTGCGCCTCTGCAAAGTGAATCAGCAATCACAAATATCGTCACTGCGGAGGGCGGAGGAATCACTGCCATCACCGCAGAAGAAACCGTCGGTGTTGTCGCCGCTCCAATTCTTGCAATCACCAAGTCAGTCAGCCCGGTCCCGGTTACTGAAAACGGAACCCTGACCTACACATTCCAGATTCAGAACTCCGGTAATACTGCTGCCGATGCCGCAGCCGGAATTGTTGTCACTGATACTTTCACGCCTCGCCTGTCCAACCTGACTGCAACGCTGAACGGCACAGCGCTTGTACTGAATACCGACTATACCTACGATGAAACAACCGGCGAATTTGCAACGGTCGCCGGACGTATCACCGTGCCGGCCGCAACCTTTATCACAGATCCGGCAACCGGTACGATCAGCACCGATCCGGGAGTCACCACCCTCACGATTTCCGGAACTATCTAAAATAAGGGGCAGCCTGCGCTGCCCCACAAATTTATTTACGAAACGGATATATGTTTTTATCGCCTACAAGCGGTCCCTCATACCACAAGCCATCTCATACTGTGCCTTATGCCGCTTTTCAACCAAATCCTTCGGATAACGGATCAATCCGTGATTATCGTACGGATCATTAAAGTAATATCCTTCCTCATCATATCCGACGAGCAGCATACAATGCTCGTTCGACCGCCATGTGAAAATCTCGCCACTGTCGAAAAGCTTCCACTGCGGTCCGATGATCTCTTTCTTCATATCGATGCACGCCCAGAACACGACCGGCATATCCCGGTCAATATAGCGTTCGATCAGCTCCTGCATCGATGTGCCGGTCTCATCGACAACCGTATACTTATCCCCAAGCGCTTTCTGCAGCGCCTCACAGATCACCGGCGCATAGCATCCGAACGAATCCGCATCGTACGGACTTCCGCAAAAAGCCTTGCGCGGATCCGGTCCGTACAACTGTCCATCCCGCTCCTGCATCGGCACACACGGAACATAGTCGCGGATAAATTCATCCACCGTGATCTCATATCCAAGATATTGCAGAAGCATCGTTGCCGACACACTCTCGCATCCGGTCGGGTACGCGACACTCTGATCGATATATGGTACGTCTATTATTTTATGCATGTTGTTTTTTCTCCAAAATATACCACTGCCGCGCTTGCATCACTGCCACATGCAAACTTTCATCATTCACAGCTTTAACACATCATTTTTGATTCTGCATTTTATCACTATAGGATTACGCAGCCACACGCTTTTTCTCACGTGCAGCAAACATGCGCTTCATCACGGTCAGCACAACAAGCAGGATCACAAGACTGCTGCCCAGCGCGATCCACCAGCTCTGTGACACACCAGCGATAATATAGCCGACAAAACAAACGATCGCAACCACTGCCGCGTACTGCATCTGTGTCGTCACATGGTTGATATGGTTACTCTGCGCTCCTGCAGAAGACATAACCGTCGTATCAGAAATCGGAGATACATGATCGCCGCATACCGCTCCTGCAAGAACTGCCGATACGGAGATGATCATCATCTCAAGCTTGTCTGTTCCAGGGAACATTGCTGTCGCGATCGGTACAAGGATTGCAAACGTTCCCCAGCTTGTTCCAGTCGAAAAAGCAAGGAATATCGCTACAAGGAACAGGATTGCCGGAAGCAGCAAACTTGCCGAAGCGCTTGCTCCGACTGCATTCTCAACAAATGTGCCGATTTCCAAAGCATCACCCATGCCTTTTAACGTCCAGGCAAAGATCAGTATTCCGATCGCCGGGATCATCAGCTTAAAGCCCTCTACGAAACTGCCCATAAAATCCTTGAACGTAATTACCTTACGAGGCAGATATAAGAATAAAGTAACAAAAACCGTAACCATCGTTGCGAAGATCAGACTCGTCTCGGCATCACATCCTGCAAACGCACTGACAATATTGTCGGCACCATCCAGATAGCCGGTGTAGATCATTGCACCGATCGCCGATACGATCAGTACCGCAACCGGAAGAACAAGGTCAATCACCTTGCCTTTTGAGGAAACTTCTTCCTCTTTTATCTGCTCAAACTCTTCTCCTCCGGAGGTAAAGAGATCGCCTTTTGCCGCATTATCCTCATGCTTCTTCATTAAACCGAAATCAAAATTCGCCACGATCACATAGAACACCATGACCAAAGTTAAAATAGCATATAAGTTGTACGGAATCGTGCGCAGGAACAACTGGAATCCCGAGATTCCGGCATCCTCCGGCACATAGGAATTGACAGCCGCAGCCCAGCTGGAAATCGGTGCGATAATGCACACCGGCGCCGCAGTCGCATCGATAATATATGCCAGCTTTGCACGGGATACCTTGTAACGGTCCGTAACCGGTCGCATAACCGAGCCGACCGTCAGACAGTTAAAATAATCATCCACAAAGATCAAAATTCCAAGTCCTGTTGTTGCAAGCATCGCACTCTTTTTCGACTTAATCTTATCTCCGGCCCACTTACCGTATGCGGCCGAACCGCCGGACCTTGACATAAGCACAATGATCATTCCAAGCAGCACATCAAAAATAAGAATATTTAAATTCATACTGCTTTTCATGATATCAAACAATGCGGTAAACGCATTCCACGGATGAAATCCCGTATAAAGCAGCGCACCCACTGCGACTCCGATAAAAAGGGAACTGTACACTTCCTTCGTCACAAGTGCAAGTATGATTGCAAGAAGCGGTGGTACCAGTGACCACCATGTACCGATAAACATTGACGCATCCATTTTCAAAACCATCCTCTCTCATTTGTTTCACTATATAACACTTCTTTCATCATACACATAAATTTGATGTATGAAAAGTAATTTTTGCACTTTTTTGCACGGAAATTGCATATCTATTCCTATAACATCAAAAAGGACCGACGTATGCTCTTATCCGGAGCCGCATCGATCCTTTCTTCTTCTTACTTTATGCAATTACATCATCACAAACTATACTGTTTTACGTCCGCAGCACTGTTTATACTTCTTGCCGCTTCCGCATGGACACGGATCGTTCGGATAAACCTTCGCATGCTCGCGCTTTTTCGGTGCGTTCTGTGCGGTGTCATCCTTATTGGTTCCGGTAACCTTGGCAACCTGCTCTCTCTCCACCTTCTGCTCAACCTGAACATGATACAGAAGACGAATCGTATCTTCCTGAATTGCGGAGATCATCTCATCGAACATATCAAAGCCTGCCATCTTGTACTCAACAAGCGGATCTCTCTGTCCGTATGCCTGAAGTCCGATACCCTGACGCAGCTGATCCATATCATCGATATGATCCATCCACTTGCGGTCAATGACTTTCAGAAGAACGACACGCTCCAGCTCACGGAACTGTTCGATCTCAGGGAACTCTGTCTCCTTCGCCTCATAGAGAAGTACCGCCTTCTCCTTCAAGTGCTGCTTGAGTTCCTTCATATTCTTCACATCGGAAATGCTCTCCTCAGTGATCGGCTCAAGCGGAATGATTGGAAGGATCAGCTCATTCAACTCATTCAGATCCCACTCTTCGCGAGGAATCTCGTTGGAAATGCAGGTATCAACCGCTTTCTCAACCTGATCCTGAATCATCTTGAAGATGGCATCACGCATGCTGTCTCCATTTAATACGCTGCGACGCTCAGAGTAGATGATCTCTCTCTGATCGTTATTAACCTGATCGTACTCTAACAGATTCTTACGAATTCCATAGTTGTTGTACTCGATCTTCTCCTGCGCCTTTTCGATTGCAGATGTCAGCATCTTATGCTGGATCTGCTCGCCTTCCGGCACACCTAATGCATTAAATACGGACATCAGTCTCTCGGATCCGAACAGACGCATCAGATCGTCCTCCAGAGAGATGAAGAACTGGGATTCACCCGGATCTCCCTGACGACCGGAACGTCCACGCAGCTGGTTATCAATACGGCGGGACTCATGACGCTCGGTACCGATGATCTTCAGACCGCCGGCAGCCTTGGCATCATCATCAAGCTTGATATCGGTTCCTCGACCTGCCATGTTGGTGGCGATCGTTACGGCACCGTGCTGTCCTGCCTGTGCAACGATCTCAGCCTCAAGCTCATGGAACTTCGCGTTCAATACCGTATGCGGGATTCCTTCGCGTTTCAACATGCCGCTGATCAACTCGGAAGTCTCGATGGTGATCGTACCAACGAGAACTGGCTGCCCCTTCTCGTGTGCTTTCTTAACTTCATCTACAACGGCTTTAAATTTCTCTTTCTTTGTCTTGTATACGGCATCCTGATGATCTACACGGGCGATCGGACGATTCGTAGGAATCTCGATAACGTCCATTCCGTAGATATCACGGAATTCCTTTTCCTCTGTCAGAGCGGTACCGGTCATACCGGCCTTCTTCTCAAACTTGTTAAAGAAGTTCTGGAATGTGATCGTAGCAAGTGTCTTGCTCTCTCGCTTAACCTTAACGTGCTCCTTAGCCTCAATCGCCTGATGCAGACCGTCGGAATAACGGCGTCCCGGCATAATACGTCCGGTGAACTCATCGACGATCATAACCTGATCATCTTTCACAACGTAATCCTGATCACGGAACATCAGATAATGTGCACGGAGTGCAAGGATGATGTTGTGCTGGATCTCAAGATTATCCGCATCTGCAAGGTTCTCAATATGGAAGAACTGCTCAACCTTATGTACACCTTCCTGTGTCAGGTTTACGACCTTGTCCTTCTCGTTTACGATAAAGTCTCCGGTCTCTTCCTGCTCGATTCCCATGATGGCATCCATCTTGGAATACTCCGGAACATCGTCACCACGTGTCATCTGCTGCGCAAGGATATCGCAGGCCTCGTATAACTTTGTGGACTTTCCGCTCTGTCCGGAAATGATAAGCGGTGTTCTCGCCTCATCGATCAAAACAGAATCGACCTCATCGATGATCGCATAATGTAAATCTCTCTGTACAAGCTGCTCCTTGTAGATTACCATGTTGTCACGCAGGTAATCGAAACCGAGCTCGTTGTTCGTTACATAAGTAATATCACAATTGTATGCCTCGCGGCGCTCATCGTTGTCCATACTGTTAAGAACAACGCCGACGGTCAGTCCTAGGAATTCATGTACCTTACCCATCCACTCGGAATCTCGCTTTGCGAGGTAATCGTTGACGGTTACGATGCAGACACCCTTGCCTTCCAATGCATTCAGATATGCCGGAAGTGTGGATACCAATGTCTTACCTTCACCAGTCTTCATCTCAGCGATACGACCCTGATGCAGGATAATACCACCGATGATCTGCACTCTGTAATGCTCCATGCCCAGAACGCGGCGCGCAGCCTCGCGGACCGTTGCATATGCCTCCGGAAGAAGATCGTCAAGTGTTTCTCCCTTCTCCAGACGCTCCTTATATTCTTTTGTTTTCGCTTTCAGTTCCTCATCCGAAAGAGCTGCCATCTGATCATGATAAGATTCCACTTTATCAACGATCGGATAAATTCGCTTTAACTCCCTCTCACTGTGTGTACCAAAAATCTTGGTTAATGTACTCATAATATATAGCTCCTAACTCGCATAGAATGTTTGTATTGTAACACTTTTCGCGAATATTCTCAACTCCATATGGAGTAAACGTTTTATGAACTTTTTATTAACAGACAATTGTAAAATGCGCTACCGGTTGTTATAATTGTAGCAAATCGGCACAGCCGTTCAGAGAGTACACACGGATAAGGAGGAATTCACATGTCATATTTATATAAGACAAAAGGCACATGTTCCACACAGATTGAGGTAGAACTTGATGGAGATATTGTAAAAGGCGTTAAATTTACCGGAGGCTGCCACGGAAACCTGCAGGCTATCCCGCGTCTCGTCGAAGGCATGACCGTCGATGAAGTCGAGCGCCGTATCGGCGGCATCCGCTGCGGAATGAAGAACACTTCCTGCGGCGACCAGCTTGCCAAGGCCCTGCGTGAAGCATACAACGCACAGCAGAACGCTTAATTAATATCGGGACACACATTCTTTTTCCGGCTGTCCGCTCATATAATTTCTAAGAATATTTCTCAGGAGTTACTTATGAGTGGTATAGCCGGATTTTTTCATCCAGATTTAATTTTCCAAAAAGACAGTGAACAAGTCAAAGCCACAGCAGCCGCCATGTCCGATGCATTGTGCAGGCGCGGTCCCGACAGCCGGGAGTTTTATTTTTTCGCACAAGGCTGCATGAATCACAATGCGCTTGCCTGTGGCAGCATTCACCCGCAGATTCCAACCGAAGTACAACCCGCGGCAAAAAAATTCAACGGGCAGAATTATGCGATCATGTATGACGGATTTATCTCCAATCTTCCCGAACTGCGCGCAGAATTACAACGTGCACGCGTGCGCACGGACGGACTGACGCAGGAGGAACTTCTGCTCTGCGCCTTTTTCCAATACGGAAGCGATTTTATTAAAAAGTTAAATGGTGGTTTCACAATCATTATTTATGATGAACGGAACAATCAGATGTATCTGTTCCGCGATCCGCTTGGATTGCGTCCGCTGTTCTACACCATCCGGGATCAGGTTCTGATCTATGCGTCTGAGCCGAAAGCGCTGCTCTGCTATCCGGGTGTTGAAGCCGTCGTGGATGCCAACGGGCTGAACGAACTGCTTTCCATGGGGCCCGCACATTCACCCGGACAGACCGTATACCGCGACATCTTCGAGCTCAAGCCGGGACACATGCTCTCTTACAGCAAAGGACGGCTTTACACGGAGCGCTACCACCAGTTCGTCATCCGTGAGCACACCGATTCCTATGAAGATACGGTTGCACGGATCAACGAACTGCTCGAGCATTCCATCACCGCCGCTGCGAGCACCAATGCGCCGAGCGCATCCCTGCTTTCCGGCGGACTCGACTCCTCGGTAGTCTCCGCACGCCTTGCCCGCATGTCCGATACGCCGATCACGACCTACTCGTTTGACTTCATCGGAAGCAGCAAATATTTTCAGGCAAACAGTTTTCAACCGTCTCTCGACGCGCCGTTTGTCCAACAGATGCGCGAGGCTCTGGGCAGTGATCATACCACACTGACCTGCGGCAACGCCGAACTGTTTGATTACTTAATCCCGTCGGTAGAAGCGCATGACGCCCCTGCAATGGCGGATGTTGATTCATCCCTCCTGTATTTCTGCAGCCGGATTGCCGGTGACCATCCGATCATTTTTACCGGTGAATGTGCGGATGAATTGTTCTGTGGTTATCCATGGTATCACCGTGCGGAAATGTATGAATCCGATACTTTTCCGTGGACCAAAGACATCTCCCCGCGCAAATTATTGTTAAATGATAAATTAACAAGCAGACTCGATATGGTTTCCTACGTCTCTGCACAATTTCGAACGAGTTGCAGCGAGATAGGGATTGACAGCAGCAACACCCCTTCGGAGTTGTTGCACCGACGCACCTTCTATCTGACGGTCCGCTACTTCATGCAGACGCTCGTCGACCGGACCGACCGTGCAGCCTCTTATAACAGCATGGACGCACGCGTTCCGTTTGCCGATCTCGCCCTCGCAGAATATCTGTTTAACGTGCCATATGAGATGAAGACAAAGGATGGGGAAGTGAAGCACCTCCTACGCGCATACGCAGCGGGATTGATTCCGGAGGAAATCCGCACACGCAAAAAAAGCCCGTTCCCGAAAACCTACGATCCGGGTTACGAGTCCCTACTGATTTCCGCACTCCAGAAGATTATTGCCGATCCGAACAGTCCTCTTCTTTCGATCGCCGATCCGAAGAAGATCCAGGCCTTCTGCTATCATCCGAAGGATCTCGGCAAGCCGTGGTTCGGTCAGCTGATGGCAGGTCCGCAGCTTATGGCTTACTATATACAGATTAACGAGTGGTTCAAAAAATATAATGTAAAATTAAGTATTTAGAAAAGAGTTATGTAGGCGGGCAGGAACAGCCCGCCTTATTACACTTCCGACACGATCATCGGTTGGATCTGTCTGCCGCGCATGGCCGCTTCGATCGTATCCGGAAGAAGTGACATCTTCGCGATCATGGAATTCGGTTTGCTCTTGTAATTATCCTGTCCGAACGGAACAAAATAAATATTCTTCATATTCATCAGATTACCGATCGTCTTGAAATTCATGCCGAGTGCATCGTTCGTGGAGATTGCGATGACAAGCGGCTTGCCGTTTCTCATGTGCGCCTTTGCCGCCATCAGCACCGGTGTATCGATGATTCCGGTACAGAGCTTCGCCGCAGTGTTCCCGGTACACGGCGCGATCACCATAATATCCAAAAAGTTATTCGGTCCGATCGGCTCCGCCTGCTGGATCGTGCGGATTCCTTCATTTCCCGTAATCTCACAGATTTCGTCCACAAACTCTTTTGCATTTCCAAATCTTGTATTACACCGCTGCGCCTGATAAGAAAAGATGGGAATGACATTCGCCCCCATCTCCGTCAGTTCCACCACTTCCCGCTTCGTCTTCGCAAACGTACAAAACGATCCGGTGATTCCATATCCTATATTAAAATTTGAAAAGTCCATGGTTTTTCCTCTTCTCCCCCTAATTTTGGATGCGTATGTCCGGTGATCGCATCCGCTAAGATCCGGGCACTGCTCTTGGTCGTGTAGATACCGGGCAGACCAAGCGCCGCCACCACTTTGATTCCATACGTCTCCGCAGCTGCAAGATCTGTTCCGCCCGGGCGCGACGCAATATCGATAATGACCGCATCGGAATGCATCTCTCGGATCATCGGCTCCCGGATCACCATTGCCGGAACGGTATTCACGATCGTCCGCGCTCCGTATGCCTCCTCCGGTCCGTAAGAGAAAGCAACCGCCTCATGCCCCTCAAACCGGGCCAGTCTGCGCGCCTCCACACTCCGTGCAAGCACCGTCACTTTTGCCCCAAGCGAGCCGAGCACATTGGCGATCTCTCTGCCGCATTTTCCGTATCCGCTCACAATGATCTTCTGCCCGCGGATCGAATAATCACTGTACTTTAAGATTTCCGCAACGGTCGCCTCCGCCGTAATATAAGCATTCTGATGTACCACATTGGCATCTTTCATCAGATCCCAGTACATTACATCCGCTTCCTCCAGACGCTTTTGCCACTCATCGGAAAACACGCCACCGAAAAACGTCCAGCCCGCGGCCTTCATTTTTGTTAATTCCTGTTTTAATGTTCTTGATAACCACTTATTTTTCTCTATTTTGGAGACCGGTATCGGAAGAACGATCCATCGGCTCTCCTGTAGTATTTTTTCTGCTTCCTCCGGTGGTTCCTTCCCCCGCCAATCCAGCATGCGTTTTCTTCCAGGAAGATACGCCGCAAGATTTTCCTGTCTCCGATCTGTGACAAACACAACAGTATTCCCAGCCATATAAAAAACGCTCCCTTCCATATAACATATGAAAGAAAGCGTTCTATTGTTCCGTTCTATAATATTACGGTTGTTAAATCAGGTTTTTATAATCTTGTCTCTACGAAGATATCGTAAACTGCCTTGATCGCATCCTCGAAATCATCGTTGCTGACACCGATGATGATATTCAGCTCGGAAGATCCCTGATCGATCATCTTGACATTGATGTTGGCATGTGCAAGTGCGGAAAAGATTCTTCCTGCGGTACCGCGTGTGGATTTCATTCCGCGTCCTACGACTGCGATCAGTGCAAGATCTGCTTCAAGCTCGATCACATCCGGATGTGTCAGACGACGAATGGAGCTGATCACCTGCTGCTCCTTGCCCTCAAACTCAGCCTGATGTACAAATACGGTCATCGTATCGATTCCGGACGGCATATGCTCGATGGAGATACCATTCTCCTCAAATGCCTGCAGAGCCTTACGGCAGAAACCAACCTCTGCGTTCATCATATCTTTGTCGATGCTGACAGCAACAAAGCCCTTCTTACCGGCGATACCGGTAATCGTGTACTCCGGCTTCTGGCATGTACTCTCAACGATCAGTGTTCCGTCAGCTTCCGGATCATTCGTGTTGCGGATGTTGATCGGAATTCCGGCCTTGCGGACAGGGAATACCGCATCTTCGTGCAATACGGATGCACCCATGTAAGATAACTCTCTCAGCTCACGGTATGTGATCACCTTGATCGGTTGTGGATTGTCAATAATTCTCGGATCTGCAACAAGGCATCCTGATACATCGGTCCAGTTCTCGTACATACTTGCATGACAAGCCTTGGAAACGATCGAACCTGTGATATCGGATCCGCCTCTTGAGAATGTCTGCACGGTTCCGTCTGCCTTTGCTCCGTAGAATCCCGGAATGACAGCGCGCTCGCAGCCTGCAAGCTTCTTGGACAGAACCTTATCGGTCTTGTCTGCATCAAAATTGCCATCCTTATCAAAGAAAATAACGGTAGCAGAATCAATGAACTCATATCCGAGGTAATTTGCCATAATGATACCGTTTAAGTACTCACCGCGGGAAGCCGCATAATCCGATCCTGCTTTCGCCTTAAAGTTCTCGGAAATCGTCTTAAACTCATCATCCAAAGAGACCTTCAGCCCAAGTCCGTTGATGATGGAATCATAACGCTCCTTGATCTTCATCAACTGTACACGGAAATCTTCATCTGCCTCAGCCAATGCATAGCATGCATACAGCATATCGGTTACTTTGGTGTCCTTGGAATTACGCTTTCCAGGTGCACTCGGTACTACATACTTTCTTGACTCGTCAGCACGGATAATATCCCCTACCTTTGCGAACTGCTCCGCGCTAGCAAGAGAACTGCCGCCAAATTTTACAACCTTAACCATTTTTCAAGCTCCTCTATATTATTGAAACGTCAACGCATTTCATACTTCGCCTATTATACGTCTATCTGCGGTCTTTCGTCAATTTTTTTCTGTAAAATCATCGAATTAAATCATTCAATATACATTACATCATATGCGATTTCTTCGGTTCCGCCATCAATTTCAAGTACCGCATAAGAAGGCGGGATCCCGTATGGTGGTGATCCGACGCTTCCCGGGTTGAGATACGTCACGCCGTTGTGCGTCGCATAGAAGATCCGGTGGGTATGGCCAAAAAGCGCCGCATCCACCTGCTTTTCCTCTGCCTCATACTGCAGCATCAGGTAGCTCGCCTTCACGTTGAAAGTATGACCGTGGCAGATCAGAATGCTTTTGCCCTCGATCATGAGGATCCGCTCCTCCATCTCCTGCGTGCAGTCACAGTTGCCCGGAACCTGCTCCATCGGTATATCCGGAAATTTTTTCTTCAACCGGACCGCATCCGACCAGCAGTCCCCGAGATGGATGATCATATCCGGATCCGTCTCCCTGACTGCGTATACCATATTATTTACATTTCCATGGGAATCACTTAATACCAGTACCCGCTTCATGCATTTATACTCCTTCAAAACCTCTTAAATATAAAGAAAACTTCTGCCACGGCGCCATCGCCCAAGCAGAAGTCTCTAAAAAATCCATATTATCTATCTGTTATGCAAGTCGTTTCCACTGTTTGCTGCACTTGTAATAGGAATAGAACATGCACTGTTCCGCCTGATCACAACGGCTCGGTGCTGTCTCAATATTACACTGGCAGTTCACGATTGCATCCGCTTTACCCTTACAATTGCCTTTAATCATAACATCATCTAATACTTCGTCTGACATAACTGAACTAACTCTCCTTATCACAATGTTTTGTTTCCGACAGAAGATATTATACAATATATGGTAGGCAAAGGCTATAAGGCAAATCTCACAAATAGGTTAGAATCTTTTGTCCAAATTTCCACTTGACGAAATCTCCAAAATAGGTTATTGCTCCGCGGACAGTTCTCCGGTCCGCATCAGTTCCTTCTTGGAAAATCCCATAAAATAAACCAGATTGATCACAATTCCGAATACCGTGGCCGTCGGTGCCGCCGCTCCGATGTATACAAGAGAGTCCGGCATCATCTTCGACATCACATAAGCCATCGGCAGACGAACGATAAAGGATTGTGCAATTGCCTGAAACATGACGAACATGGTCTTGTTATGTCCGTTGTAATATCCGATAAAGGAAAAAAGCACCGATGTCACGATTGCCTCAAGGCTGAATCCCTGCAGATATTCCGCTGCTTTCAGCTGGTACGCCGTTGTGCTGGTGAACACGGATGCAAGTGCCTGTCCGCCGAAAAATGCCGCTGCCGTCATCGCGATTCCGATGCAGCCGCCGATCAGCATACCGTATCCCATCGCTTTCTGTGCACGCCGCTCCTTGCCCGCACCGACATTCTGCGCGATAAACGAGGACATCGACTGCATGAGTGCCGAAGGTACCAGCATAATGATCGCCACGATCTTGTTTGCGATACCGTATCCGGACGACGAAGCCAGCCGGATCGCCTCGGTCGAACCCATTCCGTTGACAAAAGCGAGAAGACACATAAACGAAAACTGTGTCAGAAGCTCCTGAAACGCGATCGGAAGTCCCAGTGCCAGAAATTTCTTTACCTCTCCGGAGAGACGCAGCTCCTCACGTGTCAGATGGAACGGAAGCTCCATCTTCCGGCATACAAGAACCGAAAGGATCAGACTGATCGCCTGTGCCATCACCGTTGCATATGCCGCACCGGCAACATCCCAGTGAAAACCTGCAACAAATACCAGATCCGCAACGACGTTGACCGCACACGCAATGCCGACAAACAGAAGCGGCAGACGTGAATTTCCGATACCACGGAAGATGCTGCTGATCAGGTTATATCCTATTATAAATACAATTCCGCCTCCGCAGATGCGAATGTATGTGACCGTCTTGTCCATTGCTGCCGCAGGCGCCTGCATGACTGCCGCAAGTCCCGGTGCAAATGCAAGCAGAAGCACCGTCATGATCGCAGCAAGGATCGCAAATGTCACGATCGCGCCACCGATCACCTTACTCAAGCGTTTCTCATTGTTCTCTCCGATATAGCGTCCCATCAGAACGGTAACTCCCATCGCCAGACCGTTCAGGATGAATACCACCATGTTGATAAAACTGCTTCCCGTCGATACCGCTGAAATACTTTCCTCCGTACCGAACCATCCGACTACGAGGATATCCACCGCTCCGTACATTGTCTGCAACACCAGCGCGCCGAGGATCGGCAGCATAAAGCCGATCAGCTTCTGAAAGATCCCGCCGGTCGTAAAATCCATTTTATTATCCGACATTGTCTGTTCCTCCGTTTGTACTTATATTCAATCCGTTAATTAAGTGCAGATTATATTTATCCACTATCTCCATGCATTTTGCGTAGGACGCCACATCCTGTACCTGTTCCGGTGAATGTGCATCAAGTCCGAGGATCACATCATTGCCGATCTCTCCAGGAATCTTCCAGAATCGCTCCGTCGGATAATGCTTACCTCCGGAACCCATGCCGAGAATATTGATCTCAAGCGGAATATGCCGTTCCTTCATCGCCTTGCACAGGCGCGTCATTTCCCAGTCGTACACGGATTCCATCCCCTGATAGTTCATCAGATCCGGATGTGCCAGATACAGGAAGCTTCCGGTATCCATGCCTTCGATCACACGATCCACATAATCGCGGATGCGGCTTTCATCGTCCGTCGGCGTTCCCATGTACGGGCCTTTTTCCTCACTGAGCAGAAAATGCTGTCCCATGATCAGATAGTCCACGCCGAGCGTATTTACCATATTCATCTGTTCCTGATAAAATTCCGGAATGTATTCTGCTTCAAAGCCGACATAGATGCGGATATCGCTGCGATACTCCTCCGCCAGTGCCCGGATCGTTCGCACATACTCCGATGCCTGTGCCATTGTCATACGAATATGTGAAATGTATCCGTCGCGGAATGGACACGGGATGTGATCGGAAAAACCGAACTCTTTGATTCCCATTCGGATCGCGGCTTCGATGTACTCACGCTCCGTTCCAGCCGCATGCTGGCAGCGGGATGTGTGCGCGTGATAATTTGCTGTCAAAAAATCGTTCATTCTAATTTACCTGCTTTATTATTCGATTTATTGTAACACAGAATTTTTCATGTTACAAACAGTTACAAACCTGCAACAAAATGCTTGTCATATTGCACAAAAGCAGATACAATAAGTTTATAAAAATTTTATTTTTTCACAAAAAGGGGGAATAGGTATGCTATTTCAAATTTACGGAAGCACGTCTTACTGGCAGCTTCTCGGCTGGGTAATGATCTTTGTCGGACTTATTCTTGTCAACGAGATCGCCCGTCGAACAAAATTAGGAGGTATCTTAACACTCGTTATCTTACCGGCAGCTTTGACCGTATATTTCATCGCGATCTACATCGGCGCTGCAAGCGGTGCAAGCTGGGCTTTAAACAACCCGACCTACGTTCACATGAACAGCTGGTTCCACTACGCAAAACTGTATGCCGCAACGATCGGCTGTATCGGTTTCATGATGCTCAAGTACAAATGGAGCATCGGCAAGACGGAATGGTTTAAGGTTTATCCGTTCTTAATCGTAGCAATCAACATTCTGATCGCGGTCGGATCCGATATGGAATCCGCAATCCGCGGCGCGATCGCACTCAAAGAGACCGGATCAAGCTGGTGGCTTTCTTCCGAGGGCGTATGGCTCTACGGTGGATGGTGGAACGTTGTCAATGCGATCGCCGGTGTTCTCAACATCTTATGTATGACTGGATGGTGGGGCATCTACTCATCCAAGAAGAAGGATGATATGCTCTGGCCGGATATGACATTCGCATTCATTATCGCTTATGACATCTGGAACTTCGAGTATACATACAACAACCTGCCGACCCATTCATGGTACTGCGGTCTTGCACTGCTCCTCGCTCCTACTTTCGCAGCAATGCTCTGGAACAAAGGTGGATGGATCCAGAACCGTGCCAACACACTTGCATTATGGTGTATGTTCGCACAGGTATTTCCGCTGTTCCAGGATAACAGTCGCTTCTCCGTAATCACACGTGTTTACGCAGACGGATTTATGGACAAGAACGTACATCCGACACTCGCAGATCCTACCGCTCAGGGTGTGATCGCGATCGCTGCACTGGCAGCCAATGTCATCGTACTCGGTGTTATCATCAAACGCTCCATCGAGCAGAAAAAGAATCCTTACAAGAACGAGATCTGGAAAGGAACCAGAGACTTCGAACTTGCTATGGCACGTGCAGAAGAGCAGAAATAAAATCAGGATTTTACAAGAAAAGCTGTCTGTTTTCAAGCAGGCAGCTTTTTTATATTTACTACGTCATGAAAATGTATTAACATAGAGGTGGAGTTTATACAATAGTACAAAAGAAGAAAGGGAAAACGCATGATATCATGTCCAAGCTGCGGAGGCAATCTCAAATTTGACATTCCCTCCCAGAGTCTCGCCTGCGAGCACTGTCATGGTCAATTTGACCCTTACGCTTTCGACTCTAAGACAAGTGACGCAGAAGAAGAAAAATCATACGAAAGCAATTACGAGGTAACGGTCTTCACCTGCCCGCAATGCGGTGGTGAGATCATGAGTACCGACAATACCGCTGCCGGTTTCTGCAGCTTTTGCGGTGCCTCCACGATTCTGTACAGCCGTATCTCCCACGAGCAGCGGCCGAACTTTATCATTCCGTTTAAGAAAACAAAAGAAGACTGTAAGAATGCTTATGCGCAGAAGATGCGACACGCGATCTTCGCACCGAAGGAGCTCAAGGATCCGAAGTACATTGATGGTTTTCGCGGAATCTACATGCCTTACTGGGCTTTTTACCTGACGCAGAAAGGCGACTTTATGATTCCCGCCCACAAGGAGTACCGCAGCGGCAATTACCTGATCACGGATCATTATAATCTGCAGGGTCATGTGGACGCTTACTGCAAGGGACTTTCCTACGATGCATCGTCCTCCTTCTCCGACAGCATCAGTGAGCAGCTCGCTCCATACGATGTCAAGGGAATGAAGGCATTCACGCCTGCGTACTTAAGCGGTTTCTATGCGGACACCGCAGATGTGGATTCATCGGTCTACCAGCCGGATGCCGAAGCGATGATCAGCGAGCAGACCGCTGCCGCTGTCAAGAAGGTTCCGGCGTTCCGCTCCTACGATATGGATATTTCGCCTTCTTATTATGGAAGAGGAACTTTCAGTCCGAAGGTGGAGGCAGTCGACCGTGCCATGTTCCCGGTATGGTTTATGTCGTACCGCAACAAGGATCGTGTGGCTTACGTGACGGTCAACGGACAGACCGGTAAAGTTGTTGCCGATCTTCCGGTTTCCCCGAAGAAATATGTAATGGGATCTCTGCTTCTGGCGATTCCGATTTTCCTGATCCTGGCGCTTATGTTTACCATGATGCCGACGACACTGCTTGCGGTATCCTCGATCCTTGCGATCGTATCCTCTATGCTTTATGTGTCTGAGCTTTCCAGCATCGCCAAAAAGGATTCCGACGCGGATGACCGTGGCATGCATTTCCGCAAACAGGCAGGAAAAAGCGCCACAAACGCACAGGCGACAGCAGCGACGCAGCAAAGCGCACCGATGCAGCCGAACAATGTCCCGGTTGACACCGACACGCACCACAATGCACCGGTTTTTGCCATGTCCATTATTTTATGGATCGAATTTGCGGTCGCACTCATCTATAAGTTTGTCACGATGAGTAATGCATCGCTCGCAAAGTATTCCGTGATCCTGTGGGGCGGAATCAGCGCGTTCATGGCGATCACGCTCGCTGTCGGATCCGGCAAGACAAACAAGTCTCCTGCCCGATCCAGTGCCCGCGGATTTATCTGGACCGGACTCGCTGTCATCATCAGTACCGCGATCGCGATCCTGCATCCGGTATCCGATTTATTCTATTACGGCGGCGTTATTTTAGCTCTGGTTGCCGTCGGATTATCCTTCGTGGATATCATTGAGCACTATAACATTTTGTCCACACGTCGACTGCCACAGTTCGACCGAAAAGGAGGTGATGACCGTGCATAATCGTATTACACAATGCGGCGTCAAGGCCCGATATATCGTCTGTGCACTGGTGATCATGCTTTTCGCCGTACTGCAGATCACACCGGCTTACGCAGCGGTATCGAAAGCGAACAGCGACACCGACTATAAAATGATTATCGACGATCAGGCCGGTTACTTCACCGACGATGAGATCGACAGCCTGACGGATATCATGAACCGGATTACAGAATACAGCAATGTTGCGGTTCTCACGACCGAATCGCACAGCTATTCTTCGACAACGCGCCTTGCCGAGGCCTACAGCGATGACAACTTCGGCTCTTACGCGAACCGCATCGTCTTCGTAATCGACCGCGATCTCAATGAGATCTACCTCGATACCGGCGGAAAGACGCAGCGCACGATCAATTCCGCGCGCGCGACTTCGATCACGGACAATACCTACATCTATGCAACCGCATCGTACGACCGCGATTATTACACCTGCGCGTACAAGACGATGGAACAGGTTCTGACATTGCTTGAGGGCGGTCGTATCGCAGAGCCGATGCGCTACATCTGCAGTGCACTGCTTGCGATCATCCTTGCACTGATCATCAACTACTTTATCGTGATGTTCTACTCACGCTCCCGCAAGGAGAGTGCAAGCGCGATCATCGGCGGCACCTTTGCCAATGCTAATATTGTGAACCCGAATCCGGTCTTCATTCGCCAGACCAAACATTACAGCCCGCCAAGTTCCAGCAGTGGCGGCAGCTCCGGCGGCGGTGGCAGTTCCGGCGGAGGCGGCGGTGGTGGCGGTGGCCACTCAGGCGGAGGTCACTCGATTTAACCGTGATATTATATTTTGATTAAACATTTTTAAACAGCAAAAATCCCGGTCATTGACCGGGATTTCTTTTTCTTATTACAAACCGAGAAAATTCTACATCGGAATTCGCAGACCCTTCGGATAATGATTCTTGATCATTCCGCCGGCCAGCTTACCCCAGCCGATGCTGTAACCGTCGACCGTCATCAGATACCAGCCTTTCTCGCCGTCCTCCTGCAAAGTCTGTCCGTTTAAGTACATGCGCACCTCTCTCGAGTCGCCCTCCATATCATAGCTGTGCAACACATCCTCCGGGCGCAGCGCCAAAGCCAGCGCATGGGACGGCTCGAAGCGGTTCTTCTTCATCGTTCCCAGATGCAGTCCCGGACGCAACACCTTAAGCCCCTTCGTGGCAGGCATCTCCTCCGGCGCAAGGTAAAGCTGCTCGCCGAACCGGATCAGCTTCCCTTCCGGTTTCACGCGCAACGTATCCTTCGCAAAATCCAGATATTCCTTTGCATCGCGCTCCGGAATGCCTTTTTCCGGTCCTCTTGCACAATATCCCTCATAATTGTCCGAGACACTTCCCGCTTTCCCGAGCACCGCGAGATAATGTCCCTCGCCATCCACATGATGCGGGAAAAGGCGTATTGTGCGCTCAAGCCCCGGCTGCGGCGCATCCGTCCACGCTGCAACGCCCTCTGACATCGTCTCATAATGCGGCACATCCACGATCGAAAATTCCGGATGTTTCTCCAGAAAACGGCTGATCGTTCCCTCGTTCTCCTCTGGAGCAAACGTACAGGTTGAGTAGACCATTCTTCCCCCCGGCCGCAGCATCGAAGCCGCACACTCGAGGATTTCCGCCTGACGTTGTGCGCAGATTGCCACATTCTCCGGGCTCCACTCATCGCACGCATCCGCGTTCTTTCGAAACATTCCCTCTCCCGAGCACGGTGCGTCGACCATGATCCGGTCAAAATAAGCCTCAAACACTTTTGCCAGAGACTGTGGGCTCTCGTTCGTCACCATCGCATTGCGGATTCCCATACGCTCTATATTCTCCGAAAGGATCTTTGCACGCGCCGGATGGATCTCATTGCTGATCAAAAGTCCCTCACCACGCATCGCCGCTGCGATCTGCGTGCTCTTGCCTCCCGGTGCAGCGCACAGATCAAGGATCCGCTCTCCCGGCTGTGCATCCAGATATGCCGCCGGCGCCATCGCACTCGGCTCCTGAATATAGTACACGCCGGCCGCATGGTACGGATGCTTGCCCGGCGCATCGCCCTTGTCATAATAGAAACCGTTCGGTTCCCACGCAACCGTCCGAAGTGTAAATGGCGCTTTTTGCAGGAAATCCTCCCGATCCGCCTTCAGCGGATTCACGCGCAGCGCCTGATAACGTTCCTTCTCATAACTTTCCAGAAATGCCGGATATTCATCCCCCAGCATCCGTTCCATTCTCTCTAAAAATGCCTGTGGAAGCATATTTTCCCTCCTGACTTTGCTCTCTTGTGTTCTATTATAATAAGCCATTGCCCAATCGACAAGCCGAAGCCGTCATTGTTTTTCGTGATTTTATACAAACTTATCAAAAAGCACAAAATCTCATTGGACAATCCATCCAAACATGGTAAAATATACTAAATACTACTAACAAGTGGAGGCACAAATTGGTACAGCGGAAATATATGCGCACCCGGCAATTGAAGGCGGGCATGAAATTGGATCATCCGGTCGTTGACCGCCTCGGACGCAATCTCGTTGCGCGAGGCGCCATGCTGGATGAATATATGATCGATTCACTGATCCAGATGGGCATTATGAGTGTCTACGTTCAGGAAGGCGAAGAAACGGAAGATGAGAAAGCTCTTCCTACAAGTGCTGCCGCTGAAAAGAACATTGAGAAGCTACGTACCGATGACCGTGCCAAAGTCACATTATCCGCGAGTGTCCGCGAGCGTGTCGCACAGGGAATCCAGTTTGTGTACAACAATCCGAATTCGCCGGAAATGCTCGCCGCGACAAATACGATTGCTTCCGATCTGCTCAACACGATCAATGACAACGATGCGATCGCTATCGATATCTCCGCACTCAAGACAAGCGACGAGTACACGTTCAAGCACAGTGTTGACGTGGCAACAATCGCGATGATCGTTGCAAAACAACAGGGGCTCTCGCAGGCACAGATCCACGAGATCGGTATGACCGGTCTGTTGCACGATGTGGGTAAGACAAAAGTCCCACTTTCCATTCTCAACAAACCGAGTCGCCTCAATGAGGCAGAGTTCACGGTTATGAAGCAGCATTCGCTCTACGGCTACCAGATCATCAAGAATCGCCCGGAAGTCTCTCCGCAGATTGCACTCGGTGTGTTACAGCACCACGAGAAGATCGACGGTTCCGGTTATCCGATGGGTGTCAAGGAGGACAAGATCAGCCCTTACGCCAAGATCCTTACCGTGGCAGATATCTACGATGCACTCGTCACCGAGCGTCCTTACAAGGCCGCCTATTCGCAGCGTGATGCCGTCGAGATGATCATGTCCATGACGATGGAGCTTGATATCACTGCGATGAAAAGCTTCTTAGAGAGTATGATCCTCTATCCGGTCGACAGTATTGTCGAACTAAGCAACGGGGAAAAGGCGCGCGTTGTCCGCAATATTCCGCACTATATCCTGCGTCCGACCGTTGTCGGTTTAGAGAGTGGTAAAGTATACGAACTCGGCGAGGATTTGAATTGCGCAAACATTATTATTTTATAATTCTGATTTTATTTCAAACGAAAAGCATGTCAGAACCGGCATTCCCATTTGTATGGTTTGCAGTCTGACATGCTTTTCTTTTTATCGTTTTCTATGGGAGCATATGATCTGCAGCAAGATAGAGCTTGTACCACTCTTCCCTTGTCAGTGTCACATTGCTTCCGTCTATAATCTCCTGCATATGGTTACGGCTTGTTGATCCGGCGATCATCTGGATGCCTGCCGGATGGCGAAGGATCCATGCCGTTGCAATGCCCGATGGTGTCACGCTGTATTTCTCCGCCAGCTCACGAAGCACTGCATTCAATTTCGCATATTTCTCTTCATTGCCGATAAACACGCCCTCGAAGAAACCGTACTGGAACGGGGACCACGCCTGAATCGTCAAATCATGCAGCCTGCAGTAATCGAGTACACTTCCGTCCCGGTCTGCGGCTCCATCGGTTGTCATATTGACTTCCAGACCGTTTGTGATCATATTGGAACACGGAATGCTCAGCTGCAGCTGGTCAATCTCGATCGGCTGCTTAACGTAGCGTTTCAATAATTCAATCTGCATCGGTTTATGGTTCGACACACCAAAATGGCGAACTTTTCCACTTCCTGCCAATTTATCAAATGCCTCTGCGACCTCCTCCGGCTCTACCAGCGCATCCGGTCTGTGAAGCACAAGCGCATCCAGATACTCCATGTCAAGGCGTTTTAAGATGCCATCCACAGATTTCAAGATATAATCCTTCGACAGATCATACATAACGCCCGGCACAATACCACACTTGGACTGCACGAAGATATCCTCTCGTTTCACATCCGTCTCTTTTAACGCCTTCGCGAAAGCGGTCTCACACGTTCCACCTCCATAGATATCTGCGTGATCAAAAAAGTTTAATCCCTGCTCAACGCAGAAATCAATATGCTCTGCCAACGCTTTCGTCTCCATATCGCCGATGCGCATGCAACCCACAGCGATTGCAGGGATTTTAACATTCGTCTGTTTTAACATAATTTTCTTCATTGCAAGCCTTCTCCCCTCATTTATTTATTCTTGATTTATTTTTATCCTTCCAATCTATTCTGGAATAAACTGCGTATAAATATCCACATGATCGTAAATACAGCGCCAGCTCGATGTCGATCCGGCTGTCACCACCAGATACTCGGTTCCGTTCTTATCGATTGCCATACTTGTCGCACAGCTTCCCGACTGTGACACAAATCCCGTCTTCGCACAGAGCACGGTGCTGTGCGTATCCCGGTCTTCGATTCTTCGCAGAAACAGATTGGAGATGCGCAGTCCGTCCGGATGCTGCTTCGTCTTCTCTGTCGTGTAAATGTGCTCGGAAAGCACCTGTCTGCACCACTCATTATCGGTTGCCGCTTTCATGATGACCGCCATATCGTATGGCGTTGTGTAGTGATCCTTATCATAGAGACCGACACAGTTTGTAAAATGCGAAGTCTCCGACAAGCCAAGCTCGTCCAGTTTCTCATTCATCATATCGACAAACGCCTCATGCGAACCTGCAACATAATTGGCAAGCGACACCGCCGAATCCGCACCGGATGGCATGATCGTTCCATAGAACAGATCGCGCACCGTAATCGGCTCGTTCAGTTCAAATCCGGTATTACTGCAATCGTTGATGTAGCTGTAATCCGCCACTTCCTTGCTCAATCGCACCTTATCGTCAAGCTGGTCCTCCGAGATATGCTCTGCGGCGACCAGAACCGTCATCACCTTCGTCATGGATGCCGGAACGATCCTCTCTCTTCCGCCTCTCTGTGCGAGGATTTCACCGGTATTCGCATTGATCATAATTCCGTACTGGCTGACCACTGACTCCGGCAGATCCGTCGTGCTGTCCGTCTCATGGGCTTCAAAACTCCACGGTTCTTCGGTCGTCTCCTCCGACTCCGGCATCTGTGTCTGCGATGCTACCTGTTGCGTCTGCGGCTCGATCGCGCGCGGATCAATCTTGTTCTTCTGCTTTACGACCACCGCGATCAGCACGATCACACTGATGGCAACAACCGCTCCGATCGTACCGTATCTGCGCATCAGCATGCTTTTGCGCTTCTCCTCACGCATACGCTCCGCACGCTCCTTGCGTGCTCTATGGCGTTCCTCCTCGCGTCGTTCCTCTTCCTCCGCCGCATCATATATCCCGTTATATCTGTTATCGTCACTCATAATTCGTTTCCTTTTACTTTACTTATATCAGATGATGCATTTTGCAATAATGGTAGATTCCATCGTCCGCGACATCACCGCACACATCATCCGCAATCGCCTTCACACTGTCCGATGCGTTGCCCATCGCAACACCACATCCGACCGCCTCAAGCATCTCGATATCATTGTCGCCGTCACCGAACGCGATCGCTTCCGACTTGTCCAAACTATAATATTCCAGCATCGCTTCCACGCCAACGCCTTTGCCACCGTTGGACGGGATCACATCCACCGCGCACTCCCACCATGCCGTAATTTTGGCGCGTTCTACGCCCTCAAGCAGCTTCGGGCGCTCATCGAGCGTACATCCGAGCATCACCTGATGCACATCCTCGTTCTTAATAATCTCATCAAAATTGTCCGCAACATCCACATCCAGCTTTGCAAAACCGTAATACGCCACAAGGTCATCATCCTTGCCATTCGCCGCGAGACGCTCCTTCGTCGCAACCGACACCGGTCTGCCCATCGCAGCCGCATTATCCACCAGTCTGCGCACCTCATCCTTCGGAATCGGGTTATCAAAGATCGCACTCTGCTTATTGTAACAGTACGAACCGTTAAATGTCAGAAACGCATCAAATTCCACCCCGCTGAAATGCGGCAGCGAGATCGGCGCTCTGCCTGTTGCAATACAAATAATGATTCCGTTTTTCTGCAACCGGTGCAGCGTGTCGCGCATCCGCTCTGTGATCTCCCGGTGCTCAAACTGCAGAATCGTTCCGTCTATGTCAAAAAAGGCAATCTTAATCTGCTCCATTATTACTCCTTATCTCATCAAAAAATCTGTTATACCAAGTTCTAGTATAACGGATTCCCGGTGAAAATACAATTTTTCATTTTAAGAACATGCCACAAAACCCGTGTCAACCTCTACTTGCCGTAGTTGATTATCTATGCTTTCATATTATCTTATAGAATGTACATTATGATAAGGTAACTTTACGATTTTAGTTGGGAGATTTTTAATGAAAAATTCTATATATGAGCGGATTCACGATTTACGTGAACGATCCGGAATGACGCAAACTGAACTTGCAATGCGAATGGGTGTCACACGATCTGGTGTAAATGCATGGGAGATGGGGATCTCAAAACCAAATATTGACAATCTGATCGCCCTGAGCAGAATCTTTCACACCACAACCGATTACCTCTTAGGCAATGACGATGTAGAAACTGTTGTCATTACTGATTTTACTGTAGAAGAGAAAGAACTTGTCATGCGCATGGTCGAATATATACAGGAAATCCATGGTTCTAAATCACCAAATTCCAAAATAAAGAAACCTCATAATTAAATTCTGAAAAGTGAGACTAATTCACGACAAATCCCACTTTTAGGCAAAAAGAAAAACCTTGGAAACGTTGATTTTCCAAGGTTTTTTGAATATATTCTCTCGTAAAATATTATCTCTTTGAGAACTGTGGTGCACGACGAGCTGCTTTGAGACCGTATTTCTTACGCTCTTTCATACGTGGATCTCTTGTTAAGAATCCAGCAGCCTTAAGTGTTGGTCTGTACTCTGCATCTACCTGAAGTAATGCACGAGCGATACCATGGCGGATTGCTCCAGCCTGTCCTGTGTATCCACCACCCTTAACGTTTACTAAAACGTCGAACTTGTCAACTGTCTCAGTTGCAACTAATGGCTGACGAACAACTACCTTTAATGTCTCAAGACCAAGGTACTCGTCAATATCTCTTTTATTGATAGTAATCTTTCCTGTTCCTGGTACTAAATATACTCTAGCAACAGA
Source organism: uncultured Agathobacter sp. (assembly GCA_934358675.1). Lineage (GTDB taxonomy): Bacteria > Bacillota > Clostridia > Lachnospirales > Lachnospiraceae > Roseburia. The sequence continues at coordinate 3,552 of CAKRKX010000002.1, read as the reverse complement.
TGATTTTCTTCTTCCTGTTCCGTAAAACTTTGTAGTAGCCAATTTACTTTACCTCCCTATTAAAACTCTAAAGTCTCAGGTTTCTGAGCTGCATGCTTGTGATCTGGTCCAGCATATACGAATAACTTTGTATACATCTGACGTCCAAGAGGTCCCTTTGGAAGCATTCCCTTAACAGCGAACTCGATAACGCGCTCTGGGTGCTTTGCTAACATCTCCTTAAGAGTTGTCTCTTTCATACCACCAACGTAGTCTGAATGATGGTAGTAAACCTTCTGTTCTAATTTCTTTCCTGTTACTTTAATCTTCTCAGCGTTAACTACGATAACGTAATCACCTGTATCGATATGAGGTGTAAATGTTGGTTTGTTCTTTCCTCTTAATACGCTTGCAACTTCTGATGCTAAACGTCCTAATGTCTTACCTTCAGCGTCTACTACATACCATTTTCTCTCGATTGTAGCAGGACTAGCCATAAATGTCTTCATGGGATTTCCTCCTTAAACTTAAATTCAAATACTGTTACTTAAGATGTGCTTTACAGAATCTCGTATGTCCGGACGCTATTCCTGCACTTCTTATCTATACTAAATGGATACCGGGGCTTTTGGTCTCCATTTACCTACTTCCGCAGACTTACACATTATATTATCTCAAGAGCCAGCTGTCAAGAGTTTTTTACTCATATTCCAGCCCAATCATTGTAAGTCCATTTGCCGGAGCTGTTGGTCCGGCGGCTGCCCTGTCACAGGCCTCTATTATTTCCTGCATGGCTTCTGCAGGCATATCGCTTCCACCTATCTTAATCAGAGTGCCTGCGATTATTCTCACCATATTATATAGGAAGCCTCCACCAGTAACCCTGATAGTGATTATATCGCTGTCTGCTTCCCTTGTCACCTGACAGCTATACACAGTCCTCACTGTTGTCTCTGCCTGGGAGCCTGACGAGCAGAAGCTTGCAAAGTCATGCTCCCCAACTATGTACTGGGCTGCTGCATTCATCTTGTCCACATCCAGCGGATAGTGATAGAAATATGTGTCCAGCCTTCTGGTTGGGTTTCTGAACTTTCTATTTAATATTCTGTATTCATAGGTCTTTCTGCTCTTTGAAAACCTAGGATGAAAATCAGGGCTTACCTCGCAGGATTCCTGAACTACTATATCCTCTGGCAGGCTCTGGTTTAATGCATAGCTGATTTTCTCTGCCGGCATTCTGGTGTCTGTGTCAAATATACACACGTTGCCCAGCGAGTGGACACCTGAGTCTGTACGGCTTGCGCCTGTGACTGTTATATCTTCCTTTAGCAGTCTGGATAATTCTCTGTTTAAGACTTCCTCTATTGTCAGTCCGTTGGGCTGGATTTGCCAGCCACAGTAATTTGTGCCATCGTAGGCAACTATCATTTTAACTCTTTTCACTTGTTGCCACCTTTTACACATGTTTGTTCTATCAAACATCCTGACTCACTTGCACTCCTTAAACCTGACATATCTCACTCCTATGCCAGGAATGGCACGAAGACTCTAAGCAATATAATAGCAGCCAAAAATCCAAGCACAAGCAGACATGTCACCCTGTCACTTGAATTATACTTAAGCGGCTTCATCTTAGTTCTGCCCTCTCCTCCATTGTAGCATCTGGCTTCCATAGCCATTGCCAAATCGTCCGCTCTTCTGAAGGCAGATACAAACAAAGGTACAAGAATCGGAACCATTGCCTTTGCTTTCTTTATGATATTTCCATTTTCGAAGTCAGCGCCTCTTGCCATCTGTGCCTTCATTATCTTGTCTGTTTCCTCTATCAATATAGGAATAAATCTGAGGGCAATGGACATCATCATGGCTATTGCATGCACCGGCACATTTATCTTGTTAAGCGGTGACAAGGATTTTTCCAGTCCATCTGTCAACTGGTTTGGTGTGGTGGTCAGTGTCATAAGTGATGTTCCGATTATCAGGTAAATGAGTCGAATCATCATCATCACTGCAGTCTTGATTCCTGTGTCTGATATCTGGAAAACTCCCCATTTAAAAAATGTCACATCTCCCGGTGTCAGAAAGAGGTTAAACATGGCTGTGATTATCAGAAGCATCACAATCGCCTTAAGTCCCTTTACTATAAACTTAAACGGAACCTTTGACAGCTTTATCGCTGCAACCAGAAAACCTGTTATCAGCAAAAAACCTGCCAGCCCCTTGTATATAAAAAGGGCTATTATATATATCAGTGTCGAAAATAATTTTACTCTTGGGTCCAGTTTATGTACGATTGAATCCGCAGGATAATACTGGCCTATGGTAATATCTCTTATCATAATTTCATCCTTTATATCTTACTTTAAAACACAATTTTCTCTGGGATGGCAGCCTGTCTGTCAGCATTATTTTCCCGATATCATCTACAAACAGATGATACCTGTCACAAATCTCACACAGCCTAATTAGCTGCAGGTCTCTGCATCAATGCATCAAGTATGGTCTGCTTCGCCTCATCAATTGTAGTTGCATCTAAATCCACATCAAGCCCTTTTTCCTTAAGCTCATGCATTATATATGTCACCTGCGGAGCTGCAAGTCCAACTGCTTCAAGCTCCTTATAATGGCGGAAGACATCCTTTGGTGCGCCTTCAAGCATCAGTTCGCCATCGTTCATTACAAAAAGCCTGTCCACATACTTGGCTACATCCTCCATGCTGTGAGATACCAGAATGATTGTGATGCCCAAATCTCTTCTCATCCGGGCTAAGAGCTCAAGTATCTCATCCCTGCCCGCAGGGTCAAGTCCCGCTGTCGGTTCATCCAGTATGAGTACATCCGGATGCATTGCAAGCACTCCGGCTATGGCAACTCGTCTTTTCTGTCCTCCTGACAAATCAAATGGTGGCTGATAAAATAATTCCTCCGGGAAATGCACATTTCGCAAAGCCTCAAAGGCTCTCAGCTCCACTTCCTTCTTATCCAGCCCCTGATTCTTCGGTCCAAAGCACACATCCTCAAAGTTAGTTGTCTCAAACAACTGGTGCTCCGGGTACTGGAATACCATGCCTACATGATTTCTCAAATCCTTCAAGTTATAGTCCTCATCATATATATCCTGACCATTGTAGTATATATGTCCTGAGGTTGCCTTCAACAGTCCGTTCAGGTGCTGGATTAATGTAGACTTTCCAGAGCCTGTATGCCCGATAATTCCGATGAACTCTCCGTCATTTATTTCCAAACTTACATTTTTTAATGCCTGCACCTTGTATGCAGAATCCTCGCTATAGCAATAGCTTACCTTATCTACGATTATTGACATATTATTTCACTTTCATAATTGCGTCTACCAGTTCTTCTCTTGTGAGTATGCCAGCCGGTATGTCCACGCCGCTTTTCCTCAGTTCATCCGCAAGCAGTGTCGCCTGTGGCACATCCAGACGGTGTTCTTTCAGCTCCTCCACCCTTGAGAAAATCTCTCTCGGTGTACCATCCATGATGATTTGTCCCTTTTCCATGACATAGACATAATCAGCGTTTACCACCTCTTCCCTGTAGTGTGTGATAAGT
>CAKRKX010000001.1 GCA_934358675.1 uncultured Agathobacter sp. | reverse complement strand
TGCCTCATAGTAAATAATAAAAAATGACGCGCGGTGTTATTTTACAAATAAGTGTAAGATTTCGCCGCGCGTGATTTGTTGTTCTAGAATTATGTGATCCTTATTCTTTGTTTGATCCAATGTTTATCGGTTTGGGGCATATGACTTCTATATTTCTTCTGACCCATACTCTGTCGGGGCGTAGAAATAAATATATGAATGATTGCGCCCCACTTCCGGTCTATGTCGGGGCGTAGAAGCGAACATATGAATAATTACGCCCCGTTTCTGGTCTATGTCGGGGCGTAGAAGCAAATATTTATATGCATCCGCCCCGGTTCGAAATTTGTAAGGCATAGAAAGCAAAATCTCGCACTTTAATTCAAGGAGTGTCTGGCTTGCCGGAACACTCTCATCCTTATTCCGCTTGTTCGCTACTAATCTGCATAAAATAAGTCCTGTCAAGGTTGCGAAGCACCATACAATGGTTACCTTGACAGGACTTGTTATGCAGATTTTATATTCTTAGCGGAATAAGGATAGAAATTACCAGAGGGCAAATTTTCCTAAAAAAATCACTGTACGGTCCGATGTCGTAAGGATTGAAACTTAATCAGGTTATGAAATCTATCTAATTCCGTCACGCCATCTAAATTCACACTGCCAATTTTTATACCTATATTATCCGGTGTCGTCCGCCTTAGAATACGAAAAATCTAAGTCGACAAACCCGAATTTACAGCTTCCCGTATACTTCCATAGGAACGTATGCCTTGATTGAAATTCCCTCCGGCACATACTCCTCAGAAACCAGTTCACCCTTCTCGCGGACAAGCTGAATGATTCCTGCCTGCGCATACGGAATGACACGCTCGACATAGACTTTATCTTCGCGAAGCATCTCCTGCAACAGTTCCTTGATCTCATCAAGTCCCTCGTTGCGTGCCGCAGAGATCATAAGTATATGATCCGCGCGGAAATCCTGCAGCGGTTCATCGTCCGTGCGCTGATCCATTTTGTTGAAAAGTGTAATAACTTTCTTGTCCTTTACCCCAAGGCGATCCAATGTCTCATAGACGATGTGCATCTGCTTATCCATCTGCGGATTAGAGGCATCGACCACATGGAAAATGTAATCGGCATACTTTGCTTCCTCGAGTGTACTCTTGAATGCCTCGATCAGATGGTGCGGCAGCTTGCGGATAAATCCGACCGTATCGGTCAGGAGTACCTGCTGATGCCCGTCGAGTTCAAGCATCCTCGTTGTCGGATCAAGCGTTGCAAAAAGCTTGTCTTCCTCCAACACTTCCGCGTCTGTCAGATGATTTAGGAGTGTGGATTTACCTGCGTTCGTATAACCGACGATTGCAACGACCGGCACATCGTTTTTCTCACGTCTTGCACGCGTGATGTCACGATGCTTGACAACTTCCTTCAATTCGCGATTGAGCTGTGCGATACGATCATTGATCAGTCGGCGGTCGATCTCAAGCTTTTTCTCTCCCGGACCTCTTGTACCGATTCCACCACCAAGGCGCGACATTGATTTGCCGAGTCCGCTCAGACGGCTGAGACGGTATTTCAGCTGTGCCAGTTCAACCTGAATCTTTCCTTCGCTCGTGGTTGCACGCGCCGCAAAGATATCCAGGATGATCAGCGTTCGATCCATCACTTTTGTTGCAAGTATTGATTCAAGGTTCTTCATCTGCGCAGGAGATAATTCATCGTCACACACAATTCCGGTTGCACCGGTTACTGCAAGAAGCTGTGCGATCTCATCCACCTTACCGGTTCCCACATAGGTCCCCGGATGGATACTCTCACGCTTCTGGATCAGTGTACCGACCACGACAGCGCCCGCCGTCTTGACCAGTTCTGCAAGCTCCGCGAGTGAATCTTCCGCATCATCGCCCTCCTGCTCGCTGACACCGACCAGAATTACTCTCTCTTCGATTTGTTCGTTCTCATATGTTTCCGCCATTATCTCGTCTCCAAAAATGTGCTTTCTTTCTGTGCGTCCTCATCCGATGGATACTGTTCCAGATAATCCGTAAGCATGGTCTTTGCCGATGCAAAATCACCACTGTACTCGTATGCAGCGATCGCGCTCTTCATCAGATTCTGCTTATTCGGAACCTTCTCCAAAGCAAGTCCTGCGTTAAAATAGGTCAGGGCATCCGTATAATTGCCTTCTCCCATTTCCTCCGTTCCAAGGTCGTACAGCTCATAGGAAGTTGCGGCACCACTGTCAAGATATTCCTTCACACATTTGTCTGCTTTATCCGTATCGCCGTTTGCCTTATAAGTCTGTGCAAGGTAATAGGAGGCTTTCGCCTGTCCACCTTCCTTTGCCTTCTCCAGATCCGTCTGTGCCGTCTTGTAATCTCCAAGCAGGTAGCTGATTCGTCCCTTGTACAACAGATCCTCTGCCTTATCCCCCTTGATCTCCAAAGCAGCATTTAAGTACTTCTGTCCGTCCTGTCCCATTCCATGCTGGTTCATCGACTGGTAGATGCCAATATAAATTTCATAATCCTTCTTATCTTCCTTGACCGCGCTCTCATAGTCAGCCAGAGCCTTCTCCTGATCGCCCATATCAAAATACAGATTGCCGCGCAGATAGTATGCCCGTCCGTCCTTATTATAATCGATGATCGCATTATAAGTTTCCAATGCATCATCGATCGCACCGTTTAACGATTGTGCCTCGGCCTTGTAAAAGCAGATATCAATTTCTTTCTCACCCACTTTACCCAGCGATTGATCCAACGCGTTCTGAAAAGCCTGAATCGCTTCATCATACTTTCCGATTTCCAGGCAGTTAATTCCGTACTGACGGTACGCATCCTGCTCCTTTGTATCTTTTGATCCGCATGCTCCAAGAGACAGTGCAAGCACTGCTGCGAGCATCAGTGAAATTATACGCTTTCTCATTTTTTACTCTCTTTCCGGAAACGTCAACCTGTCTAAATTTGCTGTACTCCTATCTTACCATATCCGTTCAAAAAAAACATCCCCCGAAAAATCGGGAGATGCCGTCTTATTTCATAAATCGGTCGATACCGGACTTTCCTCCATGTGCGCATCCGATTACTGCCGCTCCGCTCTGCGTGCCTTCTTGTGCGCATACATTTTTTCATCCGCCTCATTAATATAATCGTTAAGCGGCTTGGAAAAGTCAGAAACCACAGCATAACCAAAGCTCGCTTCGATCGGAAAATCCTCCTTATAATTTTGTGCGACCCGGCTTAACACCCTTGGAAAATCGTCATTCAGCTGTCCTGCCTTGTCCGCATCACAATCAGGAAGAATCGCCACAAACTCATCGCCACCATAACGCATCGCCACTCCATTGGAAGGACAGCATGCACGAATTGCCTCCGCGATTGCCCTAATCGCAATATTTCCCATATCATGTCCAAATTCATCATTGATATATTTCAGATGATCCGCATCAATAAACATAATCGTAAGCGGAATATTCTTCTCTTTGCACTTTTCATACAAAGGCTCTGCAAGTTCCGTGTAGGCCATCCGGTTATACAGTCCCGTCAGCGAATCCAGAATATAGAGCTTTGACAACTTATTGTTTGCGCGGCGGAGCACAATCTTGCCATGCAGATATTCAAGTGCCTCAGAAAATGCATTCAGAGAGTCAAAAACGAACTGATTGTCCAGCATATAGTCGCAATTACCAAGAACCAGATATCCCACCTCACGCTCACGAAAATGAATCGGCAGAAACAGATGAAATCCGTCCCCTTTCTTATCCCACATCGCCGGGAGCAGTTCGTTGGCATTCTTCTTGGTATTCCCCGAAACATCACCATCCTTATGCGCAAAGAGCAACGTCATATCATCCGGATATCCATCCGTAATATAATTTTCATCTTTGTCCTGCACCACATCAATCTGTTGCGCTTCCACAAGATCGGTATTCATATAAATATACATTTCCTCACAACGAAGACCGGAAAGACATTTGGCAAAACGCTGCGCCATCTGCTCATAACTCGAGCATTCCAGTAATCCTCTTTTCAGTTCCATCAGTTCATTGTGAAGATCGGTCTCACGCACTTCCTGGAAAATATGGTCTACCACATATCGGCTACGCTTCTTAGGATGCTTGGATTTGCAGCCACAGCTTGCCTGATACACAGCATGTGACGGTGCGTAATAACTCTCTGTAACTTTTTCTCCCTGCCATATATGATCCAACAGTTCCATTGCCGCATACGCGATATCCTCCCTGATATACGACACCGTTGTAATCCTCGGCTTATAATAAGAAGCTTTATCAAAATCATCAAACCCGGTGACCAGGAAATCATCCGGTACATGAAAGCCCAGTTCCTCCGCTCTATGACACACTCCCACCGCAATATTGTCATTCGCGCACACAAAAGCATCGACCTTCTGCCCCATTTCCCAAAAACGGTCAAACGCCCATGCGCCTGTCATAACCTCATAGTCACGATGCAGAATACGATCCTGTTCCACAAGAATTCCATGTCTTTGCAGAACATCTATATAAGCCTGCAAACGGTCATGATTCTCGCTGACATACTGCGGGCCACCAATATAATTGATTTTGTGGCATCCATGCTCCGTAACGAGATGCTCTACGAGTTCTTTCATCACCGAATAATTGTCCACTCCGGCATGGTACAGCCCCGGAACTTTCTCAAGAAGCGACACCGCCGGAACCCCGGACTTCTTAATCAGTTCAATAATTCTATTGGAATTCTTTCGTTTGGAAACATTCGTAATCTCCAGAATAATACCGTCAAACTCACTGAAATCCGGCAACGAAAAAATGTTATATTCTCCGTCATTATATTTCTCATCCTTGCTAAAGTTGCCAAAAGAATTAAACATATGCACTTCCACATCAAGGTGATGTTCACTTATATAACTTCGACAGCCACAGATCCAGTCATAATTGATAAATCTTCGCCATCCGTCAGCAACAATCGCTATCTTCCTCATATGTACCTCTATATCTACAAAGTATATCCCTTCATACTTTGCTTTCGCCAACTTCTTGTTTTCATTATAACCTCTCTGCACAATATTTGCACGAAAAAAAAACGCTGCCACACAACTTCTTGTGTAGCAGCTACTCCCCTCAGACAAATAAAAACTGATTTTCAATTTAATTTTGTAAAGTACCACAATTGATTACTGCCGCCATTGTAATCCCACTGCTGGATATTTCCTCCGTTATCCCGCGATTTTCCGGCAATATCCAACGCCTTGCCACTATTAACATTGATGATACGATATGCATCACCTACCGGCTCAATTTTCCATTGCTGCTGTGCACCACCGTTATAATCCCATTGCTGGACATTGGCTCCGCGGTCTTTGGACGCCCACGAAACATCCAGTACTTTTCCGCTGTATGCACTTTTGATCACATAATAACCGTTGCTTTGCCGCTCAAGTATCCATTTTTGATTCTGCTGATCAAGGTAGTCCCACTGCTGGATATTTGCACCTGCATCTTTCGACCAATAAGCAATATCCAGACATTTACTGTTCAATTTCGAATTGATAAAGTATGTTTTGCCGTTCACAAGTCCGTTATCCGTTTGTGTAGATCCGGCATTGCTGCCACCGCCTGTTGTTCCGTAATATTTGGAGAGGCTGGTGTACGATGCCCAATCATACTCCGCGACAAGACCGGTTCTTCCGTTGTACGGCTTCAGCCAGCTATCCACACCGACACCCGGCCACGCATTCATCATAATCTTGCCCGGTGTCACAGGAATATCCTTCGTTGCCGTATAGACCGCCTTACCGTCCACACACCAGGTAATCTTGCCTTTTTCCCAGATAAAGCTGTAGGTATGAAGCGACTGCGACGCGTCAAAGCCAAGGTTATACACATACTCATGGTTTCCCACACCGTTCGTATAATAGTTGAACTGTACCTGCGTCGTATTCTTTCCCAAAAATTCAATGTCGATTTCATCCCATCTCGTTCCGTCCGAAGGTCCGGTGTAGGTGAAAAAGGAAGAAACCACGCCGTCATTTTTAATCGGTTTCATGCGGACATCATAGCGCCCATAGCCGAAATATTCTTTGGAACGATATTCTCCACCGGCATACGGCGTGTTTCCATACGGATCCTTTGTAATGGAAAGCTGCATCCTGCCGCCGTTGAAATTCACGTTTCCGGCTCTCCAAGTGCAGTTGCGGAACATATCGCCGTTGCTCCAGCCGTCCGCCTTCTCACACTTGGAAGACTCATGATAATTCAGATCAAAGCCGTAATAATCTCCGCCGTAGCCGCTCGCTGCATAGGTCGTAACCCCCGTGTTCACCATGCACGCAGCCGCCAGTACAATCGCAGTCAACCCCTTAACTGCTTTACTCATCTTTTTCTTTAACATAAAATACCCTCTCCTAAAAAGCATCATCAACTGTTAAATCTGTATAAAATTTGAAATATTAAGAGAACTCCATGAAGTGTGGTACTTATGGAGTTCTCTTAAATCTTAGTTAATTACTCATTATTCAAATTACTCTGTAACTTTAACAAGTGAAAAATTACTTAATTCAATCTTGGATGCTGGTGTTTCAACGCCCTCGATTTTCCCCATGGAAACCACGAATGTTATTCCGTTGCAAGTATCCTTGCTCACTTCAAACTCGAATTCGACTTCCTTGTTGTCGTTTTCAGGAAGGTTAATGTCAGTTCCACCGTACCAATCATATGAATCCGTCAAAAAAGCAACTTTAATTGTTCTTGCTGCAGTCGAAACCGCTTTAAATTTCATGCGATATTTACATCCTTTTTCTAATGTAAGTCCCGCCTGTTTCAACTGAACATTCCAATCAGCACCCCCAACATTTGTAATATCATATGTAACAGCACCGTCAATGACCTCTGCTTTCGCACTTGCTGGACTTGAAATTGCATAAATATCCCAATTCTCTGTGTCTTTGGAAAAATCCGGATTCTTTAAAAGATTTTTTCCTGCCTCTTCCGGTTTTACTTCCGGTGCATCAATCTTTTCCAGCACAATATCATCGATGCAGATACGGTGCTGTTCCTTTATCTGTTTTCCGCCAACGGCACCCATTGCAATATTAAAGATGGTGCCATCATCGGTATTCTCTTTCATCTGAAAGTCTTTGCTGAATGTCTGATACTCCTTTGTCAGATCAACAGTCTCCTGACAATACGGAGTCCAGTCCTCATTCCCATTTGCATCCTTATGAACGCTTCCGTCTCTCTGTAATGCATAAGAGACTTTTCGGTCGATCGAAGATTTCATCTTCATGGACAGACGGTACCACTGTCCCTGCTCAAGATTTACGCCGGTCTGTTTCAGCTGGATATGCCAATCCTGATCGCCGGTATCCTTGATCGTGAAATCCGCTGCATTGCTTTCATTTAAAGAATCTACGACATAAGTCACATTGGAAGGTGTGTAGCAGTATGCCTCGAAGCCTGAGAATCCTGCATTAAAGCTTCCGTTCTTGATCAATGCATCCTCGTCGATGCGGACATCATCCAGATATACGGTTGTGCCGAGTCCCAGATCAAAGGAAATATTCTTATTCTGCAAGTTCGCAGCAGTCTTGATCTTTTTGCTGTAATTCTTCTTTTCTGTTGTAAGATCAAAGGTATATGTCTCGCCCGCAACGGTAACCGTCATTGTTTTCGCTTCATCTGCCTGTGCCGTAAAGCTGAGTTCATAATCCGAACCTGCCCCTAACGCAAGATCACTCTGTCCGACAAGTACAGTTCCGTCTGCTGTTCCCGCCTTGCTTTTCACTTTCAGGCGGCGGCCATCTTCCAGATTTGTTACGGAAATATCCGCTTTGGCATCATTTTTAATCTCCCAGTATCCTAATCTTCCGGTTCCTTCCTGGAATGAACCGTTGTAGACATAGTTGCCATCTGCAAGCGCCTTCTTTGTCGTATCCTCCTCAATTTCCTCATATCCATTATCCACAATACGGACATTGGAAATATAGACGGTTGCTGTTGAAGCGGTGTTACCCAGATTAAATTCAAGACGTCCATTGGCATCACTGTCACTTGTCATCTGAAATTCAAGGGTGTGGGTTTGCTTCTCTGTTCCTAAATTTACGGTTGTATCACTCAGATAACGTGTGTAGTTGTGATCCGGGCCGGAGATATCGGCGATCATCGTGCGTGCTTCATCTGCATACGCATCAAACGTCACTTTATACTTTCCGCCTTTTTTCAGCGGCACATTCGGCTGTACCAGCTGGATACTGTAATCCGCATTTCCGGCTTTTGTGGTAGAAATTACAATCTGCTTATCTTTAATCTCTGCGGATCCTTCTCCCCCCTGCGCGGTAAGGAATTTCCAGTCCACATCATCGGTCAGATCTTCTGTAACAGAAAAATCGCCGTTGTTGATATAGTTTCCTGTCGCATCAGGATCTCTTAAGATTACATTTTTGACCGGTTTTTCTACATTCTCGTCGTAGCTATCCTTCTGATATACTTTGACATAATCGATTGCGAACTGTTGATCCTCATAAGTTGTGGAATCATCCGGATATCCGACCCAGCTTCCGCCGACCGCAAGGTTTAAGATCATGTAGAATGGCTGATCAAACGGTGCCGGATAAGTAACCGTGCCCTGTCCGCTTTTCGCAGAGAACCAGTCAGACTCTTCATGATATTTGATGCCGTCAACATACCATGTAATCTTGCCCGGCTCCCAGTCTACCGCGTAGGTATGGTAGCTGTCCGCAAAGTTATTTGCAGTGGATACAGAGTAAGTTCCCTGACTCTGGTCATGAGGCTCTCCGTAATGGATCGTTCCGTACGCCTTATTGGTCTCCTGTCCCATAACCTCCATGATATCGATTTCTCCACACTTCGGCCACTGACCGTACAGATTCTCATCGGTAGGCATCATCCAGAATGCCGGCAGATATCCTTTTCCGGTCGGCACCTTTGCGCGGCACTCAAAATAACCGTACTTGAAATCATGTTTTCCCTGTGTATTCACACGACCGGATGTATAACTGTATGTGCCATCCTCATTCTCTGTTTTGACAGGCTGAATGAGAAGCTTTCCATCCTGAACCTTGATATTATCCGTAGAATCAACATATGCCTGCCACTCACTGTTTACCCAGCCCGGCTCATGCGTTTCTACGTTCCAGTCCTCGCGGTTCAACTCGGTTCCGTTGAATTCATCCGACCACTTAAGCTTATATCCCTGCTTGAACAGATCAGCCTCCGTCATACCCGATGGAGCCGGAGTAACGGACCCACCAGACGAAGAGCCGCCCGATGAATTGTTGTCATCCTTCTTATCATCGGTCTTGTTCTGATCGTCCTTTGTATCATCCTTCTTGTCATCGGTCTTGTTCTGATCGTCCTTTGTATCATCTTTCTTGTCATCAGTCTTTATCTCGACCTGACGCTCCTGTCCGTCTTTTACCTTTGTGGTATTGCCATCGGCATCGGTAATCTTGATCGTGGCACCGGACTTATTGTTGACGGTGACATTCTCATTTTCCCCGGAGCAGATAATCTTCACCTTGATTTCGGTTGTAATCGTAGTATCCTTTGCAGAAACGTTCAGTTTCACTTCTTTTTGGGAATCTCCGGTCAAATTTACACTTTTGGCATTCTTAACATTTACATTGGTAACTTTTCCGTTATTCGCTACGGAGACAGCACCTTTGCAATCCAAAACGATCGTCTTAAGCGTTGCATTATTTGTAATCTTTACTTTATTCCCTTTTACTGTGATTGTAAGATTTTTGTAGTTTCCCTTCGGAATCTTAATAGCGGTTGCTTTACCGTCTTTTGACGCTTTTGCCTTAATGACAATTGAGATTGCCTTCTTACCTTTCGCAACTTTGAGTGCTTTATTCAGTTCCTTCTGATTTGTTACGGTAACAGTCTTTGCTTTCTTATTGGTTGCTGCCCCATACACCGGGACCTGTGCCATGCTTACCGCAAGCGATGCCGCCAGCACAAAAGCCCCTGTCCTTTTGAAAAACCCTTTCTTCATAAATTTCTTTCTCCTTCTTTTTAATTGCAGCTTCCGGAATGTATCCCCACACATCACGAATAATTTTTCCAAAATTTACTGATCCGTGTACAAAATAAGAGAAGCAGCTCCTGTAATGCAAGCATTATCGAATCCACTTCTCTTATTTAATTAGGGAGAGCTCCAAGTAATAAGCTACTTGTTTTATATATTTATCCCTTCACACTTCCCAGAGCGATGCCCTGAACAATGTGCTTGGATAAAATCAAATATACAATAATGACAGGCAGGATGGAAAATGTGATCATGACATAAACCTGTCCCATATCAAACTTCAGCCAGTCCGCCGCACGCAGCTGTGCGATCAGGATCGGAAGTGTTTTCTTCTTATCATCGTGTAAGATCAATGCCGGAGTAAAGTAATTATTCCAGTTGCTTACAAATGTGAAGATTGCCTGTACTGCGATCGCCGGCTTCATCAGTGGCATAACGATCCGGTTGTAGGTGTAGAACTCACCGGCTCCGTCGATTCGTGCTGCCTCGATCAGCGACATCGGTAACGCACTCTCCATGTACTGCTTCATGTAGAAGAATACAACCGGAGACGCGATGGATGGAATGATCAGCGGAATAAAGCTGTCCATCAGATGCATTCCGTTTACGAGTTTGATGAATCCAAGCGCGGTAACCTGTGTCGGAATCATCATGATCATCAGGATAAACGGATAAATATATTTCTTTAACTTAAACTCATACGCGTGGATCGCATATGCGGTCATCGTTGAAAAGTATGTACAAAGGACTGCTGCGCATCCGGAAATGATCAGACTGTTGATCATACCGGACCAGATCGGAAGTGTTCCGTTTACAAGGTTCTTCCAGTTTGTCAATAAGTAATGACTCGGGATAGCTGTAAATCCGGCTTTTAATTCTCCTTTGGATCTGGTTGCATTAATAAACATGACATAGAACCAGAACAGACAGAAGAATGAAATAATAATCAGCACAATGTATGCGAGAACTCTTCGCGCATGAAGTCCCATGCCTTTTTTGGTATCTTTACTCATCTTTGCCATAGCTCATTACCCCTTTCTCTTATCGTTTCCTGTCACCTTAAACACAACCAGACTCAAGATGGTCGTAAGGATAAACAGAACCACCGACAATGCTCCGGCCATACCGTAGTTCTTGCTGAACAGATGCTTGTTCAGATACATGATCAGTGTCATGGTTGAACGCATCGGATCTCCGGTACCATTGGTCAGGATCTGCGGAACGTCGAAAAGCTGAAGTCCACCGATCAGGGATGTAATGATTACATAAACCAAGATAGGGCGAAGCAACGGAAGTGTAATCTTGAAAAACACCTGTGTTGAAGTGGCTCCATCCACTTCCGCTGCTTCAAATAATGAAGTATCAATTCCCATCATACCTGCCATAAGAAGGATCGTTGTGTTACCGAACCACATCAGGCAGTTCATGAGAGCGATCAATCCTCTGGTACTTCCGGCATGTGACAAAAACTTATAAGGCTCAGAGATAAATCCGATCTGCATCAAAATCGAGTTGATCGGTCCTCCATCGGAGAACAACGTGAAGAACAACATGGAAAATGCAGATGCCATGATCAAATTCGGCAGATAGATGACCGTCTTGAAGAATCTTGCTCCTTTTAATCGGAGCTGTACATCCGAAAACCATGCTCCCAACAGAAGGGAGAGAAAAATCTGTGGGATAAAACACATGATCCAGAGCACCATCGTATTCTTAAAATAAACCCATATGTCACCGCTGCTAAAAAGCGCCTTATAATTATCTAATCCAACAAATCTTGGTCCAACCTGTGTCAGACCAGACATGTAATTTTCAAAAAAACTGTTATAAATTGTATTTACTAACGGTACCAGCTGAAATACGACAAATACAACAATAAAAGGAATCAAAAAGATATATCCCCATTTGTTGTATCTGACAACCTTGCCTCCGCCATTTTTCTTCATAAAACTTACCTCCCAACTGGTATGTTTTTGTTACGCATCTTATTAATTATGAAAACAGAATCAAAATTTTAATGACCGTGCCGCCACAGCACGTGGCTGGCACGGTCGTTTTTGCTCATGTGCCTGTCTGCACCAAGCATGTTTGTACGCTTAAATTAGTATGTTAATTCCGGATATTTTTCAACAACAGCCTTGTAGAAGAGATCAAGTGCCTCATCCTTTGTAGCCTTGCCTTCGAAGTAGTTCTTCATTGCATGCTGGAACTCTTCGTTACATCCCTGATCGTATGCACAAAGGTTGCTTAAATCAAGCTTTGATACACCTGCGCAGTACATCTCGAGCGGGTTCTGTCCGCCAAGGATCTTGCTCTCGTATGGCTTATCATCCTTGCCCATGATCGTTCCGTCTGCCAGTCCGTTCATAACTTTGTTGTTGTTTACGAAATCATCATCATCCACAACGATGTCTTTCATGATATCGTCGTCGGTTGTCATCTTAAGAATGATATCTTTAACAAGACCGGTATTATCTGTTCCATTGGCAGCACAGATCCAGGTACCGCCCCAATAGAAGCCCTGAGGTCCTTCAGCTGCGCCCCAGCCACCGTTGTAACCGATCGATCCTTCTGTATCAGCAGCCATTGAGAAGTTTACTAACCATGCAGGTCCAAAGTAGCAGAATACTTTTCCGTCCGGATAGAATCCCTTTGACCAGTCATCCGACCACATATCATGTGTTCCTGTCTCACCGGCATCTACAAGTGCCTTAGAGTCATCTACCCACTTCATGATGTTGTCATCAATGGTGATCTTTCCATCGTTTACCCACTTGGAAGTTACATTATTTGAATATACACGGTAAGTATCATTTACGGAAGATGTCATCTTGTATCCGGCATCTTTCATCTTCTTTGCTGTCTCATTGAACGTATCCCAATCACTTACGTAGTTCTGAACCTCTGCAGGATCATCGGTTCCGAGAACTTCCTTAGCTGCATCTCTGTTGTAGAAGAGAACGCCCGGGCAGCCCTGCCATGAAACACCTTTTAACACTCCGTTAGAATCTGTAACGATATCCTGTGTATACTGATACTGCTTAGAGAGATCCTCATCGGTAATTCCGAGATCCTTGATCGGCATTGTGTAATCTGTATCAACATACTTTAATGCGTAATCTGCCTCAACAAGGAAGAGATCAATCTTGTCATCTGCAGCTGCGCTCTCCTGATTCAGTAATGTCTGATCCAGGTTGTTCTGGTAAGCGTTGTCATCGTTTGGTGTAATGTTCCATGCAACATCAACATCGCCGATCTTGCCATGTGTAGCATCTACTTCCTCATATCCAGGATAGTGAGCGGTAATACGGCTCTTGAACTCCTCATTCCAGCAATAAATGTTTAAAACCTTTCCATCATCAGCTGCCTGTGTTGCTGCCTCGGTAACTGCATCTGCTGCAGTGGTATCGGTCGTGTTGGAATCTGTGTTCTTTCCACCACATCCGACAAGCATTCCCGTCAGCATGGTTGCACATAATAATGCGCTTACAACTTTCTTTTTCATAGTATTTTTCCTCCTTATGATTTACTGCCTTAGCATGGTCTTATTATAGGCTTTCCGTTTCCTGTCGAATACAATATTTCTTGCAAATATATCAAAATCATGACATAATTAATAACAGCAAGATGATTTATTTTCAAACCAATAATTTAACGAAACGATAACTTAACCGTAACGATAAAGGAGACCCTTATGCTCAAAACACAATGGTATAAAGAAGAATTACAAAACAGTGACTCGGACATCAAGCACCGCTCCTTATCCGAAGAATATTCTTTTTTCCAAGCAGTGAAAGGCGGAAACATTGAATTTGTACAAAAGAACTGCCAGGAAGAGGCTTTTTCCAACCCGGAAGGTATGGGTATTCTATCAAAGAATTCTCTGACCAATTTAAAGTATCATTTTGTAATCACTGTTGCGCTCATAACCCGTTACTGTATTGACGGAGGCATGGAAACAGAACAGGCTTACCGGCTGAGCGATTTCTATATACTGCATATGGATACCTGCAAGTCCACGAAAGAGATTTCTGAGCTGCACGATGTGATGGCTTTGGATTTCACCGGTAAAATGCGCCTTTTGCAGAAAAATGCCGCATTATCCAAACCGATTGCCCAATGCATCGATTATATATACGCGCACATCAGTTCGCGCATCACCGTGGAGGAGCTCGCCGAATACACCTCGCTCTCTCCAAGTTATCTTTCAAGGCTTTTCAAGCAGAATCTCGGTGTATCGATCAGTGATTATATCCGCGAAAAAAAAATCGAAAAAGCACAGAACCTGCTGCGCTTTTCCGATTTTACATACGTTGAGATTGCCAACTATTTGTCATTCTCATCGCAAAGCCATTTTATTCAGACATTTGAACATTATGTCGGCATCACACCGAAGCAATACCGAAGTTCCAAATACAAAAGCAACTGGTAATGCTTATTTTAAGACAACCCGGATCGTGTGTGTACCCGTTCCCTCAAATACCGAAAACGGGATGCATACACGTTCCTGCTCGGTTTCTTCGTAAAGGATACCGTCAATCCAGAGTTCGCTGATACGGTAATCACCGTATTCCCTGTGATCCGGATTCTGATATACGACAGAGAATGTCTGTCCGTGAAACGGAATCTCGGCAGAGAAATTTCCCTCCGTATCAAACTGCTCCAAAAGAATCTTTGGTGCGATCATAAGATCTCCCCATAATCCGCGGAAACCATAGATTTGTGTAACAACCGTCATCATATACCAGCTTGCTGCACCTGTCAGATACGGATACTTTCCCTTTCCCTGTGCATCGAAATATTCCGGAAGTCCCGGATACATACGGCTTGTCCCGGTATCCATCGCCTGACCGAGCAATGTATACAACGCCTTATATCCTTCTTTGACAAAACCACGCTGATAGAGCGCATTCGCATACATCACGGTCATGTGGGAGAACACCGCACCATTTTCCTTTTCTCCGTATGCAAATCCGAACATTCTTCCGAGGTCAAATTTTTCCTCTTTGAAGTCCGTGTTCAGGCGGTATCCGCCGATTTCTTTCTTATATAAGTAAACATCTGCACTCTCTGTGATTGCCGAAACCTGTGCATCATCCGCGACATTTCCCATAATCGAAAATACCTGGCCGGTGAGCATCATTCGGACATTACCATCAACAACGCCTTCCACCTGTCTTCCCGAATTGTCGTAATATCCGTTGAACCAGCCCTTGCCCTTGCCATCTGTTACCCACTCATTCTTTTGGATAAAGGAAGCATACCAATCCGCTTTTTCCCGCAGATCCTTAACAAGCGCATCGATATCCACGTGAATCTGCTCTCCGCTGATATTATGTACGCAACACTTCGCATATTCGCTTAACACCGCGTTTCTCTTCTGCACCGAATCGTAATCGGCTGCATTTTGTGAAATAAGGATTTCCATCTCCTTTGCCATCACAATATCATTTTCATGACATCTGCTTTTATATATTTCCAACGTATCTGCAAGATTGCGCAGATTACCGATATATGCGCAGGTGAATGCAACACTCTCGCCACGCTTGTCTGCCATATCCAAAGCATCATTCCAGTCGGCTCCGCGAAGACGGATTGCACCGTGCTCTCCCGCCTCATAGAATGCGCAAAGATTCTGCAGTAATAAGTGTTCCAGAACGGTTCCTTCGTAGACCGCGCCGTCCTCTGTCTTCTGGCGCATTCCGTAATCCACATTCCACCGTGTATCCTTCTCATTTCCGCGGCACACCTGTGGATCCTTAAAATACGGAATCTTTTCTTTTAAAATCTCCAGATCCCCGGTCTGATTCAGGTATAACTTTGTTGTAACAAACGGCCAGAACGCATGATCCATCCATACTCTGGTAATGTTGTTTCGATCCGCAACAAACTCGCCCGGTCTGTTTCCGATGATCGTGGCGTTGGTTCCGTCAAACCGCACACCCTCAAAACTGTTAAGGATCATGGAACGGACCTCCTTCGGATCCAGGATCAGCAGCGAAAGGCAATCCTGCCATAAATCTCTCCATCCTCTTCCGCCTCTTCCGTAATCATGATACGGGAGGAAGGAACATCCATAGATTCTTCGAAGAATCGGCTGGAAACAGATCCATTTCAGATAGCTATCCTCACTCGGATTTCCTGTTTCAAAGGAAATATTGACCAGATCATTCCAATACTTCTTTGCCTTGGCAAACGCATCATCCGCCTGTTCCTTTGTGCGGAATGCTTCGCAAGTTCTTGTGATTTCACGCTTATCTTCCGTCATTCCGCTTACGATTATGTATTCCCTTGTTTCTCCCGGTTCCAGCGTCACTTCGCGGAAAGAAAACGCGCCCACAGCTTCTTTTCCATCAAATTTCTCTCCGGCTTTACACCCCTTCTTTTTACCGGAGATTGCTTCCGGTGCGATAAAAGACCCGTTTTCTCCGATAAAAGACTCTACAGTTGGGAAAAAGCGTTCCGGATCTGCTCCGTTTTCATCACTTCCGAGAACATAGTAAATCATATCGTTTCTCTGATGTCCACGCTCGTCAAAAGAAAGAACCGGCTTACAGCAGATTCCGTTTTTCATTGTTTCTATGCGGTGTAACAGGGAAGTAACATGTCTGTGGTCTCTTAAATTATCCGCGCTTCTTCCGTATAAAGGAATTGCCGGTGTAACTGCAATTTTTCTTGCATGGTTGCTTTTGTTTGTCACTTTTACCTGCATCACTTCCGCCGTAAAACCAAGCGGTGCAAAAATGCGGACAGTCGCTTCCAGTTCAGCTTCCCCGATCGTACGCTTCACTTCCTGCCACATAAATCCCGCATTCAGTTCAGCATTCTCTTCTTTTCCAATAAATCGTTCATACTCGCACTGTGCAGATGCTCCGGTCAGTGAGTAGCTTTTGTCACCGTCAACCGTGCACCAGATATTTCTGGTGCTGCGGTTGTTATGCAGATTTTCAATGCTCACCGGCTCCAGCAGAAAATGATTCTGATCCAGCTTACAATCTCCGCCGAAATTCTGTGTGACACTGCTCTTGATTCCCTCTTCATTTGCTACCGGAAAATTAAGTTCATGCTGCTGCTTTAAATGTGTAATTCGAAATTCACCATTTTTTCCGGTAAATTCTAATCTGTTTTTCATTCTGAGAACTCCTTTATCATGTTCATCCATCCTGTTTTACAAAGAAAACAACCTACATATACAGCTTGATGCTGGTATCATCTGTCATCTTTTCCACCGGAATATAATTATCATCCATCACTTCACCATTTACTGTAAGCTTCGTACATCCGCACTCTCTGTGATCCGGATTCACAACTTCAATATGAAGGTGCTTTCCGCGGAAATCCTTTTCGACGGTAAATCCGTCCCATGACTTCGGAATGGAAGGAGCGATACGCAGTCCGTAGAAATCCGGTCGCATTCCAAGGATTCCCTCTACACATCCTACCATCACGGTAGATGCGGTTCCGGTCAGCCAATGCACATGGGAACGTCCGAAATGAGGGCTGTCCTTGCCTTCCGTAAACTGTCCATAACAGTACGGCTCAAGCTTACGGATCTCTGCACGGTCATTCTGTGCGGATGGCGCATTTTCCGTAAAATACATAAATGCCCGGTCACCGTGTCCCATCAATGCCTCTGCGAGGATCAGCCAGCCCTGTGTCTGGGAGAAAATTCCCGCATTCTCCTTTGAACCCGGATTGTAGATGACAGCAAGCGCTCCGTCAAATGCATGAAGATGATACGGAGGATCCATCAGGATTGCTCCATACCCCGTATTCAGCCTCTTATATACGTTCTCCATCGCCAGCTCTGCCTGCCGCTCCGTTGCAAGCCCACTGATTACCGACCAGCTCTGCGGATTTAACCACATGTTTGCTTCCGGATCGGTTCTCTTTCCGATGACATCTCCCTGCTCCGTAAAGCCACGGATATAACGGTCCTCATTCCAGCAGAGATTATTGATCAGCGTTCCAAGTTTATCCTGTTCCTCATCCAGATAATCGATATAATGCTGATCATTTTTATACGCTGCAAACAATTTCAAAATGGACATTGCATAATAAAACTGTAACGCAACGAAAGTGGATTCGCCGTCTTTTCCGAGACGGAGACAGTCATTCCAATCTGCGTACAGACCTGCCGGCAGCTTATGTGGTCCCAGATGCTTCATGGAGAAGTCAATCGCACGTTTCAGATGCTCATATACCGTTCCTTCATCTTTATTTGCAAACGGGATCACCTCATCGATAAAGGCAAGATTTCCGGATTCCGCAATATACTTGTATACTGTCGGGAAAAGCCATAACGCATCATCCGCGCGGTATGCCGGATGACCGGTCTCTTTCACATAGGAAGCGTCATCCGGTGTATCCTCATGACCGGCATTATGCGTGAACTTGACAAGCGGAAGTCCGCCGCCATTGTCAACCTGTGCCGATAACATAAAACGTATCTTCTCCAAAGCCATCTCCGGAGCAAGATGGATCACACCCTGAATATCCTGAACCGTATCACGATATCCATACCCGTTTCGAAGTCCACAGTAGAAAAACGACGCTGCACGCGACCAGATAAAGGTCATGAAACAGTTATATGCATTCCATGTATTGATCATGCTGTCAAATTCTTTACTCGGCGTCTTAACCTGAAAATGGTTCAACTGTCCGTGCCAGTAATCAATTAGCTCGTTCAACTCGTTACAGCACTGCTTTGTCACATCACTATAACGGGCAACGATTGCATCCGCTTCCTTCTTATCCTTCATTCCGACAATAAATGCGATCTCTTTGGTTTCACCGGGATTTAAAGTCATAACGGTGGATAACGCACCGCATCCGTTTTCGTTGTAGCACATCTCTCCGGAAAGTTTTCCTTCCTCAACACCGATCGGATTGCGATACTCGCGGTATCTTCCCAGAAATGCCTCTTTGTCGCCACAGTAAGAATCAACATGCGCACCAACCAATGCGAAGATGCGTGAGATCACATCCTTATTGTCCACCTCATTACCTTCGGTAACCCAGTCAAGGTTTCCATGAATGATGTGGCGGATACGGTCGCCTTCAAATTCCGTGCGTGTAATAAACTGTGAATACTGTAAGTTTACCTGATCCTGCTCATAGTTATTGTTATTCGTAAACTCAGCGTATCCTGTGACGGTCAGTTCTCGTTCGGCATCCGATCGATTGGTCACTTTCAGATTCCATACTTCATAGGTCTGATCCAGCGGCACATAATATAATGCCTCGGAATAAATACCACTGTAATCTGCCGTCATTTTTGTATATGCGGTACCATGATGACATTCACTCTTATATTCATTTAAGTCCTTGCCAACCGGCTGCCACGATGCCGACCAGTAGTCCTTCGATGCATTATCTCTGATATACATATACCTTCCCGGCTGGTCAAACTGGTTAAAAACATAACGCAAAATACGTCCGTTTGCTCCGGATTTTGCAAAACTGTATCCCCCCGCATTGTTCGAGATCAAAGCCCCATACTCCGGAGATCCAAGATAATTTGCCCAAGGTGCCGGGGTATCCGGTCTGGTGATTACATATTCTTTTCTTTCATCATCAAAATATCCAAAATTCATGTGATGCCTCCATATCAATCTTTATTATGCTTATTTTAGCGTTTCTGTTTATTTGTGCATATCAGATACTCTGTTTTTATAGCAGATTCATGACATAAAAAAACAAGGCTGCCCTCCTCGTATAGCAACCTTGTTTTCTACTTCTCAAAACTATTATAAAAATAATTTTAAAAATATTCCATTAAGAAATTGTTCTTCGGATAGAAAATCTGATCGATGAGTCTGCCTGAAACAATGTCCTCATCTAAGATCTCGATACCATCGTAGTCCGACACTTCCCCCTGCCGGAATCCGCGGAAGATACCATGTGAAAATGCCGGTATATCCATGCGGATCTGTGGTGTCACATCATCCGCAACTTTCGTCACGGAAACTGCTTTTCCATTCTCAAAGACAACTTCAAAATTACCGTTATTATCTGCAATCTGTGCATCGGACATTCCGATCACAAACCTGCCGGATCCAATATACTTTGCATCCTTAAGCGCATGTGTAACATTGACAACACGCACCATGCCAAGAGGTAGAAGACTCTCTGCGTACACACCGAGTGACCACTCTTTCACCAGAAATTCCATCGTCTCGCAAGCCGGGATCGTATACAGAACGCGCACATGATCGCTCGCCATCGACTTCACCAGTGTTAAAAATCCCTGCATACCTTCCTTACCCAGATAAACAAGACGGTCACAGATCACGATCTGTCCCTCGTCACGCTTCTCCTTATGGATTGTGAAGTAGGCAAGCGGTGTCTTATCACTTCGATAATAAATATAAGTGAACTTCTGGTCCTTGTATGGATTTGCCTTCGTTGCAAACGCATATTCATGTGTCTCATTATGAATCATGCCATTGTACTTCTTCTCCCAGATTTCGTATAATGCCTGAATATCGGCAAATACTTCCTCCCGGTTCGACTCATCCACCATGACACAGCAGCCACCCTGCAAGTCAAATTTCGGAATCATGGACAACAGGTAATTGCACTGTTTTCCGAAACATCCCATCTCAAAGCCGAATTTCCGGTAATATACACTCGAGAAAGGATACAGGTACGCGAAATCCACACCTTCCTTATAGATATCCGGAAGCAGCGCTTCAAAACATTTCCGGATCCCGCCATGTCTGCGGTACTGCGGAAGCGAGGATACGCCGCCGACACCGGCCATCTTCTTACGTGCTCCATCGAAATTCATCTCGTAGGACGTAAGATAGATGCAGCTTGTCATCGTCTTATCATCGTCTTCAAATGCTGCATATTTGTTGAGAGGGTCCTCATCCTCTCGCGACTTTGGATTGCCAATACAGTCCTCATATACCTTCATTGCATCGTCTTCATTGTCGTATGTAAACTCAAAAGCCGTTGCAAACAATTCTTTTGTTCTCTTTAATTCTTCCGGTTTGATTTTTCTGATGATCATAATTTTTCTTTCCAATAGTATCATACAGCCGGCTCATAACAAGCCGGCTGCACGATTGAAGTATTTTGTTTACTTGTTAAATCTCAATTATTTGCTCTTCTCAGCCATGAAGCTGTCTAACTGAGCGTTAGCATCATCGATAACATCGTTGATACCAGCATCCTCGAGTTTCTTAAGGAACTCAGGAATCTTCTCGTCTGGGTTTACAGCACCTGTGCAAAGCGGAAGCATGTACTCAGCTACAACGTTTGCGCAAGATCCCATCTGAGTCTCACAGTTTGTAGGATCATAAGCATATCCTAAGATCGGGATTTCCTTAGCATTTCCGTAGTAATCCTTGAATGTATCCCAGAAATCAGCACCCTGATCAGCGGTTGGTGTAAGGATTGTTACGTTACCCATACCATTGGTCCATGGCTGGTAATCTGCTCTCTTGTCTGTGAACTTAACAAGACCATCCTCTAACTCGTAGTGAACGCCTTCAACACCATAGTTGAGAAGTGTCATAAGAGTAGAATCTGTGTTCAGTAAGTTCAGGAACATCATAGCTCTCTCCGGGTTCTTAGAAGCTGTAGAGATAGCCATCATAGCACCCTGTGAAGATGTTGTATCAACATAAGCGTCGGTACAAGGAACCATCTTAACATTGATTCCACGCTCCTGAGAAGCCTGAAGCTCATATCCTAATGAGTAAGACTGTGTTCCGATTAAGTACTCGCCTGTCAACTGTTTTGCAGTTCTTGTATCATTTGCCTGGTTTGCATTTGCCATAGCCGGATCAATGTATCCTGCCTGATAGTACTCATAAGTCTTCTCAGCAAACTTCTTGAACTCGTCTGTAGCAAACTTGTTAAGAATCTTGTTGCCATAAGCGCCTGGCTGAGATACATCGTCTGGGTTGATGTAGTATGACATAAAGTTACCTGTTCCGCTGTCACCAACTACGATAGCTGAGTTACATACCATACGCTCTAATACAGCACCCTCAACTAACAGTGGGTAGAAGTCAGCACCGCCGGCCTCTTTTGCCTTCTTTAACATCTCAGCGAACTCATCACTGTAGTAATCAAGATGCTGAACATCATCATCGGTATATCCGAGATCTTCCATTCTTGTCATGTTAACATCCCAGCAGTTCTGAGTTGCGATATCTTTGTATCCAGGTACTGCGTATACGCCGTATCCGTCAGATCCGTTGATTGTTGCACCGTTTGTTAATACTTCCGGAAGTGTGCTCCACAGATCAGATGCATACTTCTCGATAAGGTTGTTATCCGGGTTGTCAAGTCTTACCCAGTATCCGTCACGTGCGAACTTGTTGTACTCATCAGCACTCCAAGAACATGTGAAGTAAATATCTACATCGTCACCACCCTGAAGAGAAAGTACAGAGTTCTGATCGAAATCACCCCATGTTCCCCAGATTGGCTCTAATGTAACATTGATCTTATCCTTAAGATACTCATTCACCTTCTCTAATACTGCGGAATCA
This sequence comes from uncultured Agathobacter sp., assembly GCA_934358675.1. GTDB lineage: Bacteria > Bacillota > Clostridia > Lachnospirales > Lachnospiraceae > Roseburia. The sequence continues at coordinate 74,352 of CAKRKX010000001.1, read as the reverse complement.
TCGGTTACGTTACTTCCGTGGAAGTACATTTTCAGTGTTACTGGCTCAAGATCCTCTGCTGCAGTAGTATCTGCTGCTGAAGTATCTCCGTTTGAGCTTGGTTTGTCTGCATTTCCGCCGCCGCAAGCTGTCATAGATAAAAGCATAGCTGCAACGAGCATTCCTGATACAAGTTTCCTTTTCATTAAAAACCCTCCTTGAAAATTGTGTTTTATGTAGAACGGCCACGCCGTAACTACCATGATAAATGGTTTCAAAATATGTAGTTGTATTTAGCCCTTTACAGAACCGATAGTCAGTCCGGAGATAATGTATCTCTGGAAGAATGGATAAGCGAATGCGATCGGTACTACGATGATTACTACGAGTGCCATTCGAAGGCTATCCTGTGGCAGAGAACTCATAATGTTCGCCGCTTCCGCTCCGATCATGGAGCTGTTCTTTACAAGGAAATCTACCTTGGTCTGCATCTGCATTAACAGATACTGTAACGGAATATACTTGGCATCCTTGATGTAGAGCATCGGGATGAACCACTCATTCCAGTAAGCAAGAGCAGTCAGAAGACCTACTGTTGCGATACCCGGTTTTGAAATCGGGATAATGATCTTAAACAAAGTGTTGTACTCACCACTTCCGTCGATAGCTGCTGCATCGATCAGTTCTCCAGGTACGGAACTCTGGAAGAATGTTCTCATTACGATGATATTGAACGGATTCAGGAGCATCGGGACGATGATCGCTGCGTAGCTGTCACTCAATCCCAATACGGTCTTACATACAACGTATGTCGGTGCAAGACCACCACCGAAGATCATTGTAAAGAAACAGAAGAATGTAAATACTTTACGATACTTGAAATCCGGACGGAACAATGCGTACGAATAAAGGATCGTTACTAACAAACTGAATAATGTTCCAACAACGGTGATGAAGAAACTGTTGAAGAAGGATCTCCAAAGCTGATCACCAAGTTTCCAAATGTAATCATATGCATCCAGGGACCAGATCGTCGGTGTAAAGGAATAACCGATTGCACGGATACTGTCCTGTGATGAAAATGAAATAATTACTACAAATATGAATGGTACAATACACAGCAAGCAGAACAAAATCATAATAATATGAAAAATCAATTCTACAGGTCTGCTTACGGCATTGATTGCTCTCTTTCTTCTCATGTCCTACCTCCTAAAACAGACTGCTGTCTTCATCGATCTTCTGTACGATCTTATTCGCCGTAACAATACATATAAAGCCTACCAGGTTCTGTAGTAATCCGGCTGCGGTACTCATTCCGATGTTACTTGTTGCCGTCATAACTCGGTATACATAAGTATCGATAACCTGTGTTACGGAATACAGTGAACCGGAGTTCAAAGGTACTGTGTAGAACAATCCGAAATCGGAGTTGAAGATCTTACCTACGTTCATGATCAACAGGATACTGATCATCGGTCTCAAATGAGGAAGTGTTACGTAGCGGATCTGCTGCCACTTTGTAGCACCATCGATACTTGCTGCCTCATACTGGGAAGCATCAATTCCTGTGATAGCTGCCAGATAGAGGATTGCGGAATATCCTGTATTCTTCCAAACATTACAGATTGTCAATATGTACGGCCAATACTTTGGCTCGCTGTACCACTGGATCGGTGTCATTCCATGTGTTGACATCCAATGTGTCAAAAGACCTCTTGTCGGATCAAGGAATGCCAATACGAAGTAACTTGCTACAACCCAGCTTAAGAAGTACGGGAAGAACATCAATGTCTGATATGTCTTCGCTACAAACTTCTGTGTGATCTCGTTTAAGATAATTGCAAATGCAACTGAGATAACAAGACCAAGTGCGATCCACAATGCGTTATATCCGATTGTATTTCTGATATAGATCAATGAATCATTGGTTGCAAACAAGAACTTGAAGTTCTGCATTCCTACCCACTTACTATGCATCAGGTTATTCCAGAATGTAGGATTCTTTGGATAAACCTTATAATCCTTGAATGCTAAGATAATTCCCGCCATCGGTAAATACCGAAGTAAGAAGAACCAGATAGCTCCCGGTAATACCATAGTCAAAAGAATGAGTGTCTTACTCGTGCTCGCAGCCATCTTTTTCCTGCCCGTGGCAGCGGCCGGTGAGTTATTTTTCTTTCCCACTATTTTCTTCCCCCTTTATCTCTTCTCTTGATATATGTATTATACCTTGCTTTGTTCAAATAGTAATGGGACTCATTTGTTGTTTTTTGCATATTTTTGTTAATCGTTTTGTATTTTTGGGGTTTTTTTATGTCAAAATGCACAATAATTTATGAACAATTTGTGTCCACATTTTAAAACCAACCTGAATTTTGTTCATATTTTCCCATAAACAGGCGCTTTTCAAAAAAATTGCACATACGAAAAAAAGCACAAAAAGCGAATCCACGCTTCTGTGCTTATTTTTCGATTATTTCTAATACTCTCCTCTATTTACATTAAGAAACTATGAAAGTTTCCAAATGTCCTTATTGTACTGTGCGATCGTTCTGTCAGATGAGAAGAATCCAGCCTTGCTGATATTGGTGATCATCTTCTTTGCCCATGCTTTACGATCGTCGTATGCGGCGTATGCCTTCTCTCTTGTCTCAACGTACTCATTGAAATCAGGGAATGTCATAAACCAGTCCTTATTCAACAGTTCGTGATACAGACGCTCGAGATTCTCGCTACATCCGACAGCCTTAACAGTGTCGCTGACGATGAAATCAACAGCTCTCTTTAAGTCCTCGTTGCTGTCGTAGTAGCTTCTTGAACTGTAATCGCCTCTTGCGTAACGGTCAATAACAGTCTGTGAATCCTCACCGAATGTATAGATATTGTCTTTGCCGACAAGCTCTGCGATCTCAACGTTTGCACCGTCCATGGTTCCGAGAGTGATCGCACCGTTTAACATAAACTTCATGTTACCGGTTCCGGAAGCTTCCTTGGAAGCAAGTGAGATCTGCTCAGAGATATCACAGGCCGGGATCATTTTCTCCGCCATGGTAACGTTGTAGTTTTCAACCATGAATACCTTCAGGTACGGGCTTACCTCAGGATCATTGTTGATGATCTGCTGCAGGCAGAGGATCAGGTGAATGATATCCTTTGCAATGATGTATGCCGGAGCCGCCTTAGCACCAAAGAATACGGTGATCGGAGTCGTTGGCTTTTTGCCTGCCTTGATCTCGAAATATTTGTGAATGACATACAGTGCGTTCATCTGCTGTCTCTTATACTCATGGAGACGTTTCACCTGGATATCGAAGATGGAATTCTCATCGAAATCGAATCCCTGTGTCTGCTTTAAGTAATTCTTTAAGTCTGCCTTCTTACCCGCTTTGATATTAAGAAGTTTATCCAATGCCGCATCATCATTTGCCAGAACGCCAAGCTTCTCAAGCTCGTTTGCGTCCTTCTTCCAACCGTCACCGATCCACTCTGTGATCTGCGCGGACAGTTCCGGATTACATGCCATCAGCCAGCGGCGGAAGGTAATTCCGTTTGTCTTGTTATTGAACTTCTCCGGATATAACTTATAGAAGTTATTCAGCTCAGTGTTCTTCAAGATTTCGGTATGCAGATAAGCAACACCGTTTACGGAATATCCGTAGTGGATATCCATATGTGCCATATGCACAAGTCCGTCTTTGATGATGTAGGTGCTCTCATCGGATACTTTGCTGCGAACACGGTTGTCGAGCTCGCGGATGATCGGCATAAGCTGCGGAACCGCCTTGTCTAAGAATCCGATCGGCCACTTTTCAAGTGCCTCTGCAAGGATCGTGTGGTTCGTGTAAGCACATACCTTTGCAACGATCTCAATTGCCTCATCCATAAGGATTCCTCTCTCCTGAAGCTGACGGATCAGCTCCGGAATCACCATGGAAGGATGGGTATCGTTGATCTGTACAGTTGCATAGTCTGCAAGGTCATGAAGGTTTGAACCTCTTGCCACGGACTCGTCAAGGATCAGTCTTGCAGCGTTGCTTACCATGAAATACTGCTGGTAAACGCGGAGCAGGCGTCCCTTATCATCGGAATCATCCGGATATAAGAAAAGTGTAAGGTTCTTCTCGATCTCTTCTTTATTAAAGTCGATCGTGTCACCGACGATACTCTCATCAACCGACTCGATATCAAACAGGTGAAGCTTTGTTGTGCGGTTGTTGTAACCGATCACATCGATGTCATACAGTCTCGACTGTACGGTAAATCCGCCGAACTGTACCGGATACGTGATGTCGGTCTTTGTCAGCCAGCTCTCATCTGTAATCCATGGATTTGGAGTCTCTTTCTGTAAATTATGATCAAATACCTGTTTAAAAAGGCCATAATGATAATTGAGTCCTACACCGTCTCCGTTGAGCCCGAGTGTTGCGATGGAATCCAGGAAGCATGCGGCCAGACGTCCGAGTCCGCCGTTGCCGAGTGACGGCTCAAGCTCGATCTCCTCGATCTCAGCAAGGCTCTTGCCGGATGCCTCAAGCTCGGAGCGTACCTGATCGTAGATGCCGAGGTTGATCAGGTTGTTAGAAAGAAGTTTTCCGATCAAAAACTCTGCGGAAATATAATACAATTTCTTTCTGCCTTCGTTGCTCACCTTATCTTCTGCCATCTGCTTGGTCATCTCAAGTAAAGCAATATAAATTTCTTCATTACTGCATTTTTCAATTGTTTTATTGTACTTTCGTGATACAGCCTTTGATAATGTCATTGTTGTTTTCCTCCCAATTTGAACATCAGCTCATTAAGTATGATTCAAGTATACGCACTCCCACTCTCTGAATCTTGTCATATCCGCCATAAAACCTGTACTATTCTATCATTTTTCTTTACTTAGGGAATTTTTTCTGCTATGCTCACAGTATGAATATATTAGAGTATGAAAATTATCATGAAAATGTTACACATGCGGACATCATCTTTCCGTACAACACGTATCTGTGCTCGATTCCTCTTGACTTTACCACGGTTCCGCTGCACTGGCACGATGAGGTCGAACTGGTCTATATCAAGAAGGGACGCGGCAATCTGACCGTCGATTTCCGGGAGTATCCGGTGAGCGGTCCCTGTATGGTACTGATCTTGCCCGGGCAGCTGCACTCGATCTATCAGGAACCGGGCGAAAGCATGGAATATGAGAATATCATCTTCCACCCGAACATGCTGCTCTCCCGCCAGAACGATGTGACCGCGACCGAATTTCTGCTGCCGCTTCTGCACGGAACGCTCAGTGTGCCGACGCTATACACGCCGCAGGATTCCTACTATAACGAAGTGATCGCCGGAATCGATGCCTGCGACGAGATTTCCAAGACAAAACCGATTGGATTTGAGCTTTATATCAAAAGCCAGCTTTATCTGTTCTTCTATACGTTAAGCAACCGCTGCCGCACCACTGCGCGAACGAAAAGCAGCAACCGCAAGACGCTCGACAAGATGAAGATCATTCTCAAATACATCGAGAATCATTATATGGACAAGATCACGATCGCCGAGATTGCTGCCGAGGTGCAGTTTTCGGAATCGCATTTTATGCGCTACTTCAAAGAGACGATGGGCACAACGTTCACCGATTATCTCAAAGATTACCGGCTCACGATGGCGGCGCGCCTTCTGACGAGTTCCGACTCCACCGTCCTTGCGATCGCCGAGGAGACCGGATTTGACAATCTCTCCTACTTCAATCGCTCTTTTAAGAAAAAATATACCCTCACACCGCGCGCATTCCGCGCAATGGAGGGTTCCGTCTCTGCTATAGAAGAAACACGAGCGCAATCGCCGCTGCGATAACGCTTGCAGCAACCACATCACTGATATAATGCACACCGGAGAGCACGCGGATGACCGCAAGCAGCACCGTGCACATAAGAAGCACGATCCCGATCCACATTACCTGCGGGATCGCAAGAAATGTGAACGCGATGATCGCCGCCGAGAATACATGACGGCTTGGAAACGACCGGCCGGAAGTCTCCTTCGGGATGACGGGTGGCAGTTCAAAAGCCTCGTAAGGGCGTCTCCGGTTCACCAGATACCGGAACACCGAGACCGCGATAAAACCGTCGAGCGGCACTAAAATCGCACGAAGCAGATGCCCGGACCTTACGCAGAACAATCCGATCAAGAGAATCGGATATGCCAGAAACACGCTCCCCGTCAGTATTTTATTTGCAATATGTAATGACTGAGCACGTTTCGGCTGATCCCGAAACGGCTGAGTCATCTTACAATACGTCTCTCTTGTCATAAGTAAAGCCACTTTCTAACGTCCGTTACCATTGTTGTTGGAATTGGTCGCGCCGTTCGCATTGTCGGCATTGTTGCCGTCCACGTCGTCCACAACATCATCCACGCCATCAACAACCGCATCGCCGGCGTCCTCAACACCATCCACGATACCATCTCCGACATCCTTGACATCATCGCCGAGATCGTCCATATCGTCCTTCACGTTATTGCCACCGGTGGTATTGTTGTTGCTATTCGTTCCGTTGTCGGTGTTCGTGCCGTTGTTGTTACCGTTGTTCATGGTATCGGTCACGGCGTTGTTCTGTGTGTTGTCCATATTATTGTTGTCATTTGCGCCACATGCCGCAAACATTCCGACACATCCGATCAACAGACAGCACATCATCATAACCTTTAATTTCTTCATCTTTTTTATCTCCTTTTTCTATCTTACAGGAGATAGTATGACATGATTTTTGAAATTTATGCGTCATACAGCAAATGCTCAAGCAAAAACAGGAAAAAGCGACAGTGTTTCTCTCCCGCCTGAAGCAGCGCCATCAGATTGACAAACACATATTCCACAAACGCATCCTGATTCAGCTCCATATTCCAGATGGTCGGATTAACGCGCGCATCCTGATCAAGCACTTCCCGAAGAAGCGTGATCGCTGCTTTCCGCTGCGCCGATTCCCGGTTGATCTGTGACAGCCAGCTCGTATCGTACTGCGCGAGTCTGCCGTACAGAAATCCGTAGTACTGCTCCAGAAACATCGTAAAACCGATTCCTTTTCGATACAGTTTGTCCTGATCTCTTAAGATACGATCCCAGAAGGTCTCCGACACCGCACGGATCAAAGCCTCCTTATCCGGATAATAATTGTACATCGATCCGAGTCCGATCCCGCAGCTTCGCGCAAGCTTACGGATACTGACATGATCCACACCCTCGCGGATGGCGATCTCCATCGCCGCATCCAAAATTTTTTCTCTTGAAGTTACTTTCTGTCGCATGCTATCGCTTCCATCTGTCCTGTCATCTGCTTATTTTATGAACTTTGTTCATGATAGCACCTTCTTTTTGCAGCTGTCAATGCTTCTTCATCTTCGGCTGGCAGATCAGTGAGGCAATATAGGAGAAAACAAGCGCCGCGCAAAGCCCCAGTGCACAGTTTTTGAATCCTCCGAGAAAAATGCCGATGAAACCTTTCTCATCCACCATCTCTTTCACGCCCATCCACAGGTTGTTTCCAAAACCGAGAAGCGGCACACTCGCCCCCGCCTTCGCCCACTGCAAAAACGGTTCGTAGATGCCGAGCGCCCCGAGTACCGCCCCCAGACATACAAGAAGCACCATGATACGTCCCGGCATCATCTTCGTTTTTTCCATCAGAATCTGCGCCAGCGCACAGATCACACCCCCCACAACAAATGCGATCACATAATCCATTACTGTCTTTCCTCCTTTTTGCAGCATTCTTCCGTACCCGGATGTTCCAGTACGATTCCGTGAGCGATGCCCGGGATCGACTGTCCCTCATTAAAGCTCACCGGGGACATCAGCGCACCGGTCGGCACAAACAGGATCCGTTTCAGCTCTCCACTTGCCAGTCTCGGAAGAAAATGCGCTGAAAGTGTCGAAGCCGCACATCCGCAACCCGATCCACCGGAACCGGTGCCCTGCTTCTCGTTATCAAAGATGAGCATACCGCAATCCTCGTGTATGCCGGACAGATCAAAGCCCTTCTCTTTCAACAGATCAAGCAGGATCTCGTGTCCGACCTCGCCTAAATCTCCGGTTACGATCCGGTCGTAATCCCCGGGCTTTCGATCAAAGTCCGTAAGATTCTGTGCGATCAGCTCCGCCGCAGCCGGCGCCATGACCGCGCCCATATTCATTGCATCCTTGACGCCGTAATCCACGATCTTACCGGTCGTCACCGCCGCGATCCTCGCCATCGGAGCAACAGACGATTTTACGTTTCCTGCCGCCGCAACAATAAACGCGCCGGCTCCCGTCACCGTCCATGTTGCGGAGACCGGACGCTGATTTGCATACTCAAGCGGAAAGCGGAACTGCTTCTCCGCACTTGCGAAGTGGCTTGAAGTCACCGCTGCCACATGATCTGCATATCCGGCAGCCACCGTCATCGCCGAGAGGGCAAGCGCCTCCCCGCAGGTTGAACACGCTCCGTACAGACCGAACAGGGGGATTTCGAAATTCTTAAGTCCGAACGAGGATGCAATCAGCTGTCCAAGAAGATCGCCTGCGAACAGATAACGCATATCCTTCGGATCCTTTCCCGCCTTCCCGAGTGCAAGTGTCAAAGCCTCCTGCTGCAGGCTGCTCTCCGCCGCCTCCCACGTATCCTGCCCGAACTTATCATCCTCACCGATGCAGTCGAACTCACCCGCGAGTGGTCCTTCTCCCTCCTTCGTGCCCACGACGGATGCCGTGCCAATAATAAAAGGAGCCTCTGAAAAACAGAGACTCCCTCTTCCAATCTGCTGGTCCATACAAATCTCTCCCTTCCTGCCGCCGCGATCCGTCCGATCGCCACCGGCATTCTATTTAGAGATAGTATGTATCCAAAATTTCGATTTTATTCTTTAAGCACCCTCGAACTGCACAACGGAATCCACCTTGTAATCGGAGAGAACTTCTCTTCCCTTCAAGTCAACCAGTTCGATCAGGAATAACATCTCAACGACCTCTCCGCCGAGTTCTTCCACAAGTTCTGCTGCTGCCTTCATCGTTCCGCCTGTTGCGATCAGGTCGTCAAGAAGCACAACCTTGTCTCCCGGCTTGATCGCATCCTTGTGGATCTCGATCGTTGCGGTACCGTACTCAAGATCATAGGTCTTCTCTACGGTCTCACATGGAAGTTTACCTTTCTTGCGAATCGGAACGAACGGTTTATGAAGCAGATAAGAAAGTGGCATTCCAAAGAGGAAACCTCTTGACTCCGCACCTGCGATCACGTCAAAATCCAAACCTTCCAGGCATTTTGCAAGCTCATCGATGGAAAGTTTTAATCCATCCGCATCCATTAAAATACTGGTGACATCCCGGAAAATAATTCCTTTCTCCGGAAAATCCGGAATACTTCTAATGTACTCTTCAAGTTTCTTCATGCTGAATACCTCACATCTATTTTGTAATCTATCATTCATTATACGGCTTTCCCGGACAGTCTGCAAGTATGCACTGCCAATTCCTTATATTCGGGCAGAGTGTACGCCTGCCACTCACTTGACCTTCGAGAAATCTTCCTTTTCTCTCGGCAGCACATCGCACACCGCAAGACATCCGTCCCGCACCACAAACCTTATATCATAACCGGCAAATGCCATACCGTACACATAATCCGGCTTTTTGTTGTAAGCCGCACGCGGATCCTGCGCAAGCACATCGATTGCCGCAGCACGCAGCTCCTCCGGAAGTTTCAACAGAAGCTCCTGCGGAAAATCCACCGCGATCCGATCCGTCACATGGGCATCCGCAAATCCGCCAACCGCTTCCGGGTGCGCATCCGCATACGGCAGATACGGCTTGATATCGTAGATCGGCGTCCCGTCAAGCAGATCCACGCCGGACACCGTAAGCATCGGACCGCATTCCTTATCGTATGCCACCTGCTCCAGTTTCACGCAGGATAGTCCGATCGAATTCGGGCGAAAAGGCGATCTTGTCGCAAACACGCCACGGCGCTCCTTTCCCCCGAGTCTCGGCGGTGCGACCGTCGCATGGAACACATCCTGTTTCGCCCTGGAAAACTCCCACAGAAGCCACAGATGCGAAAATTCCTCGATGCCTTTGAACGCATCCGGATTGCGGAACTGCGGTTCCATCACGATCGTTCCCTGTGCCGAGGCGGCAAGTCCGCTCTGGCGCGGGATTCCGAATTTTTCCGAAAACGGTGTATGAATATGTGCGATCGTAACCATAATCTTCAGCTTCCTACATCTGATAAAATTTGAGATTCTCGTTTAATTCAGGCGTGATCTCGCCGCCTGCCGCCTCGTACTTGTCGTACATTGCGGTAATTCGCTGCACCTTCCTTGCATTCTCCACATCCAGCTTGCGGAACACATTCTGATACTGCGGATTCTGCATCAGATTTTGCCGGATATCCTTGGCGAACGGACAGTAGCGCACCATGATCTCTCTGGCAACCTTGTTCAGTCGGAAACTTCCTGCCGACTCGTACTTCATCCAGCTCTGATAATCCTTGACAAACACTTCGCGGTAACTGTTTCGCGCACGCGAAAGCACCGTCTTGATCTTGTCCTTGGCATCCGCCGACAGATCCGTGTTCTTACGGTAAAACTGTATGTAATCGCAATACTCGGAAGTAAGAGAGCGCTCCCTGATATCGTTCCAGTACACACCCTGGATTCTTCTGCAGATCTCCCAGCGGTAGCGTCCCATCGTCTCCACCATCAGCTCGTCGAGATCTACCGCGGTAAACATCGGGAACAGAAAACGCGCCGGTGTATTGCTCTTCGCTCCGACCGTCTCCTGCCACATGACCGCACGCGTGCCCGCATCCGGCATCAGGATCACATCCGGAAGCACCTCATGCATCATCCACTCCTGATTGATGCCGTGCGCAGGATCCGAAAACATCACCTCGCGGTATAAAACAGAATAATCCAGACAACGGATCTTATTGATCGCGCTCTCCACACGCTCTGCCGTCACAGCCATCTTCTCGATCGTGTTGATAAACTCATCCGAGGAGAGCACCGGACAGAACGTAGTCACTCTTCCGCTCGTCACACGGTGACCGGACGTAAAGAGATTTCGGATCTCGAACTCCACCTTTGCCTTCGGATCTTCCTTCAGCTTCGCCATCTGAGAATCCGTGATCTCGCCCTGTCGCTTTAAATCCTGCAGATAACCGTTATAATCGAGATCAAACTCGTTGCGGGACGGCTCTTTTCTTCCCTGATAGATCAAAAGCAGCCAGTCATAGATCGTAAAAATATGATCCGAATGAAAAAGTCCCAGTGAGTCAACCAGATTGTAAAGTGTATTCGTGCGCTCCTCACCGAGCAGTTCCACATCCATAAATCCGAAATTTAAAAACATGGAAATCACCGGCGACGGCCGCATCAGATCCTCCGTCGAGCGCAGAAACGCTCTCTCATAGATCTCATAGAATCGCGCCGTGATTTCTTTGCGGATCCTGCGCACATCGTTGTCCGAAGACAGACGATCCGGCAGATCCCGATACTGTGCCAGCACATCCTTGTATGCGCCGATCGCCTCATCATCGTATCCGGCATACTCCATAATACGGGCGACACAATCCTCGCGCGACACGCGGATTCTTCCGCTTGCATCCGTCTCAAAATTGTGTTCCTCACACAGTTCTTTGCATTTTGCAAGCTGCTTCTGTTCGTAGATGCCGAGCTGTTCCATCACTTTCGCGATCGCCAGCATCTGCTTTCTCATCTCCGTGATATCGCGGTCCTTCGCGGACAGTTCCACCGCAAGACCAAAATACAGATGAAAGATGTCATCCTGCGAATCCGCATAGAGGATATCGCGGTTGTACAGCAGATAGGTCACCAGCTCACCGATTCCCTGCGTCACGCGGCGCATCTGCGCAGCTGCCTCCATGATTGCTCCGACACACAGATTGTCATCCTTGATCATCAGCTGCATATATTCTTTCAGATAGTTTTTGACAAGGCTGTTACTGTTGCTGATCTCCCAGTTCTCCGCGCGGTGCTGCATATTGAGCGCCTCAAAATTCTCGATGCGCGTAAAATCCTGCTCATCCATCAGCAGATTGCTGCACGCATTCTTGTAATCACTGTAAAATGTCTCCGTGATGCGGTGCAACAGCTCCGCCTTTTTCTGCAGACTCGAATACAGAAACAGTGCCTGATGGCGCTGCTCGATCGCCGTCCGAAGAAAGATCGGCCGGAAATTCTCATGTTCCGATAAGATTTGGTGCAAATCCGCGGCATTCTTACACGGGATCACGATCAGCACCGTATCCTCCCGCGCCACGTAATCGCACGCAAACCATTCATTCTCCAGAATTCCGATAATGGAATTCCGCTTCATCTCAATTTCCGCAAACGCGAACTGGCGGATGACAGCGCCCTCCTGAATGAGATACCATTCCATCACCTTATCCTGTCGCTTTGCTACAATTTCCCCCTGTTTAACCCGCAATACCTTCATAATCTTTCGCCTGACTCCTAAAATGGCATTTCAAGATCTTTTCTGTGACGCAGCGCGATATGGTCAATTTCCAGTCCCGTTGTCCCGAAGAAAATCTTGATATAATGATTCTTTCCTAAAATTCCGCCAAAATCGCGGACGGTTGTCTCCCACTCTCCTCTTGAACCGCGAAGTGTGATCATCTCCTTGAGCGCATTATCATAAAATACGGAGATCGGCATCTGCGCCAGATCATCGAGTGGTGAGCGCGATACGATCTCAAGATCGTATTCCGCCATCTTTGCATCAATACCAAACACAACCGATTGTCCCTGCTCGGTATTCCACTCCTGCCCCGGAATGATCACATCACCGTTCTCATCCGCTTTATAGTATACAATATTGCTGTAATCAATGTCATCCTCATTGTCCGCTTTCGCATCGGCGATCTCCTCCTCCGAGATCCGGTTCATCTCATAGAGCAGCGCCGGCGACTGCAGGATAAAGCTGAAAATATTGCGCGCATTGCGCTGCAGCTGTCCTCTTGTAATACGTCCGTTTGCAAGAGACTCCTTCACATTATCCTGCGTCTGATCCGAGCAGTCCGGTGTTACCATGTACAGATCGTTCTGTGCCTCGACCATCGGTGCGCGGTTCCTGATGTCAGAGCGGACCCCTTCATCATTTGCGGCTGCCCACCAGTCCGTCATCACGATTCCCTCAAAGCCCCAGTCTTTGCGGAGCACGATCGTATTCAGATCATACATTGCGGAAGTCCACATACCGTTGAGCGGTCCGTAGGTTGTCATAACGCTTCGCGCATGTCCTTCCTTCACCGAGATCTCGAATCCCTTCAGATAGATTTCGCGCAGCGCACGAACCGACACGACAGCCTCCACCTCGCGGCGCTTTGCCTCCTGATTGTTCGTTGCAAAATGCTTGATCGTTCCGGTCGAACCAACCACACCAAGACCGATGATCTGCGCGGCTCCCATCTTACCGGTGAGAAGCGGATCCTCGGAAATGTACTCAAAGTTGCGTCCGTTCAACGGGCTTCTGTGGATATTCAGTCCCGGTCCGAGCAGCGCATCCACGCGGTTCTTTCGAAGCTCATATCCTGTCATCTCATACAGTTTTCTTGTCAGATCCAGATCAAACGAACAGCCGATCAGTGTTCCGTTCGGAAGCGAAAAGGCTTTTGTTCCACAGTCCATGCGCAGTCCGCTCGGTCCGTCCGTTGTGCAGGTTGCAGGAATACCGAATCCTCGAAGAGAATCCGTCAGTCCTCCGAATGCAGAGGCCGTACCCGCCGTCACCTTCGGGCTGGACATTCCCTCTCCGCGAAAAAGCATGATCAGCTCATCATCCGATAACTGCGCGATAAACGCATCCATGGAAATCTTTTTGTCATACACGTCAGAGAGCTTGTATCCCTGATCACCGGTATACGGAATTTCTTCCGGTTTCCCGATACGGTCATACGGTCCGAACTGGCGCTTCGGAACCGCTTTATAAACAAGCGCTCCGGACGCATCTCTTGTCATTCGCTCATATGTTTCTGCCGGAGCACACACTTCTTCCAACTGCTCGATCACTTCAAACGCCTGCTCATAGCCGCCTGCCAGATCTGCGCTTCTTACGTCCGATCCGACATATACATTGTAGCATCCTTCCTCGAGCAGGAAACAATCCCGGTGTCCGGTTACGCCGCTGTCATCGTACGATGCATATGTACGTTTTGGAATTACGATCGTCACCGTCTCTTTTTCTCCCGGTGCGATCACGCCGGTCTTCGCAAAGCCGGCAAGCACGCGCTCCGGCTTATCAAGCGCCCCCTGCGGCGCCTGCACATACACCTGCACCACCTCGCGTCCCGCTGCGGCACCGGTATTAGTAACAACCGCCTCCACAGTGATCGCATCCCCGGTCACTTCTTTGAGTTGCGCCACTGTCTCATACGTCGTGTACGACAATCCAAATCCAAACGGATACATAACCCTGTCCTTTGCAAACGTCTCAAAGTAACGGTATCCGACATAGATATCTTCCTTGTAATAATTCTTAAGTTCATCTCCGAAATTGACGGTGGACGGATAATCTGCAATATCATATGCGATCGTATCCGACAGCTTTCCGCAAGGATTCGTGCGTCCGGTCAATACGTCACATACACCGTTTCCGCCTTCCTGTCCTCCCTGCCATACATACATGACAGCCGACGGATCATACTCGTCCACCCACTTCATATCGATAATATTGCCGACATTTAAAAGGACCGCCGTGCGGGTAAATTTACTGCTTACTTTTGCGATCATCTCACGCTCAACATCCGTCAGCAGATAGCTTCCCGGCTCTGCCGCATTATCCTGATCCTCACCAGCGGTTCTTCCGACGATCACGATTGCAATATCATTGTCTGCTGCCGCCTGCTCTACCAGTTCGTCCGAAAGTGGCATCTCCTCCTGCGACCACGGCACCAGTCCCCAGCCCTGTCCGACATCATACGGATGCTCCTGCATCCAGTCCTCATACACGTTGAGAACCTTTTCATCGAACGTGATCGACTCTTCTGCCTTTAAGGCATCCAAAATACCGACAACATATCTGGTATTTACCAGTCCGCCGGAACCGAGTCCGCTCTTGTAATAGTTGAATGCGATCCTTCCGAACACTGCCACGCGGTCTCCCTCGCGAAGCGGCAATGTCTGATTCTCATTCTTTAAAAGCACACAGCCCTCCGCTGCCATCTTTCTTGCCAGCGAAGCATAGCGCTCCATATCCAATGCATATTTGCTCATCTTATGTCTCCTCTTATTTCATTAATTATTTATGTATTCTCATAAAGAGAAAGCGAAACAGAATACTTTCCATTCGCTTTCTCCCTGTTATTTTGCACTGCCGATATCTGCGATGCTGTTCACAAACTGCTGCATCTCTTCCTTCGAACGAATCTGTCTTGCCGCGGCGATCACCTGCTGCTTTTCGTCATCGGAGAGGGACGCAAATCCCATCATCGCATCCTGATTCGTTGCAAGTCCGAATCCAAGTCCGAGCGGAAGTCCGTCTTCCTTTACCATCTTCGTATCCACCTCTTTTCCGATTGCTCATCTGAGTGATTTCTCGAAGATAGTATTTCCTCTTCCCCGCAACTTATTCGATATTATTGTCGTTATTCTTCCGTTCCCACAAGTTCTTTGGCGATCTTCTCCATCTGCGGTCTTGCGGATCGCAGACACACAAGAAGCTTCGGTGAGAACAGGCCACACTCCCCTGAAATGATCATGTGAAACGCCTTCTCTATCTTTTTATGCCTTTTTTTATCGTTATCGATGACTAATATTCGATCCATCGCATCTCCTTTCGGTGCCGTCTATGCTACACATGCTGTCTAACCCTTAAGGATGGTAATCCGATTATCCATCTTCTTGACACGCACTCCGTATACCGTCTTCGGTCTCCACTTCTGTCCGCTTGACTCAAAAAGCACGCCCTCATACAGATATCCCCGGACTTTGACCTGCGCCAGATCCGATTCCCTGATATCGCTCATCAACAGATCGTGCTCCCTTCGGAGATGCTTAAACTCATTCTCTTTCGTGTAGATGGCATTCTCCAGCTTCAGATACAGTTCCATACCATTTAACACTTCCGGAGAATATTTCTTCTGAAAATCCTCATAGGATTTCGTTAAGATTTCAATTTCCCGCCGGATCTCCGCCATCTGATCCTCCTGTGCCTTTCCTTTATTATCTGTGCTCCGCGCCGTGATAATACCGCTGCTTGTCCAGATACATTCGCGAATCTGCCTCCTGTAACTGCATCGTCAGTGTAATATCACCGTCATGCCACGACATACCGGTCGCAATACTGATATTGTCATCCTTCATCTGCTGCACGGTATCTTTTACTCTCTGTTCAAACTCATACTGATCGACACCGATTATAACAACGGTAAACTCATCACCGCCGATACGGAACGCATTACCCTCAAACGTATTCCAGATGTGCTTAGCCGCATTGCGGATCAACTCATCACCGGCTTCATGTCCGTAGGTATCGTTCATGCGTTTCAATCCGTTAAGATCAAAGAATGCCGTACCGGTTCTTCTGACGATCCGGTCACCGTATTTATCCAGAATCTGATTATATTTATTACGGTTGTTGAGTCCTGTCAGGCTATCCTCAAAGCTCAACCGGTTCAACAACTCGTTTCTTTCCTGCTTCTCCATGCTGTCCGTGATGAAAAAGGCTGCCGATGACATCAGCGACAGATCGTGGTAATTCTTTCTCGGATTATCCACTCCGAAGAAACCGATGATCACATCCTCCTCCATAAGCGGTACCGCAACAAGACTCCTGATGTTCTGGGCCCGCAGCAGGTCATATGCCTGGCGGTTCATCTTCACGACTTTTTCCACATTGGACAGATAAAACATTCCGTTCTCCGTAAACTTCTGGATCCACAGATTCACCGTCTCAAGCGGGACATTCTGCAGGCGTTCCATCTCCTTCGACACGCCCGGTGCCGCATATTCGTACTTGTTCGAAGTCGTATCGTTCTCATAGTCAAACGTACAGATATAGGCACGATCCCCCTCAAAATAATGACAGATGATCTCCAACAGTTCATCGATTGAACGCTTCGTGTCCGAGTGGGACGAAAGTGCGCGGATCGATCGCAGAAGTGTTGTGGAAATCAGTAATTCCTTCTCCGCACGTGTCTTACTCTTATTGATCAGCTTCACGGAATGAATATTCCAGAAGAAATACAGTGTCAGAAGGAACACTTCACAGATTGCCACAAGAAACAGAATCTGTTTTACCCGGATCAGACTCGCGAAAGCGATATCCTCTCTCACCACCATAAGAAGTTCCCAGTCAAACAGTCCGACCGGCGTATAGTACATAAAATAATCCTGCGTCTCACCGTTCACCTCATAAGCTACCGCTCCGGTCCGCATCTTACGGATCTCCGTCGGAAGATCGATGTCCTCATAATCCGAGCGCAGCTTACGGCTTCTTAAAATATTCACATTGCCAAGAGTCTCTCCCTTGAGCCCCATGATAAAGGCACCGTCATCCGAATCCACCAGATAACAGTCCGCACTGCCGTCAAAAGCCCCAGTATTGAATGTCTTGTACAGCGATGTACAGTCAATGACACCGATCATGATTGCACAGGTCTTACCGTCTTTCTTGACCGGAATGTAATAACGGAGTACCGGTTCATTCTTGACGATATCCCGCACTCTCTGGGACATACAGACGCCCAGCTCCGCAAGCTTCGCATACGGTGGAACCGATGCCGTATTCTCACGGACACCTATCGGCGTCAGAAGCGTGCCGTCCGCATACAACAGGTCAATACGGTAAAACATCGTGGTTTTCGTCATAGAGCGCAGGCGCTTCATGGTTGCATCCATATCATCCAGGATTTCCTCCTGAACAATCTGATCCGATGTAAATCTTAAAATATTCACATTGTCGCTGATACGGACCTCAATCTCCTTGTTGATGGCCTGTGCCGACTCCTTCATAAAAACCCAGCATCGCTCTTCCTCGATCTGCGTAATCTGCATATACGCAAAAACAGACATAACGGTGATCACGATGATCGTCAGCGACACCATGCTCATTCTTTTACGAAATAATTTAAATTTTCCTCTGCTCTTGTTTTTCGTCATAGCAGCCAGCCTCTTTATTTCCTGTAACAAAACTTTCCTCGCAATACATACCGGAAGATGTCACCATCTCCGGCACGATCGCCTTGTATAAAAAAGCACTGTCCGGTATGCGGATCCACATTGATCACACACCGACAGTGCCTGATTTGAGTTCTTATTCAGCAGATTTCTGATATTCGCCGATGGAACGAATGACCAGTTCATAATCTGCATCCAACTTCTGTAACATCTCCGGAGTCACATCGTTCTTACCGTCTCGCAACGCCTCGGTTACGACATAATCGGATTCGTATAAACATTTGATTCCGAGATTCTGACAGACTCCCTTAAGAGTATGGGCCACACGGAATGCCTCGGGAAGATTACCTTCATCCAGATACCGATGCAGATCCTCGTAACTCTTGTCCGCGAGAAACTTCACAAGAAATTTCTCGACAAAAGCGCGCGAACACAACCGGTTCACGACCTCCTCGTAATCCCCACCAAAACTCTTATAGCATTCTTCTAATGTCATCTGCCCATTCTCCCTACCCAGCACCTAAATATATACTCTATTATATCGGTGCCAAAGACTTATGTCAATTACGGATTTACAAGTCGGGACATTGTTTTACGTATCTGCCACATCCAGTGAGAACGCAATCTCCCCTTCGATTTCCTGCAGACATTCAAGCAGCAGAGGATTAAAGACGCCGCACTCTCCGTTTAAGATCATCTCCATCGCTTTCTCGTGCGAATATGCCGCCTTGTAAACACGCTCGCTCGTCAAAGCGTCATACACGTCCGCCATCGCCACAACCTGCGCCGCGATCGGGATCTCGTCTCCCTCGAGCCCGTCCGGATAACCGTGTCCGTCGTAGCGCTCATGGTGCCAGCGGCAGATTTCCTTCGCGCAGCGGACCAGTTCCTCATCCTGATAGAATTCCAGATTCTTGAGCATCTCCTCACCGATGACCGTATGCTTTTTCATGATGTTGAACTCTTCCGGTGTCAGTCTGCCCGGCTTGTTTAAAATCTTCTCATCGATACCGATCTTGCCGATATCATGGAGCGCCGAAGCGGTCGTGATCAGATACTGCTCATTGCCGGATATCTGGTACTTCTCGGATTTCTGTGCCAGCTTATCCAAAAGCAGTCCCGTCAGCACATTGATGTGCAGCACATGCTTGCCGCTCTCTCCGTTACGAAACTCTACAATATGGCTTAAGATGCCGATCATCATCTGGTTGTTCTTCTCATTCTCGTAGATCTGGTCCTTCACCAGTGACAAAAGGCGCTTCTGTTTCGCGTACAGTTTAATGATATTGTACACGCGCTGGTATACGGTTCTCGCGTCAAACGGCCGGCTCACATAATCCGACGCGCCGAGTTCATATGCCTTACGCACGTAATCGTTGGAATTTTCCGAGGAGATAATGATCACCGGAATATCCTCGATCCAGTGATTGACATTCATCAGATTGAGCACATCGAAACCGTTAAGTCCCGGCATCATGATATCAAGAAGGACCAGTGCGATGTCATTCTCGTGTTCCTTCATCATGGAGATGCCTTCCTCTCCGTTTTCAGCGGTCAGAATGCGGTAATCATCCTTCAACATCTCGGTTAAGATCTCACGATTGATCTCGGAATCGTCCACGATCAGAAGCTGCTGCTTGATCTGGTTTCGCTCGATCTTGTGCTCACCGTTGATCGCATCCTCCTCCGTAACAACCAGATTCTTCTGCGTCTTCGCCTGATACATCAGCTTGTCCGCACGGCGTACCGCCTGCTCGATGTTCTCATCCCCCATCATCACGCCGCCGACACTGATAGAAATCTGCATCTTTCCGTACTGTGACACATGTACCGCATGGATCTTCGTCTGGATCTGCTGCAGCTTCTGCACAAACAGCTCCTCGCTGATATCCGGAAGGATCAGTAAAAATTCATCCCCTCCGTAACGGATGATCATATCCGCCTTGCGGGTATACTGACGGATCGTGCGCACGAGCGTCTGCAACGCCACATCGCCTGCCTCGTGTCCATAGGTATCGTTACAGAGTTTAAAATCATCCAGATCGATGATGGCAACGCCCGCCTTGATCGGGGTATTTTTTACACGATCCTCAAAATACCGCCGGTTGTATGCACCGGTCAGCGCATCACGGTACAGCTTATCGTCATACCGGATCATCTTGCTGATCAGCTTATCTCTGCCCTCCACGTCAAGAAGACAGTCCTCGTCCAGCTTTTTGACCAGCTCCATCACCTGCGGTTCACCGTCGATCTCCACATAGCGCGAGGTCACCTGATAGATTTCATCATCCATGAACTCCCACTTGGTCTTCTGTGTCTTATCACGGAACACATCTGCCGAAATGCAGTTCTCGCAGGCCTGCTCCTTGCCCCAGAACGAATAGCATCTGCACGACTCTTCCGCCACTTTATGATCCTGATCGTCCCGTTCGATCATTCTTCCAATCTCATCAGGTTTCAAAAGGCGTACAACCGAAAAAACCTTGCGGTATTGCTGCATCTCCTCCTCTGCCTGCTGCATAGTCAATCTGTATTCTTCTTCCATCCTGTGTCCTCTGCTTTATGTTTCTCACTATGCGTTTGCGTTTTCTTTCGATTCCTTACATATTTTTTGATTATAGTTCACTTTATATTTTTTGTCTACATTTGTTTCTTTTATACCCAATTTGCTCTCTAAAAAAGCCGCAGTATCCAATAGACCAGTCCGAGCACCCAGCTGGAAAAGATGCCGTATAAGATGACCGGCCCCGCGATCTTGAAGATCTGGCAGCCGATTCCGAATACCTGTCCCTCCTTCTGAAACTCCACCGCCGATGCGCACACACCGTTGGCAAATCCTGTGATCGGAACGAGCGCGCCCGCACCGCCCCAGTTGGCAAGAAGTCCGTACACATTTGCGCTGGTCAGTATTACACTGAGAAGTACAAGGATCAGACTGCACCACATTGCCGCAGTCTCCTGATCCAGCCCGAACACACTCATGCCAAGTGAAATGATCCCCTGTCCGAGCACACAGATCGCACCGCCGAGCGCGAATGCCTTTCCCATATTCGCCCATAGATTGTGTGTCGGAGTCACCTGTTTGACATACTCGTTATACGCGTCGTTCCGCTGTTGCTGCTCTGCCGAAATCCCCGCATCCTTCGCTTTCTTTTCCACCGATGGATCCACCTGTTTTTCCGTCTGCTGCTGCATATTCCACCTCTCCTTTTTTCAACGTTTTCACAGATTGCTTTTTTATGCTAGTATGGCTTTTCAAATATGAAATATTCCTTGAAAAAAGCGCTTTTTGAGAATAAAATAGAAGTAGTATATGAAACCGAGGGGGGGGAAGTTTTTATGTACCATTCAAAAAAAATCGCACTGTTTATTTCACATATATTCGGTGACTACCAGCGCAACGTCTGTCAGGGTGTTGTCGATCAGGCTGCGGAGTACGGATTCAAGACGGAGATCTATGCGACATCCTCGGACGGGGAGGATCTCGGACAGTACGGAAGTGGCGAATCGAGCATTCTGCGCATCCCGAATTTCGAAGATTTCAGCGGTATCGTGGTAGCGTCCGGCACTTATCCGGCACAGGAGCTTAAGGATCAGATCATTGATCTGATCAAGAAGGAATGTACCTGTCCGATCGTCGAGATTGCCGACACGAGCACATTTTTCCCGAGTATTGCCTTAGAGAACAACTTAACGACCGGAACGCTGACGGAGCATCTGATCAGCGTGCACAATTACAGGCGTATCTGCTACCTCGGCTGTAAGACGGATCCGTATTTCTCACCGAAGCGTGCGCAGGCATACCAGAGTGTCATGATCCAGCACGGATACACGGTCGGTGATCATGATATGTTCGATGCGCCGATCACCGAGGAAGGCATACGGGAAGCCTTCGAGTTTTTCTGCAATGGTTCTGACAGGGTCCCGGAGGCCGTTGTCTGCTACAATGACAAGATGGCACTCCTTTTTATGGTGATCGCCATCCGCAAAGGATATAAGATTCCGGAAGATATCGCTTTGGTCGGATGCGATGCCCTGCCGGAAGGCCAGAATATCACAAGTCCGCTTACGACCGTCAGTTTCCCGACTTACCAGCTCGGTACGACCGCGGTCAAACAGTTGTTCCGACTGATGCACGGCACAGCGATTCCGGACTGCACGAGCGTCTTCGCAGAACCGGTGATTGGCGGAAGCTGCGGCTGCCGGACAGGCTCACACAGCAACTACGTGCTGTACGGTCATCAGCTTTTGAACCGCATTCAGTCCCTGGAGCGCTCCATCTATATCTCCATGCGTATGTCCGCAGACCTCTCCCATGCGACGGACATCGATGACGGTATGGATCTGATCGCAGAATACGTCAAAGAGATTTCCGGCTGCACACAGTTTTACCTGTGTCTGTATTCGGATTGGGATTCCCTGTCCGGACATATCCTGGAACTGACAGATGCCGAGGAGGAAGCGGTACCGGACAACGATACCATTCTGCTCAAGCTTGCGATCCGGGACGGAAAGCGGCTGCCGGAATGTACCTTCCCGAAGAAGACACTTCTTCCGGATATCGTCAACAAAGATTCCTCCTCCGCCTACATCGTATCCTCGCTCTTCTTTGAGGACCGCGAATTCGGATACATTGCGATGGCTTACGAGCACAACCAGATCGACTACCATTTCCAGATGGTACACTGGATCATGAATATCACGCAGCTTCTGCAGAATCTGTGCGAGATCAAGAGTTCCCGGCTGATGCAGAGCAAGCTCGAGTCGATCTACATGAAAGACGCTTTGACCGGGCTGTACAACCGCCACGGATATGAGCGGAAGCTTCCGCTTCTGCTGTACTCACTCAAGGAGGGCGCGCCTCTTACCGCATTCCTCTTCGATATGGACTGTCTGAAGGTGATCAACGATCAGTTCGGACACACGGAGGGTGACTTTGCGCTCAAAGTGATCGGCAAGGCGATCATGAATGTGACCGGTGAACTGCCAGCTTTCGCCGATGCGATCGGCACCCGTTTCGGCGGTGATGAGTTCTATGTGTTATGCAGCTGCGGCGATGAGGATGCCAGAGAATTGATCACTCGCGTCAACAAGTATCTGCACAATTACAACCAGCTCAGTTCCAAGCCGTACCTGTTATCCGTCAGCGCCGGTTACGCAAGTGTCCCGTATCAGGAGGATCAGACGTTCAACTCGATCGAAGACCTGATCAACCGGGCGGACGAAAATATGTACGAGTTCAAGAAAAACAAGACCAAAAAAGTAATCCGGGAAGCCTAGGCTCCCCGGATTTTTATCCGACGTGTTTCATATTCCTGCGGTATTCGCTCGGCGATACACCGCAGATGCTTTTGAATATCTTCATAAAATGTTTCTCATTATCATATCCGACCATCTGACTGATATCCACAACTTTCTCCTCCGTCTCTGCGAGAAGCCGCTTCGCCTCCTCGATGCGCAGTTCCTTCAGATAATTCACGAAATTTTTACCCGTACACTGCTTAAACTCATAGGAAAAAAGCGAGTAGTTCATGGAAATATAATTGGATACCACTGCCATATTCAGATCCTTATTGTAATTCTCACGGATATAAGCCTCCGCCATACGGATCTTCTGCTGCGTACCGTTATCCTCCGGCTGGTCATTGATCCGCGCATGAATGCCGAGAACCAGATCCATGATGGCATCCTGATACTCTTCCACATTCGTATACTGATAGATGTTGCGGCACTGTTCGATCTCCTGCTGCACCGACTCATCGATCAGATTGCGGTATATCTTCTCCAGCTCATTCAGGAATTTCTCGATTCCCGCCTCAAATTCTTCCGGCAGGATACGCTCCTTCTTCAGCTCCGCAAAAAGCACCTTCCACAGATTGCCAAGGTCGTCCGTCTTGTCCGTTCCGATCAGATGAAGGCGCTGTGTCCATGCCTGATCACTTACCTGCTTTAAACTCTCCTTACGGATACCATCTGGGATCGTACTGCGCGGTGCGTCGTATTCCACCTGACTTTTCATCTGATAGAACGCGCGCTTTCTGGCTGCAAACGCCTCATTGTACGCCTGCTTTAACTCCCTCAGTCCACGATGCACATTACTGATTCCCGAGCACTCCTGCCACATCTCATTCCTCTGCACGATCCATGTCAGATCCGGTTTCATAATGCACAGATTTCCTTCTTTGAGTTCATCGAGATACATCGTATTCTCGCGTTCTTCCATCATAAAGCCTTTGCCGGCCATACTGATCTGGTATCCCTCCGTAAAGAAATGTTCTTCGTATTTCTGCTCGAGCAGCTGCACTTCCTTATCGTCCGCCTCATGGCTCGTAAGAATGTAACGGATCTGGCTGCGTCCGATCTGCTGATCCGCACGCGCCTTCTTCTGTGTCTCCTCATACTCGGCCTCAAGTGTCTTTAAGATCGCTGTAATCTTCTCCCTCTCGACCGGTTTTAAAATATATTCCCGCACACCGTGCCGGAGCAATTCCACCGCATACGAGAAATCATCGTATCCACTAACCGCAACGATATCCGGCTTGTCCGGAAGCTTCTCGATCTCCTGCACAAGACGGATTCCGTCCATCTTCGGCATACGGATATCGGTAAACATCACATCCACTTTCTGTTCCCTTAATATTTCAAGCGCCGCCTCTCCGTTGCCGCATTCCATGATCACTTCAACCGGCACGCCGCTTCGCTGTACCATGGTTCGAATACCCTGGCGGATCAGTTTTTCATCTTCCACGATCAGTACTGTCTTCATGATAATTTCTGTCCTTCCTGTCTGTATCTTTTCGGTATCCGGATGCTCACCTTCGTATAGCATCCTTCCTTCGACCGGATCATCAGTCCGTATTCCTGTCCAAAAGCAATATTAATACGGTCCTGCACATTTTTCAAGCCGATACCGTGTCCATCGCCGCCGCTCGCCTCAAGCTTGCCGGCGATCTTCTCCTCAAGCGCTCTGACCTGTTCCTCATTCATTCCCTTGCCGGAATCCGTCACCTCGATGATGCAGTCGTTACCCTCGATCATTCCCTTGATATAGATGGTCGAATCCTCCGCCACATCCTCAATTCCATGCAGGATGGCATTCTCCACGATCGGCTGAAGGGACATCTTCGGAATCTCCTGATCCAGCATCTCATCCGACATCTTGACAGACAATATGATCTCATAATCAAAGCGGAGATTGATCAGTGCAAGATAATTGCGGATATAATCCAGTTCCTCCCCCACATGTACGTTTCCGTTCACCCAGCGCATACTGTAACGGAGCAGCTTTCCGAGTGACGTCACAGAATCCGAGATCGTATATTCCTCGTCGATCTCCGCCATCATCTTGATGGACTCGAGCACATTGTAGATAAAATGCGCATTGATCTGGTTCTGCAGCGCGCGGATCTGTGAGTTCTTCGCCAGCAGCTCGCGGTCAAAATTCTCCTGCATCAGCTCCTGGATACGATCAAGCATCCGGTTGAGCTGCGTGCCGAGTTCTCCCATCTCATCGTGCGTCGAAACTTCGATCCTCTCATCCAGATTACCTTTCTGCACATGTCGGATCGTTCGCAGTATATCATACAGATGACGCAGCAGATGCTTTACGATACGATTGGTCAGGTAAGCAAGCAGCGCCATAAGTATGATCAGAGTTGCAGCCACCACAAAGCGTTGCAGAATGATCGGAAAGTTTCCCGATGCATCCCTGATATAAACCATTCCTCCACCGCACTCTTTCACCGGAAGATAACCTACGGCCCATCGGGATCCTGCATAGGAAAGATACATGCTGTTCTTTTCCGATGTATTTTCGATCTTCTGCATCATATATGCAAAAAGCGATTCCCTGTCTTCGCCTCCGTGTATGCTGTAAATCTGCTTGTCCTCATCCGTAACAAGACAGCTCCATTCATACTCTTTGTCCGAATACAGTTCCGGAAAGATTTCCTCCATCCGCACAACAACTTCAATGTAACCGATCAGCCCGTTATGGTAATCTCTGATAGCGGTCACATAGCCGGCAAGCATTTCATCCTTTTGCGATACTACCGATGAAAAAAGAGAGTCATAGTAATTAAAATGCCACCCCTCCAGATTGGCACGATCCTCCAGAAACCAGCTCATGTTTTCCATTCTCGAATGATTGTACAAAATGGGCATCATTTCCTGTACATTGTCTTTGGTCGAGTAGACGCGCACCCCGTACAAAAGAGGATTGTTACTCACAAGTCTCTCAAGCGCTGCGATATCCGTCTTGTAATAGGTCAGTATTTCATCCGGTTCCATGTTTTTGCCGGTCGCGGCTGCATTCAGAAGTTCCAAAATACCGGAATCCGAAAGAAAGAACTGCGTCACCATATTTACCGAATCCACGCAGGTACTCAGCTGCTTTTCATCACGTTCCATCGCATAATCGATATTGGAAAGATTCTCCTTTTTTGAAGTCTGTTCCATCATGCCGAGCAGCGCAGCGACCAATGCCCCCACCGGGATAAGGACAATGAAAAAAATCAGCAATGAAAATTTGATGTTTAATTTTAAGTTTCCGATTTTCTTTCTGACCTTTTTCATCTAATCAATACCCAATCGTTTTTTGTTTTCTTCCAAAAGCTTTTGTTTTGCATTTATAACCTTTTTATAGCCCAGCGACTCGCGCTCCTTTACAAACTGATCCAAAAGTTCATCAAACTCTTCATCCGATTTTGCAAGAAGCAATCTCGGAAGCGTACTTCCCCACAGTTTATCAATACGTGTACTTGCCTGTGCTGCCGAAGAATTATCCTGAAGAAACAGATCGTATTCCGCCGTATACTTTGTATACGGATAGGTCCACTCCTCCAGCTGATTCAAAGGATACTGTTTCTCCGGCATCCAGTCGAGCTGCATCAGATTATTCTGAAGCATCCAATAGGCATCATCTGCACCATATACCTCATCGTACTTCTTACGATCGGTTGCAAGCATCTGCTTCACATCATCCTTTAGCACGACCTTGCCGTCTACCATATCATACATTTCGCCTTCCACGCCGATGCTCGTCATCTTCTGCCCCTCTTCCGATATCAGGTAATCGATAAACGCGATCGCGCGGTCCGGATGCTTACAGTTTTTGGAGATCAAAGTTACCGTCCATCCTGTCACGGAATTGGTGGAGAGCACATAGTCGTCTCCATTGCTGTTCTTCGGTCCGTCCACAGCAATATAGATACTATCCGGATCCTTTTCGTATAGAGTACTCTCCAGATCCGCAATATCGGTTCGCTGGTAGAGCATACAAAAATATCTGCCATCCGCTACCTTTTCGTTCATCTGTGTACGCTGATCCACAAAAATATCACTGGCAAGATACCCTTCCTCTCCCATCCTCCGGAAAAATTTCAGCCATGACAGATATTCCGGATCGGTATACCGGTCATAAAGCGTTCCGTCTTTTTCATACGGAACGGCAAGAAAGTTTAACAGGAACTGATCAAAGGAATTATTTCCGTTCTCTTCAAAGGTATGTGCCCCGATCGGTATCAACGGCTTGCCATCCACCTCCGGAAACATTTCCACCGCTTTCTTTACCGCGGCTTCAAAGCCCTCCTGTGTGGTCATATCCGGACTTCCGATCGCCTCATAGATGTCTTTTCGAACCAGAAATGTCTGATTCGACGCAATGTTTGAATGACTCTCGACCGCCTGTGGCGTGTAGGAAGAATTCGGATAACCATAGATATCCCCATCATCGTCCGTATACCAGTTAATCACAACCGGATCCGTCACCTCATAGAAATAAGGATCATACTGATCGGCAAGATCATTGAGTGCGTAGACCATATCTTTTTTTATCATCTCATTCAGCTGCGATTCCCACCAGCCGAGCGTAACGACATCCGGAAGTGAATCCGATGCGATCAGTGCATTGATCGTCTCTTCCTGATTTCCCGCCGGAGTTACAAAATCCACGCTGACTCCGGTGTCCTTCGTAATCTGCTTTGATACCATATTCTTTCCCCAGTCTGTCGTAAACCAGGAGTAATTGATATACCAGCTCAACGTGACCGGATCCTGCTCGGCGGCATACTTCTTCCATCCGATCGTTGTATCTGTCTTTGTCTGCTGTGTCTGCGTCTCATCCGTCCCGGACGAATCCGCGCAACCGATCATCGTCCCAAGTAAAAGCAGGGAAAGTGCTGCCGCTGTCATTCGTTTCCATTTGTTACTATTTCTCATACAAGTCCCTCATTTCAGGCTTTTTGCACCTTATATTATATAATACAACAAGAGACTTTGCAAAGCAAAGTCTCTTGCCAAAACTATGTATTTAGGGGAGAAAAAATTTGAAAAACTAGCTATTTTAATTACTCTTTTACAGCACCGGCAGCAATACTGCTGATGATGTATTTTGAGAAGAATGCAAACACAAGGAGAATCGGGATAACCGAGATTGCTACCGCTAAGTAGATAGCTCCCTGATTTGCCGTGATATCTGTGGAAGAACGAAGCGTTGCCATCATAACCGGCAAGGTGAACTTCTCGTTCTTGTTTAAGATGATCATTGGCATTAAGTATGCATTCCAGTTTCCGATGAATCCCATGATCGACATGGTTGCGATACCCGGTGACATGATCGGGATTGCGATTCTGTGGAAAATGTATAACTCTTTGGCACCGTCAATTCTTGCAGCCTCGATCAATGAAGGCGGCATAACCGACATAACATACTGTCGTAAGAAGAATACGGTTCCCGGTGCTGCGATTGCCGGAATAATAAGTGGAATATAAGTATTAACCAGGTGCAGCTTTGTACATAAGTTGTAGAATCCGATCAGGCTTAACTGACCAGGAATCATCATAAAGATCAAAATGACCATGAAGATCAGATTGCTTCCCTTGAACTTATACATTGCAAGTGCATATGCAGTAAGTGCAGAGAAATAAGCGGTAAGTAATGTTGCAGGTATTGCAACTTTCACGCTGTTCCACATACCCTTAAAGAGATTGAAATACTGAAATACGGTATCCCAGTTCTCTTTGATATGGGTACTAGGGATCAATGTAAATGATGTTACGATCTCACTTCCGCTTCGTGTCGCATTGACCATCATAAGCAGAAACGGGAACAAACATGCTGCAGCAAGCAGGATCAAAAGGAAGTAAAGAATTCCTTTTTTTACTTTATAACCAATACCATTCATACTTCCTAATCCTCCTTTCTGTTAAAGATCTTAAGCTGAACAACAGATACAGCCAAGACGATCAGGAAGATGACATACGCGATTGCAGAAGCGTAACCGGTCTGTGTAGTTCCTGTTGTAAATCCAAATTTATACAGATACATAACCGCTGTGTATACAGAGTTATAGGATGCGCTGGATGTACTTGACATCAGATATGGCAGATCGAACATCTGCAGACCACCGATGAGTGAAGTAATCGCAACATACATTAACATTGGTTTAAGAAGCGGTAATGTGATTTTTCCAAATACAGTCCATCTTCCGGCGCCGTCGATAGCGGCTGCCTCGAAGTAATCTTTTGAAATTCCTTGTACACCGGCCATCAGCATGATGAAGGAGTTACCAAACCACATCCATGCGGAAATGACAGCGATGGTATATCCTGCGGTGTTCGGAGAACCAAGCCAATCAACCGGATTATAACTTGCACCGAAAAACTTGTAGATTCCGGAGATAATCTGATTGAATGTTCCAAATCTCCAATCCAATAAAGTGTTGAATAAGAATGCGATTGAAGTTGCAGCGATCAGGTTTGGCAGATAGTAAAGCACACGGAAGATTCCGAGTCCTTTCATCTTGTACTTGATATCGCTGAATACAATAGTAAGTAGGAATGCAAGTCCCAACTGTAATACAATGTTTACAGCCCAGATTCTTACAGTGTTCCATAAGCCTCTCCAGAAGAACTTGTCAGTAAAAACTCGCTTATAATTATCAAACCAGACCCACTTCATTTCACCGACACCCGCGATCTTGGCATTGGTAAAACTTAAATACAGTGTTCTGAATACCGGGTATACGCTGAAGATCAGGAATACAACAACGAACGGAAGTACAAATAAGTATCCCATATTATCGTATGTCTTCAGACCGCTCTTTTTTTTCTTGCCCATAGGTTCATCTCCCCACGTTTTTGTTACAATATAGTTTCATGACAGTTATGCCCCGACCGGTATCCGCCGGCCGGGAACACATCTGTCTGTCCTCATTTTAATATGCGTTCAACAAACTTTTATCTGTCGATCTCGATATCCGGATATGTAGCTGCTACCTTATCGTAGAACTCGTCAACAGCCTCATCCTTTGTCTTCTGACCTGTCTTGATTGCTGAGATAGCCTCGCCCCATGCATCGCCGATTGCCTTGTCGTAACGTGTAACCTTAGAGTAGTCGATACCTTCAGCCTGCTCTAACCAGAATGCGTACAGTTTCTCACCGCCGTAGATCTCGTTAGCATCATCTTTGTGCTTCTCGATTGCAGACTTAAGGGAAACAGTATCGCCCTGTGAGTACTCGATCCACCAGTCAGCTGTATCCTCATTTAATGTACAGAACTTAACGAACTCCCAAGCTGTCTGCTGTCTCTTAGACTGTGAAGAAATACCAATGTATGTACCACCGGAGAATCCGTATGAAGGTCCGGCACAAACGCCCCACTTACCTGATGTATCGCCTACGTTATCTCTCATAGTTAATACGCCCCATGCAGGAAGACCGAAAGCAAATACGGTTGTCTTGTCCATGTCCTTAGTAGACTCTTCGAACTGTGTAGCATCCCAAACGTTTACGGAATCATCTGCGTAGTTCTGGATGTCAGCAGAAAGGATCGGTACCTCGCCGGCCATAGCCTGATACCAAGGTGTTGACCACTGGTTTGCATATGCTGTAAGATCCTTCTGGTATAAGTCTACACACAGATCCATGTAATCATATCTTGCCTGATCAACATTGAGTTTTCCGTCAACAACCCAGGCGCTGTCACCTGAGAAGAAGTTTAACTCTGCATCGGAAGCGAAGATTCTGTATCCTGCATCCTTTAATGTCTGAGCTGTCTCAAGGATTGTCTCGTAGCTTGAGAATAACTTTCCTACCTCGTCAGGATCATCGGTTCCGAATACTTCCTGAGCGATATCTCTACGATAGTAGAAACCTGCAGGAGTGATCTGGTAAGAGATTGCTCTCTGGATACCGTCTGCATCCTGTCCAACCTGCCATACGTAATCAACGATCTGATCTGCGTAATCCTGCGCACCGAAATCATCTAAGTTTGCAAAGAATCCTGCATCGTAGAAATCCTCGAGCATCTGTGGCTCACCAACGATGATATCAGGCTCTTCCTCGCCTGCAAGTAATGCTGTCTGAACCTTTGTCGGGTAATCGGCAGGCTCGATAACTACGGTATCAACCTCAACGCCTGTCTGCTCCTGGAATCTCTTACCGAAATCGATAAGGTCGTTTGCCAGTGTCCATACAACGAGCTTGTCATCAAGCTGAACATCTGAGCCGTCACCATTGTCTGCGCTCTGTGTGCCATCGTTCTTTGCACTGTTGTTTGAGCTGTTGTCTTTTCCACCACAAGCCATCATAGAGAATGCCATGGTACCGATCAGTAATACTGATACAACTTTTTTCCAATTCATAAAAATATCCTCCTTTTATGTTCCAACTTATTGTTGATAAGCATATTATAGGAGGATATCTCTCTGTAAAAAATGCACCTATTTTTAAAAAGGTGTCTTTTTTTTAGTTCTCTAAAATATAGGTTGCGATGCTGTGTGCCTTCACCTGATCATTCACTCCGACACCACTCTCAATCAGCGTAATCTCGGTATCTTTTCCGCTTCGGTTAAGAACAACGACAACATGACTTCCGTCAGGATTCTCAAAGCCTACGGTTTCCACATCGGATGTGTAGCGTGTGGTTGCCACACGTACCGCGCCTTTTTGGATATAGCGGCTGAACTGACCGATGTAGTAGTAAGTCAGGCGCTTCTCATACGTGTCCGCATCGATATCGCACATGATCGGTGCCGCACAGAAGTTGCCGACATGGTTCGGTCCACCCTCGGCATCGAGGAATAAGTTCCAATCAAGATAAGAAGAGATGCCGGAAACAAGATTTCCCAGAATGTCATGTGCATACATCTCCGCCTTATACGTCTCTCTTGTATCTGCAAAACGCGAATACTCCACGCAGCCCTCCGAGAAAATGATCTTCAGATCCGGATATTCTTTTCTCACCATTTCGATTGCCTCGAAGTGATCGCCGGTATACCAGTGGATGGCCACACCGTTGATATACTCCGTCGCCTTTTTATTTGACATGGATTCTTCCACACGGTCAAAGAGAATGTCCTTGTTGTGATCCCATATGAAGATCGCAATATCGCCAAGTCCCGCTTCTTTCATCGTCGGTCCGAGGTAATCCGCAACAAACTCTGCCTCCTCGGACGCACTGTAGATGCAGGAATCCCAGGTCTGTACGGCAGCCGGCTCATTCTGGATCGTGAGTGCATCGATCATAACGCCTTTTTCATGGTAAGCCTTGATGAATTTTACATAGTAGTCTGCCCATGCCTGATAGTATTCTTTTTTGAGCTGTCCTCCGTGGTTCATCTCGCCGTTCGTCTTCATGAACGCAGGCGGTGACCATGGGGACATCAGGAATGTCATCGTATCGGAAGAGACGGTTTTGTGCTCTGCGATCGCGTCGCGCAGAAGCGGAAGGATCTCCGCCTCATCGTGCTCGATGCTGAATGTTTTCAGTTCGCTGTCTCCCTCTTCGATATAGGTGTAATTGCCCAGACCGAAGTCGCAGCTGTTCATATGTACACGGCCGATGTTGTATTTCAGTCCGCTCTCGCCGAAATAAGCCTCGATCATCTCTTTTTTCTTATCATCGCTCATCGCCATATAATTATGTGCACTCGCCTCGGTAAAAGCGCCTCCGAATCCGTCGATCGTCTGGTATTTTACCTGCGGATACACATTGATGACATGCATGCAGTCTTCCTGTGCCTTCGGGTCGATGTCTGTCTCCTGCCACAGTAGATTCTCTGCCTCACAGGTTACGATCCGTTTAATATTCTTCATATAAAAAGCCCTCCTCACACGGTTTTGATTTTTTAATCCTTTATTCTTATTTTACGCAACAAAAATCCTGATTGGCAGTAGAAAATATTCTTATTTCCACTACTATTTTCAGGATTTTTGTTTTGATCTCTTACTCGATCGTTACATCGATACGCGCAATCTCACCGTTTCTCACATCACGGGCAAGATCCGCACCGATCTCTTCCCCGCTTACCGTCGCTTTACTTCCGTTTCGATAAGTGAGAACGATCTCTGTAATCTTATATGATCCCGGGAAGTAATCCTTCTGCTCCGAAAGTCTGTAGGTTACCTTCGTTGTGCCGAGCAACATCGCAGACACTTCCCTGTCCTCCCCGACAAGATACGCCGGGATCGTCGGCTGTAAATGAAGGCTTAACGCTCCATCTGCAAATGCAAACGGATATCTTCCGAACATCATGATCTTCCACATATTGATAAACTCGATCGTCGATCCGCTCAGGCGGGCAACAAAGCCTTTGCCGTGGATCTTCTTGTTCGGATTCTTCGAGCTTGCGATAAAGGACGAATTCTCCAGAACACTTCTTCCGTATACCTTTTCATCGAGAAACGGAATGACTGCCTTGTGGAAGTCTTCCGCAAACTCCGGATACAGACCGGATTTGATCAGCTCGAGCAGATACTTGTATTCCATATGAAGCCAGATGGATTCGTTTTCCAGCCAGCCCGGTGTAAATGCGCGCGCACGGCCGAGCTCATAGGAAGCCTCCTGCAGCGATGCATTGACTTTGTACATGGACAGCTTATCATCGTAGAGATCGCTGTTCTTGACATTGTTATAGAGCGTACGCTTCGTATCTTTATCCCAGCCGAGCTTTAAGTAGCGTACCGGGCCTTCCAGGAAATAAGGAACCATCTGTACCGCAAATGCCAGCGGACGGATACCGTCTTCCATGGTCTCATATTTCTTTACCTCGAACGTAAAGTAGGTCGGGCAGATGCCGCCTCCCAGGCGAACAGCTTTCTCGATACCACAGAGCACGGTATTCTTCCAGCCTTCAAGCATTCCGGCAAGTGCCTCTGTGCTGTACTCGCTCACATCGCCGGACACACCGGAGAAGGTCTTGTCGCGGTAGATTTCCTTCGCATCGTTGATGCGGTTCCAGAATGAGAGTACTTCCTCATCGTTTCGGATCTTCTCTGCTTCCAGACGGTTGATCAGCTCAAGCTCATCCATAAAGTTTCCGAGTTCCTTAAGTACGCTCACTTTTCCCGGATACTTCTTTAATGCACCGATCGTGTAATCGAGCATGCGGAGAAGTTCATAAGTCTCCGCCATGGAAGAACCGAACATGCCCGGCATACCGTTTAAGGCATCGTACCAGCCCGGCTTGCCGCCCTCCATCTCAACACCCATTCCGTACGGATCGAGTGTTGCAAATTTGGTCGCACACAGAACCAGTAATTTCTCCATCAGCGTCGTGTAGATCACTTCTCCGGTTCCGAAATTGTCGCGCACAAGTTTGTCCTTCGTGTTGCGGCGGCTCTTCTCATCGAGCGCATAGTACTGGCGCACACCGTTTGGTGTCAGTGCATAGCGCTTGAAACGATGGTTGACATTGATCTGTGATAAGAAGAATGTGTACGCCTTCTCGTAAAGCATCTCTTCCTCGCGCTCCGGGAATACGCCGATATACTCCTCGATCAGATCCAGATTGTAATCCCAGTGATCACTCCAGTAACCCTCACCGAAGTTGCCGTTCACAAGGCTGTCCGCAAAATCGATCAGCGACTCAAACAGCTTATCGGTCTGCGCACTGTCCACCGCATCGGCAAGTGCTTCATACAGTTTGCCCGGTGTAAACGGATTTGTCACGAGCTCGATAAGTGCCTCTTTCTTCTCTTTGTCCACTCCCTCTAAGATGAGCTGCGCCTTTTCCTCCGGAACCGTGTAGGTCAATTTCTCCACACCGAGCGGATTGTAGCCGTCCATCTGTACGAGACTGTAAAATGTATGAATGTTCTCACGTCCCACGAACGGTGTGAAGAACGTATCGAGGCGTCGGTTCTGGTTCACATCGCGGAAGTTTCCGTTGCCCTGTGAGTAGAATTCCGGCAGCATCGAAAAATAATTGTAGTCACGCTCGAGATCGCCGTGCTTTCTTGAATAGACATAGAAGATCTTGTTATGTCCGAGCTGGATCGGGAAGCCGCCGCGCAGTACGTTGTCCATATAGGTGTATTTGCAGTACGCGTCAAACTTGTCGTCCGCCGTCTTTGTCTCGATGCCGGATACCAGTTCATCCACCAGTGCCACCGCACGCTCGCGCTTTTTGCCGAAAAAGGTACCGTCGATCTTCTGCTTTAAGAATTCTTCCAGAATCTTCTTGTTTTCCACCTGACCGATCATCTCGTAGAGCGTTACGCTCTCCCCTGCGGCAAGTGTGCATTCTTTTAAGAAAAAGCATGACGGAAGCAGATTCGAATAGTTTTCTTCCTCTGCCTGTACCGCTTCGATTCCTCCATCGCGGAAGATGACCGGTTTCTCCAACGCATTGTCATATCCAAAGATAGCATCCGGATCGACAATGACTTTAAGACGGCTTCCGTCCGCATTCACGCCGACACCGAAGTTACCGCCCTCAACGATCGATACCGCTGCGGTGTCGTCCATGCTCACGCGTACTCTGTAGTAAGGTACGCCGCTTGCACTGTCCTCAACCTGCATCCACGCCTTCGTCGTCTGCGTCATATTCTTCATGCTGTCCATTCCGACACCGTACGGGATGAGCGCCGGCATACCGTCAACGATCTCAAGTGTTTTCTCCGCATCCGAAGTATTCGTCACCGTGACCTCACGCATCAGTGCACCGACCTGTTCCTCCGGCAGTGTGTAATAGCCGACATGTACCTTAAGCTGCTGCGTTGCAAGTTCCTCCTCAATGTCGAGTGTGTTCATGCCGATCTGCATGTTGTGTGCATTGTCTTCATTCGAAAAAGCCTCGATCGTCTTTCCGTTCTCACGGATGAAGGTTCGGAATCCTGTGCGTTTTACATTCTGATATGCGACATGCGCCGGGAAAAACTCCATGATCGAGTGATCCTTGTTGTCCACACCGAAGCTGACAACGCCCTGTCCGCGATTAACATAATAACACCAGATCGGTATTCCTCTCACACCGGCGATACCCGGAAGGAAGCTCGCGAATGTGGACTTCTTTCCGTAATCTTTCATAATATATTCTTCTGATCTTCTGTTCATGTCCTGTCTCCTTTTGCCTATTTCTTCTCTAAAATCAGTCTGATATGATGGATCTTACGCTCATCCAGCGTCCTGATCCGTTCCTGGGAATATGTGATCTTACCGGATGCGATCCGCTCTCGTTCTCCATCCAGATAAGCATCTCCGATCTTGTATTTTCCTACCTCAAGGTGCTTAGGATTCTCGATCGTAATCTCCCACGCAATACCCATAAATTTAAGGGAGATCGCCGCCTGTGCCTCGCCATCGAACTGCGTTTCCAGAAGCTGTGGCTGAATCGTCAGTCCGCCAGCCTCTCCCCGCACACCGAACATCTGCGTGATCACGGTGAGCATATACCAGCTTGCCGCGCCGGTCAGATAGTGGTAAAGGCCTCTTCCATCCTTGCCGAAATACTCCGGGATTCCCGGATAAATACGGCTCGTCTCAAAATCCATGGACTGTTCGTACAACGCCGACAGTGCCTTATAACCTTCTTTTGCGAACCCTCTTGCATAGAGTGCATTCGCGTACATGACCGCCATATGGGAGAATACCGCGCCGTTTTCCTTCTCGCCGAATGCGAACCCGAACATACGCCCCATATCGGTCTTCAGTTCGTGGAAATCGGTGTTCAGCCGGTAGCCGCCGCACGCATCATCATACAGATAGCGATCGGCCGCCTCTGCGATCGAAGCCACCTGTTCCTCCGTCGCCGTGCCCGCCATAATGGAGAACACCTGGCTTGTCAGCATCATACGCACATTGCCTTCCCCGGTCACGCCTTCCACACGGTTGCCGTGGTCATCGTAATAGCCGTTGTACCAGCCGTGCCCTTCCTGATCCGTAACCCATTCGGTCTGTCTGATATGTTCCATCATCCACTCGGCTTTGTGTTCCAAACTGTCCGCCAGCTTTAAGGTATCCACCTGCACCCGCACGCCACTGACATTGTGACGGCACTTGCGCAGATAAGAACCGAGTAATTTATGTTTTGCCTCCGTGCTTTCATAGAGATCCTGTTTATCTTCCAGAAGTTTTGTGATCTCCTCGAGTAGCGATACATCACGCACGCCTTTTTCTGCTTCTTTTCGCAGAATTGCAGCAAGATCACGCAGGTTCATCGCATAGGCATTGGTGAATGCCACGCTCTCGCCCTTGTTGCCTGCCATATCGAGTGCGTCGTTCCAGTCCGCATCGCGCAGTGCGATGTGATTGTGGTCCCCCACCTCATAGAATGCGCCGAGCGCCTGGATCAAAAGATGCTCGAGCACCGTTCCATCGTAGCGGTTGCCTCTTGCATCCTCCTGCCACTGTGTGGCCGCATCCCACTGCTCATCCACGCCTTTGCCGCGCATCACCTGACGGTCCTTGAAATACGGAGCCTGCTGGTACAACAGATCAAAATCTCCCGTCTGATCCATGTAGAGCTTTGTTGTCATAAAAGGCCATACACCGTGATCCATCCACACACGTGTGATCGAATTGCGGTCCGCCTTAAACTCGCCGAGATGCTCGCCGATGATCGTTGCGTTCGTTCCGTCCATGCGGACACCGCCGAAGTTGGACAAAAGCATCTGCCGCACATTGCCCGGATTCATCATGAGAAGTGCTAGACAATCCTGCCAGAGATCACGCCAGCCTCTGCCACCCTTGCCATAATCATGGTGCGGCAGGAAGGAGCATCCGTAGATGCGCCGCAGCTCCGGCTGGAAACTTACCCAGTTCATAAACTGGTCGAAATTGTTATCTCCGGTATGGTAGTGAACATTGATCTTGTTGAGCCAGTACTGCTTTGTCATCTCAAGCTGCCGGTATACATTCTTCTTTCCGGAAAGCATCTCCCGCGTCTCACCGATCGTGCGCTCCTGTCTGGTCGCACCGATCAGAACCGTGTACTCTGTGCTCTCTCCCGGTGCCAGCGTCACTTCCCCGAAGCGAAACGCTCCCATCACTTCCTGTCCGTCAAGGGTGCTTCCCGCCGGTACGCCGGCAAGATCACACACGACAGCCTCCGGTCTGAGAAGTGTTCCCGCCTTGCCCACGAATGCATTCATCTCCGGATAGAATGCAACTGGTGCCTTTCCGTCCTCCGTCATGCCTTCCACAAAATAGGTGGTATCGTTGACCTGATGGCCTCTCTCATCAAAAGAAAGTGTCGGTGTCACATGTACCCCGTACTCCGTTGTCTTCGCGCGGTGCAAAAGCGATGTCACATGGCGGTGATCACGGATATTGTCTGCACTTCTTCCGTAGATTGGAACTGCTGCAATTGCGCTCATTGTCAATTGTTCTTTATCATTATTGGTAATTCTTATTTGCATTACTTCCACATTACTCTGGAATGTCACAAATGAAGTAATCTCCGATGTCAACGCATATTTCTTTGAGCTTCGCGTTGTCTTATGCCACATCAGGCCCGCTTCCACCTTTGACGCATCCTGTTCTTCCGTAAAACGCGCCGCTTCCTGC
Organism: uncultured Agathobacter sp.; assembly: GCA_934358675.1. GTDB lineage: Bacteria > Bacillota > Clostridia > Lachnospirales > Lachnospiraceae > Roseburia. The sequence goes on along the minus strand of CAKRKX010000001.1, from coordinate 35,419 downwards.
TCTGCCGATACGCCGGTCGCCGACCATGTGCCAACGCCTTTGACCACACACCAGAAGTTTCGCGAAGTGCGGCTGTCCGTAAGATCCCCGATGCTTGTCGGCTCGATCAGAAAATGATTCTGATCCAGTTTTGAATCCCCGGCAAGATTCGGTGTCACGGCGCTTTTTAATCCGTGTTCACCGGCGAGCGGAAAATAAAGTCCCAGATCATTTTCCGCGCCCTCCAAACGAAAGCTTCCGTTTGTATCCGTAAATTGATATCTTTTCATCTGCTTTTGCTCCTCCTGTTATTTACTCTTCCCATTCTCATACTCCAGCAGGATCTGCCGTTGTCCGCTGTACAGCACGGCATCTCCGCTGTCATTTATAATATGTTCCATGCCCGGATAACCGCTTAACATGACCGTGCAGATATTTTCCATCCGCACACCGTCCTTATCCGGAAGTTCCACCGCCGTATGCAGATTCACTTCCGTATCCCGGTTGTACAGATAGATGCCAAGTCCGGTTGCATAGAAATCCTCCGCCGCATCATCCACATGGATCGATGCATAGCCGTCAACGGTTCCGTCATGGCTCATCCACGCCGACTGTTGCGGTACATCGTACGGGATCTCACACTGGTACATATAGATCCGTCCGCCGTTTCCGTTCCAGATCGTCTGATACGCTTCAAAATGTTCCACCATGAGCGCATATGTGATCACGTTGTCTCCGTTGACAACAAATCCGTTTTCCGCCATGTTCGCATCCCATGCGACCTGATCGCCGTGGTCGGCACGCCAGATCCAGAAGTTGTCGCCGATCGTGTCATCACTGTTGATGGTCAGGCAGGTATGTGTCTGTGCCGGCTGATCCGTCGGAGTTCCGCCCACACGGAAATACAGATCGGACAACATGATCGGCACCTCTTTTTCCGTCTTATTGTCCGCATCACCAACCACCATCAGGTTCTCGGATTTTACCGTTCCGGCATCCATCAAAAGGCCGGCGACCATGATACCGCTCTCATCCGCGACTTTGATGCAGGTCGTTCCCTGCGTGGATCGTAGTGTCGCAAGTCCCATACCGAGCACGATCGTGTTCGGATTGTTTACCTCGATCGGTTCATCCAGCTCATAGATGCCCGGTGTCAGAAGAAGATTCTTGCCTAAAGCAAGTGCTTCGTTGATCGTCTGTGCATTATCCTTCGCGGCATCCGCAATATAGAACGCATCGATTCCGACGATCGCATCACATGATGTATCTCCATCATTTGCTTTGCGCCATGCAAGATCACTTTCATCCAGATCCTGCCAGGTGGTTCCGCTTGTATTCTGCTGCAGCTTCGGCACATAGACCCCGTAACCGTGATCCTCGTCATAGACCAGAAACGGCTTTTCTCTTACCGCATCGGTCGTCTTCACCTCGGTGTACGGTTTCACCGGCCAGGTTCCTTCCGGCGCAGAGCCCTCTTCCTCTCCGACGAATACCATGTTCCAGTTCTCACCCATCCACGCTTTCCAGTTGTCATTGCGTGACAGCCACTGCTGCTGGGATCCGGAATCCACCAGTTTTGTAATGTTGGAGTCTGCAAGAAATCCTCCGCTGCACCATCCGTAATCATCGTGCAGATACAAAGCTCCATCGATATTGACACGGCGCATGTCCGTCGCCTGTGACACCGCCCAGACCGTATTGCTGGCAATGCTTATGTTCTCCACGCCTCTCCAGAAATTACAGCAGGCATTGTGATTGCTCTCATCGTCGCCGAGCCATCTTGCCAGACATGACAGCCCCTGGATCCTGGTGTCGGTCGGTAAGATGCCAAGTCCTGCGATCTGCGTGTAGAATCCGACTTCCGGCCGGATCGACTCATCATACTCGCCCGGCATAAAATACACCGCATACCGCTCCTCCCCGAACTGGTTCGTCTCCTGCTTATCATATAAATCTTCCAGAAGCTGTTTTATTTCCGCCGGATCATCTTCCGGAGAAAAGATATACACATTCTCGCCAAAGATCGCCTCATGGTGATCCGTAATGTTTGCTTTTGTCCCTGCTCCCGGCTGTATCACAATTGCTCCGACCAGAGCAACAAAACCGGCCAGCACCCCAAGTGCTGCAAGTATACGACGTTTCATCGGCATATTCCTCCTCATTGTCTTAATCATAAAAAAAACGGAACCTTAAAATAAGGTTCCATTTATTATTTAGGTATCATTTTTTTATTTTTGAGTGTCATTTTTGCCGCGGCATCCTACGGATGATAACTTGTCTTCACGCTCCACAGATCCGGTTCGCTTACGCCCCACCGGAAAAGTTCCTTCATCTGCTCGTCGTAATTTTCTAACGGCTCATAGTTTAAGATGATCTTGACGAGGTATTCCTCCCTCTCATCCTTCGGTGTCACATTTTCCAGCTGTCCGAGCAGATAATCCGACAGCTCCAGCGGCTGCATCTCCTCACTCGTCGCAAGTCCGAACAGTTTCTGACAGAGTCCTCCGCAATAATAGAACTCGTAATTGCCCAGCATGACGGATTTGCCCATCGTACACTTTAATATTACACTTTGTCTTGCAATGCTTGTTGTCATAGCGCACACTCTTTCCCTTGTATTTCCTGTCTTACAGTGTACCACAAAAAGCATGCTTTTTACCAGTATTTCGGCAAACCGAATCCGAAGAAAAAGTAATAAAACGAGCCGACTGTCTTGCCGAGCGCCATCGCGATCATCACGTAGCTTAACCCCCTGTTGATATACATGCGGCGGAACATGATCGGAAACGTGTTTAGGATCTCCGCCAGTGCGACCGCGATGCAGCCCACGAACATGCCTGCGATAAAGCCGAACATCGCAAGCAGAAGATGCCCGATCCATGCGACCGGAAAACGCGCCTCCCACTCGATGACCGAGAATACCGCGCCGGTCAGCACACCGAGCACGATCATGTTCTCGAACGTGATGATGCGGTCGCACAGATTCATCTTTTTGATCATGCGTGGCACCACGCCGATCACGAGCAGAAACGCAAAGGTTCCCGCCGACACCGCGATCCCGCAGGCAAGCATGACAAGTGCCATAGCGATATATCTAATTAACATCGTGTTCGTGTCCTTTCCTTCCCGCATTCTCGATAAAGGTGGTGTCGACATCCTTCTCGTACTTGCGCATCTCCACCTGGATTGGGGTCGGATCGGACGTGATCTTCTTCTTGCCGATATGGTTGAAGAACACGAGAATACCAACCGCAAGTCCCAGGCAGTAGAAGATCTCGATCTCCGAGACGGTCGGCTTGTCAGCTCCCATGATCTGCTTGTAGAAACGGTCAAACACCTCCCCCACCGACACGTCGTTGTTGAATGCCATAATCGTAAACGCCGATCCGAAGAAGATCACCACACAAAGCAGCACGAGCTTCGTGATCTCCATCGCTTTCGTCCCCATCGGGGCGACAATGTATTCCACGACAAAATCCTGCTCCCCGTAGCTGACCACCTCAGCCTCCGGGTAATCCTCATGGATCATCTGGATCACGTTTAAGATGGAAAAGACCTCGATACGCTTTTTCTTGCCCGTCTGTTCCGGCATAAAATGATACAGCGTCTTATTCTTGATGCCCGCAAGCATTGCCGGGTCGGTACACTCCACGGACATCACGTCCATAATCTTAATCTGCGGATCATGACAGACACTGTTGCGCCCCGCCTTCACGTATACGGTCTCATGCTTTTCTTTCATACGGTTTCACCTGTCGGACGCGGTCCACGAGCGTCCCCTCCTTCGGCGTATTCTGTTGATAGGACGTCACGCAATACCACGCCATCAGTATCAGCACGACCGCCAGCAGCGCCACCAGACAGAAGCGGTAGCGGCAGGTCCAGCTTCGTTTTTGTTTTTGCTCTGTTTTCTGCTTCATATCTGCCTCCTTTTTCCAGTGTAGTATGCGCATATTTTTGCTTTTTATCAGTGTTTTGTAATTTGCCTGTAAAATCTCCGGAATTTGATTGACAGGCTTTGAAATAGGGCATAAATTAGATGTATACGTTTTATAACGTTACGGAATATAGGCGTTTGCGAAACTCCTGTGGCGGCTTGCCCGGGCCCGGCTGGGCTCTGCGGCTGGGCCCGGGCGCGCCGCACAAGATTTTCGCAAACGCTTATTACGGAATAGAAACAGAGGAGAACCGATTATGGCTCACACCAAAGAAATACTGACACTCACTGTTGAAATCGGTGACACCATGCTGCGAAGCGGCGCGGAGATCTACCGCGTGGAGGACAGCATGATCCATATATTAGAATCCTGCGGCCTGGAGGATTTCGATGTGTATGTTCTCTCGAACGGCATCTTTGCCAGTGCCAACGAGGATCAGGAGGATGCCTGCAGCATGATACGGCACGTCCCGATCTCCTCGGTCAATCTCGGCAAGGTGGCAGCGTTAAACCAGCTTGTCCGTGATCTGTGCGACCACAAATGTTCCATCGCCGAGGCAACCGTCCGCCTGACGGAGTGCAAGCATATCCCGCCTTACCCGAGGCCGGTGCTCGTTGCCGGCTGTGCGATCGCCTGCGGCTGCTTCTGCTATCTGTACGGTGGTACCGCACTGGATATGGTCTTTGCGACACTCATCGGAATCGTCGAACAGTTTTTCCTGTTCGCGTGCCAGAAGCACCGTGTATCGCGTTTTCTGACAACCGTGTACGCCAGCCTCGTTGTTGCGGTCTTAAGCATTCTTGCCTTTGCCTCCGGACTTCCGGTACAACATGACAAGATCATCATCGGCGATATCATGCCGCTCGTCCCGGGAATGGTTTTTACGACCTCGATCCGCGACTTCTACAACAGCGATTACTTATCCGGAACGATCCATCTGATCGATGCGCTTCTCACCGCACTGTGTATCGCGGTAGGCATCTGTCTTCCGATCGTTGCATTCCGTTATCTGGGAGGAGGTCTGGCACTATGAATTATATTCTGGAATTTATTATGGCTTTCGGGGCGACATTCGCATTCGCGTTCCTGTTCTGTGTCCCGAAAAAAGAACTGTTATTCTCCGGTCTGTCCGGTGCCTTAGGCTGGATCGTTTATTACAGCATCCTGCACCGCAATCTCAGTCCGGTACTCGCGTCACTTGTCGCGACGTTCATCCTGACCGTGTTCTCGCGGACCATGGCGGTCATAAGGCGAAACCCGGCGACCGTATACTTACTGTGCGGCATCTTCCCGCTCGTTCCCGGAGCCGGCATCTATTACACCGCGTATTATCTGATCATCGGTGATAACGCACGCTTCGCATCCAAGGGACTCGAGACATTTGAGGTAGCGCTCGCCATCGTGTTCGGCATCATCTTCGGATTTGCGATTCCCGAAGCGATCTTTCACATGTCGTCCCGCAGCGAGAAATCGTAAAACGCCTTTTGCGGCAACGACCCGCGTATGCAAAAAAAGGAGAAATCATCTTTATCGACGATTTCTCCTCTTTTTATTCTGTTCAATTCTCTAATTCCACAGATGCTGCGGATACAATCCCTGCTCCTTCATTCCGCGGATTGCATCAACGACCGTCTGCTTATCTTCCTGATAGGTCACACCGTACCAGCGATCGGTCGATGTCAGCACATCAACGATCACCTTATCCTCCTCAAGCAGCTCTCCCACGACACTCGGAAGGAAAAATTCGCACTTGAGCGGATTCTTTTCCAGCTCTCTCTCAAGGAATTTCTCGAAACGGATTCTCAGTTCCTTTAACATGCTCGGCTGAAATCCCCACATATTCATAGACACCGTGCTTTCCTCCGGCAATGAATGCCAGGTGGCTCCGTCGTCCTCGGTGTAGGCAGCGCCTCCGTCCCGCTTCTCGATATGGGTGCGCTCTGTGATCTCGATCAGATGACCATGCTCATCCTTTCGGCACACACCGCGCGATACAAATCCGTTATCGGTCAGTGTATTCTCCAGAATATAACCGACCATCGCATAACGGTACTTCTCCTCGTCCTCGTGATGCGTCAGATAATCATACATCACGGAAAAAGCGTGGCTTCCGTAATAATCGTCCGCGTTGATGACCGCAAACGGTGCATCCAGTGCATCGATACAGCTGAGCACCGCATGTCCGGTACCGAACGGCTTCGTGCGGCCTGCCGGCACGGCAAATCCATCCGGAAGCTTCGGCTCCTGATAGACATATGTTACCTTGATCTTATCCGAAATGCGGTCTCCGATGCACTCGCGGAAATCCGCCTCATTCTCTTTTTTAATAATAAAAATAACTTCTTTAAATCCTGCTTTGACTGCATCATACAGGGAAAAATCGATGATCAGATGTCCCTCGTCATCGATCGGATCCATCTGCTTCATTCCGCCGTAACGGCTTCCCATACCTGCTGCCATAATCACTAAAACTGGATTTTTCATCGTTATACTCTCCTACTCATTATTCTCTTTTTCTTCCTGTTTCGCTTTCTCCTCGAGGATTGCCTCATTCAGCTGCAGCATCTTGGCATCAAGATCGGATACGATCTCTGCGCAGGCGCGCAGATCCCGGCTGATATATTCCGGTGCGTTTCCCTCAAATTTGTAATAGATCTTGTGCTCTAAGCTTGCCCAGAAATCCATCGCGATCGTGCGGATCTGAATCTCCACTTTCGTGTCGACCACGCGATCCGACAAAAAGATCGGGATCGTCACATGCATATGAAAGCTCTTGTAACCGCTCGCCTTCGGATGCTTGATGTAATCCTTGATCGATACGACCGTCAGGTCATTCTGCTTACCGATCATCTCCGCCAGCCGATAGATATCGGACGTAAAAGAACAGACAATACGGATTCCCGCAATGTCATTGATATAGTTGACCATATTTTCAACCGTCACATCGTAGTTGTCACGTTTTAATTTCTTGACGATACTCTCCGGTGTCTTGATGCGTTTCTTAATATATTCAATGGGATTATACTTGTGTATATGCACAAATTCGTCGTTTAAGATGTCGAGCTTCGTGCCCACTTCCTTCAGCGCCGAATTATATAAAAACATGAGTGTTTCCCAGCTATCCACGTCTTCCTTTAAATTTTCAGTTGAAACCATGTGGTTCTCCTATCTTTTCCACGTTATATTTTGCAGTGTACAACTTTACACATTCCAAATTGTACGATTGCCAGAGCGATACATCAAAGATGTACCGCATCAGTCGCCCTATCGATTCAAAAATGCCCAGTCCTCTTTGTTCAAGCACAATCGGTCTGCTCATTTCTGAATCGGCACTGCTCGTTGCCTACGTTCAGTATACCATATATAGACGTTGTCGTGGGCATAAATAGCCAGATTTTAGAAATTCTTAAGTTTCGCGTCAGTCCTCCTCGAGCACCTGCATCTCCATATAGTCAAATTCGATCTCTTCCACAAAGTTATCTTTGGTAAAACGCGTCTTTGCGTGCCTCTGAAACTCGCTCACATTCGCATCCAGCCAGATCGGCTTGCCAAGATCAAAGGCAAGGCACGCCTCCTCGAGCGCCCGGAAGATCTTGTGCGTTCTGGTATCCTCATCCGTGATCTCGATCGTCTCGGAAGCACTCAGTCTCGTATCGGTCCATAGCTTAAACCAGATCTTCATGCATTCTCCTCCTCTGGCGATTGCATTCATACATAAGCAGCGATGCGGAGATTGCCGCATTCAAAGATTCTACCTGTCCCTCCATCGGAATACGGATATAAGTATCCGCCAGACCGGCGATCTCATCGCTGAGACCGTTCCCCTCGTTGCCGATCATAAATCCGGTCGGTCCGGTATAATCAAACGCGTCATACTGCTTTTCGCCGCGCAGATGCGCCGCATACAATGAAACACCTCTTTGTTTTAATTCCTGTATCGTTGCCGCAAAATCGTCCACAACAACAACCGGGACACGGTAAATGCTTCCCATCGTGGAGCGGATCGTCTTCGGGTTGAACAGATCCACTGTTGTGCGGTTCATGATCACGCCGGTGATGCCCGCCCCTTCGCCGGTGCGCACCATCGTTCCGAGATTGCCCGGATCCTGCACGCTCTCCAGCAACAGAAGATGGGTCCGATCCGCCTGCATGACATCGTCAAGCGTGTAATGCGGCATGCGCACGACCGCAAGAATCCCCTGTGGCGTCTGTGTGTCCGACACCGCACGAAATACCGAATCCGCAACCACCTCATAATCGATACCAGACAACTGTACGGCATGTTCCGGCTCCGATACGAACTGCTCCGATACATACACGCTCACCAGCATATCTCTCGGCGCCTCGCAAAACATCTTAACGCCTTCGACCACGAACAGTCCCTGTTCTCTTCGTTCCTTCGCTTTCTTCATCAGCAAGGATAATTTCTTCATCTGTTGATTGGAAGTGCTTGTTATCATTTCTTTCACCATAAAAAAGGGCGGCCGGAAAACCGACTGCCCTCTTGAGCCCTAAATCTTATACCAGAGATCTGGAAATCTGATACATGTACTCGTCAACACCCTTCTGCATTGCAAGAGCCTCATCGATATCGAAATCAACAAATTCACCGTTCTTATGTGCAATGACACGGTTTGTCTTGCCTTCGCAGAGAAGATCAACAGCCATAGCACCCATTGTTGTTGCGTAAACACGATCCTTACATGTCGGGCTTCCACCACGCTGCATGTGTCCAAGGATGGTTGCACGTGTCTCAACGCCTGTTGCTTCCTCAATTCTCTTAGCCATGCTCTGAGAATGTCCGATTCCCTCAGCATTGATGATAATGTAATGCTGCTTGCCGTTCTTACGTGCGTTCACAACCTGATCGATCAGACGTTGCTCGTCATAATCATATTTCTCAGGGAGAAGAATCTCCTCAGCTCCGTTTGCAAGACCACACCATAAAGCGATATGTCCTGCTCCACGTCCCATAACCTCGATGATTGAGCATCTCTCATGGGAAGTAGAGGTATCACGAACCTTATCGATTGCTTCCATTGCTGTATTACAAGCGGTATCAAAACCGATCGTATATTCTGTACATGCGATATCTAAATCAATGGTTCCCGGAAGACCAATGGTATTGATACCAAGAGCTGCCAGCTTCTGTGCTCCCTGGAATGATCCGTCACCACCGATTACAACGATTGCATCGATTCCGTGCTTCTTGCAGATATCAGCACCCTTCTGCTGTCCTTCCGGTGTAACGAACTCCATACAACGAGCTGTCTGTAAGATTGTACCGCCACGGGAAATTGTGTCGGATACACTCTTTGAGTCCATGTCGATGATCTCCTCATTCAGAAGACCTGCATATCCTCTCTTGATTCCTTTTACCTTTTTTCCTTTGGAAAGAGCCTGACGAACAACTGCACGGATCGCAGCATTCATTCCCGGTGCATCTCCACCACTGGTAAGCACACCAATTGTGTTTATCTCTTTTGCCATTGTTACTTCCTCCATATATAAATAGTAATCAATTCCCTTAATCTGTTATATTTTATACTGATTACGGTTTCTTTTCAACATTTTTTTCCACAACTTTTACATTGTTTTCCCCGATAAAATTGGTCAACCTGGTCAATAATGCGGTATTTGCATGAACGCAAAGATGCTTTCCCAGACGTTTTATAGCCTTTTCACCGGTCAGGTAGATCACAACCTCATCATTTCCATCCGAATCATGAAGGATTGCATACAGTTCGCTTTCCTTCTCAGCATATGCCTCTTTTGTTGCAAACTGAAGCCACACTTCACGCGGTACGTTGTCAAAAGGCACAATGCGCTCACAGATGATCTTGCCGTTCTGCTCGTCCTCAACCGTCGCATGTCCGACGACAAAAACCTTCTCATCTTCGTTCAAAAAGTTACTGAATCGCTCATAATCCTTCGGGAAGACGATCACCTCGACGCTGCCTGTCAGATCCTCGATCGTCAGAAACGCCATCGCCTTATTGTTTCGTGTAAATTTGACCGTCTTGCCGGCGATCATTCCACCGATGACCACATGTGCATTGTCCGCGACCTTGATCGCACCGGTCTCCTCCTCACGCACGAAATCCATCGCATTGACCGTCGCGTTCTTCTTGATCTTCGCAAGGTACTCCTCGAGCGGATGACCGCTCAAATAGATGCCGAGCACTTCCTTCTCGAAGCCGAGGAGCATCTCCTTCGGGAACTCCCCGACATCCGGATACTGCACCTCGAAATCTTTCTTGTCCTCTTCCGAAACAAGATCAAACAGGCTCATCTGTCCGGACAGCGTGGATTTCTTCTGGTGCACGACCTGATCCACGATCGATGGAGCAACGATCGTCATCTGTTTTCTCGTTCCGTCAAGTCCGTCGCAGGCTCCCGCCTTGATCAGATTCTCAATCGCGCGCTTGTTGACATCACGCTCCGCGGTGCGCTCGATGAAATCCTGCAGCGTACGGTACGGTCCGCCGAGCTTGCGCTCCTCGATAATCTTGTCGATCACCGGGCGTCCCAGTGCCTTGATCGCATACAGTCCGTAGCGGACATGCTCCCCCTCCGCGGTAAACTCACCGCGTCCGACATTGATATCCGGCGGAAGCACCGAGATTCCCATCTCTTTGCAGTGCAGCAGATATTCCGCCGCCTTGGAAGAGTTGTCAATGACCGAAGTCATGAGCGCCGCCATAAATTCGACCGGATAGTAACACTTTAACCATGCTGTCTGCACGGAGATGACTGCATAGGCTGCCGCATGGGATTTGTTAAATGCATATTTTGCAAAATCGACCATGGAATCATAGATGCTGTTCGCAGCTTTCTCATCGATGCCGTTCGCCACACATCCCTTGATACCGCGGCTCTCATCGCCGTACACAAAACTCTGCCGCTCCGCATCAATGACATATTGCTTTTTCTTGCTCATCGCACGACGGATATTATCAGCCTGTCCCATCGTATAGCCTGCAAGCTGCTGCACGATCTGCATAACCTGCTCCTGGTAGACGATACAGCCGTACGTCGGCTCAAGAATCGGCTCGAGCTCCGGTGTCACGTAAGTGATCGTGTCACGGTTATTCTTTCCCTTGATATAGTTCGGGATGAAATCCATCGGTCCCGGGCGATACAGCGAGATACCGGCGACGATATCCTCAAAGTTCTGTGGCTTTAACTCCTTCATGAAGTTCTGCATTCCCGCAGACTCGAGCTGGAACACGCCCTCCGTCTTGCCCGATCCGATAAAATCAAGCGTTCCCTTATCGTTAAAATCAATGTGATCGATATCCACATCGATCCCTCTGGATGCCTTAATGTTCTTGACCGCATCCTTGATCACGGTCAGTGTGCGCAGTCCGAGGAAATCCATCTTCAGAAGTCCGAGTTCCTCAAGCTGGATCATGTTGTACTCTGCCGTCGGCGTACCATCACTCGCGCGTCCGAGCGGCACATAATCGCTCGCCACGCCCGGATAGATTACAACGCCCGCCGCATGGACCGACGTGTGGTTCGGAAGTCCCTCGAGCCGCTTCGCCATATCGATAAGTTCGTGCATCCGCGCATCACCGTCGTAGAGACTGCGGAACTCCGGATTCATCTGCAGCGCCTTGTCGATCGTGATATTGAGTTCCATCGGCACCATCTTCGCCACGCGGTCCATCTCCGCATACGGGAAGTCAAGCGCCTTTCCGACCGCCTTGATCACACCTCGCGCCGCCATGGTTCCGAACGTCGTGATCTGTGTCACAGAATCCTTGCCGTACTTCTCCGTCACATACTCGATGACGCGGGAGCGCTCCGCATACTCGAAGTCCACGTCGATATCGGGCATGGACACTCGCTCCGGGTTAAGGAATCGCTCAAAAAGCAGATTGTAGCGCACCGGATCGATATTCGTGATGCCGGTACAGTAGCACACGCGGCTGCCCGCTCCGGAGCCTCGTCCCGGTCCGACCCAGCAGTCATGCGTCTTTGCCCAGTTAATGTAATCCCACACGATCAGAATGTACTCGACAAAGCCCATCTTCTCGATAATACCAAGCTCGTACTCCATATCCCGGTAGATCTTATCGCACTGTTCCTTCGTGTAAGAATCGTTCTTCGTATATTTTTCTTCAAATCCCTTGTCGCACAGCGCCTTTAAGAAGTCATACGCCGAGGCATAGCCCTCCGGTACTTCGTATTTCGGGATCTTGTAATTGCCAAACTCGATCGTCACATGGCAGCGGTCCGCGATCTTCTGGGTGTTATCAACCGCTTCCTGCGCATACGGGAAAAGCGCCCGCATCTCGTCCTCGCTCTTGACGTAGAACTGACCGCCCTCGTAGCGCATACGGTCCTCGTCCGTGATCTTCTTGCCGGTCTGGATACACAGAAGGACATCGTGTGCCTCCACATCGTCCGCGTAGGTGTAATGCACGTCGTTCGTACACACAAGCCCGATTCCCGTCTCCTGACTCATGCGCATAAACTGCTGGTTTACGATCTTCTGATCCGCGATGCCGTGATCCTGCAATTCAAGAAAGAAATTGTCTTTGCCAAAGCATGCCTGATACTTCTCTGCGATTGCCTTGGCTTCCTCGTAGAAACCGCGCACGATATAGCGAGGAATCTCTCCGGCAAGACACGCCGACAGACAGATCAGTCCCTCGTGATACTTCTCCAGTGTCTCGAAATCCACTCGCGGGCGGTAATAATAGCCTTCCGTGAAGCCGATCGAGACGATCTTCATCAGGTTCTCGTAACCCTTGTTATTCTCCGCAAGAAGGATCAGATGGTAATAACGATCCTCCCCGTGGCTTGTCTCGCGCTCCAGACGCGAATTCGGTGCCACATACACCTCGCATCCGATGACCGGATTGATCTCCGCCGCCTTACACGTCTTGTAGAACTCGATCACACCGTACATCACACCGTGATCCGTGATCGCAGCACTGTTCATGCCAAGTTCCTTGACCCGGGCTACATATTCTTTTATTTTATTGGAACCGTCTAACAGTGAATATTCCGTATGGGTGTGAAGATGCGTAAATGCCATGTGTTTTTCCTCTTTTAATCCAATACAGAAAAAAGACTTGAACTTGCCGTACAAGTGTTCAGGTCTCCTCCATATATAACCTTATATAACTTTTCATTTCTTATATAACTTTATATAACTTTTGTTTCATTATATAACCTTATATAACTTTTAGCAAGAAAAACCTCTCTTGCTTTTCCCCCGCAAAATGCATAAAATATTGCAAAAACGCCAAAACCGAACAGTAGCTGTACGATCTTGGCGTTAAAGATTTCAATGATCAACTATACAATTTAAAACAGTTCTTACATTCGGACACCTAGTCCGATGACCTGACAGATGATTGCCAGGATCAGCAGATGTGCCGGATAGAACGCATAGAAGAAATACTTGCGCTGCTTACCGCGCGTTCCGTTGTAGAAATGCATCGGAATCAGCATGAGCAGTGCAAGAAGTTCCAGTGTTCCGGACATAATTCCAAGCAGCACGACTGCCGTGGCAAATCCCACCAGTCTTTGATTGCGCAGCATGTATATCACATAGATCGCGCAGATTCCGCTCATTCCGTAATCACAACAGAACACCTTCGACGCAAGTCCGCATCCGAGCAGAAAAATTCCAAACATCAGAACGGTGCGCAGGATACGAAGCAGTATCGGCGGTATCTTCTCGTTCATACCGTCTGCCATATGTACCATAACATAATCTGTTGCCCAGATGGTCAGAAGTCCGATCCAAAGCGTAAAAAACACATTGTTATGATTCATATCCCAATAGCTTTTAAACAAAGCCATATCAAACGGGATCTCCGAAATTAAAGCAAAAATAAACAAACGAACAGCATATTTTGCCTTACTGTGCGTGTAGGTAAAGCCCTCTACCAGAAGAAAACAGTAGATCGGGAATGCCATCCTTCCGATTCCGCGCAGAACAATATCCAGCCGATACCAGTTCTGCCAGTTGTTCATCGTGATCGGGCCCCAGGAAGGCATCCTCTGCAGCATTTCTTCCAGTATGGATGCCGCCGTATGATCGATGAGCATCGTAATGACTGCGATCATCTTCAGCCAGTAGCCGGAGATTCCGGCTACCGGAGTTGTTGAAGAAGTTGTTTTATCCATACTTTAAATCCCAGACATGTTTACGGTCATCTTGTCAAGTTTCCAGATATCATCCACATATTCCTGAATGGTTCTGTCGGAAGAGAACTTGCCGACATGCGCAATATTGAGGATTGCGGACTTTGCCCATGCACTCTTATTCTGATAGTATGCAGAAATCTTCTTCTGTGCATTTGCATAAGACTCAAAATCAGCAAGGATGAAGTAGCGGTCTGCCACCTGTCCCTGTGGTGGATTGAGGAGTGAGTTGTAAAGCTCACGGAAGAGTTCTCTATCGTTTGCAGAATAGGTTCCGTCTATTAACTGGTTTAATACCTGACGGATATCTGCATTATTGTTGTAGATTTCAACCGGATTGTAATCGTTACGGTTCTCATGTGCGATGACTTCATCTGCGCTCATACCGAAGATAAAGATATTGTCTGCGCCGACTTCCTCATACATCTCAACATTCGCACCATCCATAGTACCGATTGTGATCGCACCGTTTAACATGAACTTCATGTTACCGGTTCCGGATGCTTCCTTACTTGCAGTCGAAATCTGCTCACTGACATCTGCCGCAGCGAAAATCCACTCTGCGATCGATACACGATAGTCCTCGATAAATACAACCTTGATTTTATTATTGATAGAAGCATCGTTATTAATCACATCTGCTACCGCATTGATCAGCTTGATGGTCTTCTTGGCGGTACGATATCCGGCAGCTGCCTTCGCACCAAAGATGAATGTTCTTGGATAGAAATCCATATTTGGATTTGCTTTCAGCTGATTGTACAGATACATGACATGAAGAATATTCATCAGCTGACGCTTATACTCATGCAGACGCTTTACCTGTACATCGAAGATGGAGTTCGGATCCACATCGATTCCGTTATGCTCCTTGATATATTTTGCAAGGCGCACCTTGTTCTGATGCTTGATTTCCATGAATTCCTGCTGTGCTCTCTGATTATCGGCAAGCGAAGTCAGCTTGCTGACTCTTGAGAGGTCTGTCACCCACTCTTTGCCGACATGCTTGGTTACCCAGTCAGAGAGTAACGGATTGGCATGTGCAAGGAATCTTCTCTGTGTAATACCGTTGGTCTTGTTGTTGAACTTCTCCGGGAACATCTCGTAGAAGTCGCGAAGCTCCTGCTTCTCTAAGATTTCTGTATGAAGTCTTGCAACACCGTTAACGGAATATCCGGCACAGATCGCCATATTTGCCATCTTTACCTGACCATCGTAAAGGATCGCCATCTTGCGGATCTTCTCCTCGTTACCCGGGTAACGGTTCTGGATCTCGATTACAAAGCGGCGGTTGATCTCCTCAACGATCTGATAAACTCTGGGAAGCAGTCTCTTGAAGATGTCGATCGGCCACTTCTCAAGTGCCTCTGCCATAATGGTATGGTTGGTGTATGCAACGGAATGGGTTGTGATATCCCATGCCTCATCCCATGAGAGTCCTTCCTCATCAACGAGAATACGCATCAACTCTGCAACCGCAACGGTCGGATGGGTATCGTTCATCTGGAATGTCACCTTCTCCGGAAGCTTGTGCAGATCGTTATGATGCTTTTTGAAACGCTCCAAAGCACGCTGAATACTTGCGGAAACGAAGAAATACTGCTGCTTTAAGCGAAGCTCCTTGCCTTTTACATGGTTGTCGTTCGGATAGAGTACCTCAACGAGGTTACGTGCAAGATTCTCCTCCTCCACGGCCTGATCATAATCACCGCGGTCAAACGAATCCAGCTTGAACTCCTCCCTCGGCTGTGCATCCCAGATCATCAGGGAATCTACAACATGGTTGCCGTATCCGACGATCGGCATATCGTAAGGAATCGCAAAAACTGACTGATAATCCACATGATTGAATTTCAGGTTTCCGTTCTCATCGGCAGATTCCTCCACATGACCGCCGAATTTGATCTCATAGCAGTACTCCGGTCTGCGAAGTTCGAACGGGTAGCCATTCTTGAGCCATGTATCCGGTACCTCTACCTGGAAGCCATCGATGATCTGCTGCTTGAACATACCGTAACGATAGCGGATTCCGCATCCGTATGCAGCATATCCGAGTGTTGCAAGTGAATCCATAAAGCAGGCTGCCAGACGTCCGAGTCCACCGTTTCCGAGCGCCGGATCCGGCTCCTGATCCTCGATCACGCTTAAATCAAGTCCGATCTCCTCGAGTGCTTCCTTCACTTCCTTGTATGCACAAAGGTTGATCAGGTTATTACCCAGAGCACGGCCCATCAAAAATTCCATCGACATATAATAAAGTGTCTTTGGATCGTCTTTCTCCATGGTCTGCTGTGTTGCCATCCACTCATCCATGACAACATCCTTGACTGCAAGTGATACTGCCTGGAAGATTTCCTGTTGGCTGGCTTCCTTTAAGTTCTTGCGGTACATTGATTTCACATTCTCTGTTACCGCCTTGATAAATTCCTTTTTACTGAAAACTTTATCTCTCATTTACGCCTCCTATGCCAATTTGCCCTAAAAAAGGGAGCTAAGCGTCTGCCTTGCCCCCTTCTTTTATTCTTATTGTTTCTCTACTGCAAGAGTTACTTTCTCACCGTTGATACTCCACTCTTTCTCATATCCGGATAAGTCACCCGCTGTAATCTTGTCTGCGAGAACTTCGGACTTGATCTCCTCACTGTACTTCTCGAAGATCGCGGTCACTTTCTCATCTGCCTTAAACGATACGGCAATATGATCGGTAACCTCGAAGCCGGCATCCTTGTCCTTGCGCATCGTCTGGATCTTACTGATCAACTCGCGGACAAAGCCTTCCTCGATGAGTTCCGGAGTCAGCTTCGTATCCATAACTACTGTTACATAGTTATCCCCCTCGGTCACAAAGCCCTCTGCCTGTGTCATCGTGATAAGTAAATCTTCTTCTAATAATACAACCTCATCACTAATACTGTCAAGTTTCAGACTTCCGTTTGCCTTAAGTTCTGCCATCGCCTTATTGCCGTCCAGCTCTGCAAGCGCGCTCTGGATCTGCTTTAAGTACTTGCCGTACTTCGGTCCTACAGTACGAAGCTGCGGCTTGAACTGGTAATCGGTATAGCTGCTCACATCATCGGTAAATGCCACATTCTTCACATTCAGCTCGTCTGCGATAATGTCAACATAGAAGTCACTGAGTGCTTCCGGTGCCTTGACATACATCTGACCGATCGGCTGACGGTTCTTGATGTTGGCACTGTTACGGCACGCGCGTCCCATAACGACGATCTTGAGTACCTCATCCATCGCATTCTCAAGATCCTTGTCGACCATCTTCTCATCGACGGTCGGGAAATCACACAGATGGATGCTTTCCGGTGCGGAAGGATCAATCGAGCAAACAAGGTTGCGATAGATATCCTCTGTCATAAACGGAATCATCGGTGCTGCGGCCTTAGAGATCGTAACCAGAGCGGTATAAAGTGTCATGTACGCATTGATCTTATCCTGCTCCATGCCTTTTGCCCAGAAACGCTCACGTGAGCGGCGGACATACCAGTTACTCATGTCATCAACGAACTCCTCAAGCGCACGTGCTGCTTCCGGAATACGATAATTACCTAAATTGTCATCGACTGCTGCAACTGCGGAGTTGAGCTTCGACAGAAGCCACTTATCCATAACGGTCAGCTTGTCGTAGTCGAGTGTATACTTTGTCGCATCAAAATTATCAATGTTTGCATACAGTACGAAGAATGCGTAGGTGTTCCAGAGAGTTCCCATGAACTTGCGCTGTCCTTCCTGTACAGCCTTGCCGTGGAAACGGTTCGGCAGCCAAGGTGCACTGTTGATGTAGAAATACCAGCGGATCGCATCGGCTCCGTAGTTCTCGAGTGCGTCGAACGGATCGACCGCATTACCCTTGGACTTAGACATCTTCTGTCCGTTCTCATCCTGTACGTGACCGAGAACGATAACATTCTCATAAGGAGCCTTGTTGAATAACAGTGTCGACTCTGCCATCAGAGAGTAGAACCATCCACGTGTCTGGTCAACAGCCTCGGAGATGAACTGTGCCGGGAACTGCTGCTCGAACAGATCCTTGTTCTCGAACGGATAATGATGCTGTGCAAAAGGCATTGCTCCGGAATCGAACCAGCAGTCGATAACTTCCGGTACACGCTTCATAGTGCCACCGCATTTATTACATTTAAATGTAACTTCGTCGATATATGGGCGGTGCAGTTCAACTTTGGCAGCATCCGGATTGCCGGAACGCTCAGCCAGCTCGGCACGGCTTCCGATGGATTCCTGACATCCGCAGTCCTCACACTCCCAGATGTTGAGTGGTGTTCCCCAGTAACGGTTACGGGAGATACCCCAGTCCTGAATATTTTCAAGCCAGTTTCCGAAACGTCCCTCACCGATGGACTTCGGAATCCAGTTTACGGTCTTGTTGTTGGCAACGAGGTCATCACGAACCTCTGTCATCTTGATGAACCAGGACTCTCTTGCATAGTAGATCAGTGGTGTGTCACATCTCCAGCAGTGTGGATACTCATGCTCAAACTTCGGAGCATCGTATAACTGTCCTCTTGCATCGAGATCCTTTAACACCTCAGGATCGGCTTTCTTTACGAATAAGCCGGCAAACGGAGTCTCCTCGGTCAGCTCGCCTTTGCCGTTAACAAACTGTACGAACGGAAGATCATAGTTACGTCCGACGTTCGCATCGTCCTCACCGAATGCAGGAGCGATATGAACGATACCGGTACCGTCTGTCATGGTAACGTAAGTATCGCATGTCACGAAAAAGCCCTTCTTGTGCTGCTTGTCGGCAACAACCTTTGCGCAGTCGTAAAGAGGCTCGTACTCTTTATGCTCAAGATCGGTTCCCTTGTAGGTCTCAAGCACTTCATAAGCCTTCTCGCCCTCTTCCTTTGCAAGTGGGGAAAGTACCTTGTCGGCAAGTGCCTCAGCCAGATAGTAGGTGTAACCGTCTACGGCTTTTACCTTGATGTAAGTGTCATCCGGGTTCACACAGAGTGCCACGTTGCTTGGAAGTGTCCGAGGAGTTGTGGTCCATGCGAGGAAGTAAGCATCCTCTCCGACAACCTTGAAACGAACGATCGCAGAACGCTCCTTGACGGTCTTGTATCCCTGTGCGACCTCCTGGGACGAAAGCGGAGTTCCGCAGCGTGGGCAGTAAGGTACGATCTTAAATCCTTTGTACAGAAGCTTCTTATCCCAGATCGTCTTAAGTGCCCACCACTCAGACTCGATGAAATTGTCATCATAGGTAACATATGGGTTGTCCATATCTGCCCAGAAACCAACCGTTCCTGAAAAATCCTCCCACATGCCTTTGTATTTCCATACGGAT
The DNA here is from genome assembly GCA_934358675.1 of uncultured Agathobacter sp. Lineage (GTDB taxonomy): Bacteria > Bacillota > Clostridia > Lachnospirales > Lachnospiraceae > Roseburia. The sequence continues at coordinate 16,012 of CAKRKX010000001.1, read as the reverse complement.
TCCTTACACTTCTTGATGAAAGGCTCCATACCGTACTCTTCGATCTGCTCCTTACCGTTAAGTCCGAGCAGCTTCTCGACTTCCAGCTCAACCGGAAGACCGTGCGTATCCCATCCTGCCTTACGAGGAACATATTTGCCCTTCATGGTCTGGTATCTCGGGATCATATCCTTGATAACACGGGTTAACACGTGTCCGATATGCGGCTTACCGTTGGCAGTTGGCGGTCCGTCATAGAACGTGTAAGTCTCACCTTCTTTGCGGTTCTCCATGGATTTCTTAAAGATGTCATTCTCACGCCAGAACTTTTCAACTTCTTTCTCGCGGTCGACAAAGTTCATGTTCGTATCAACTTTGTTGTACATAATTGCCTCCTAGAAAAATATAACAATAACAATAATAAATAAAAGAAAGCCCGCATCCAGTAATTAGGACGCGGGCGCACGTTATACCACCTGATTACCATGTACTTAAATCCTGACTCAGGATTTGCATACTTCGTTTCCGTAACGTGGAAAAAGCGTCGGACTCTACTCGCCACAATATGTCTGACTTTCGATCCGCAACTCGGAAGTGATGTTCACTGTAAGATTACTTGTGCCGGTTCCCACCCTCGCGGCTCTCTGTGACGTTCGTATTACAGTTACTGTCTTCGTCATCGTTTTTGTCTTTGTTCTTAAGTATAGTAAGGTTTTTTTTGAATGTCAAGTGTCTATTTGCCTTGATTTTCCTCAAGATGCTTTAACTTTCGCATTTCCTGATTCGATCGTATGATCATAAGAAGTGCCATCGTAAAAAGCACGAGTTCCACGACCGCTCCCGACACCGAGTTTAACAGTCGTCTGAGCTGCTCATGATTATCACCGAACCGGGCAAGCGCGGAAGTCTGCAACGTATACAGAAGAACCATCGCTGTGGAGAAACTCAGTCGCTTTGCCGCAGAGATCATCGGATTGTAAATATGCCAGTATTTTCTGACATTGTAGATCGCGTTTGCAAAATTGGCGATTGCAAATAAACCGATCAGATACAGCATGATTCCCGGATAATCGTAGCCCTCATTGTCCACGATCATCTGCACGATCATTCCGCCCACAAACAGGTTCATGAGAAAAACAAGAAATCCGCAGGCACGGTAGCTTTTCAGATCATACAGCCTCTTGTGATCCGGAGTCTCCAGCCTCTTACTCTTGCGCTCCCTGTTTAGAAGAAGCAGACGCATCGCCGACAACGCCATAAAATAGAGTGACACTGTGATCAGCCACTTCGACCCGAACCACATGCCCATCGCAAACTTAAACGCTGCAGCCGCAATGTTCATCGCAAGCGAAGCCAGAAGCATCGTCTGTGTCTGGAAAATATCATCGGTCAGATACTTTTCTACATATTTATATTTGTACAGCATGTCCATGATTTTTTTCTTGATCGACACTGCATACTCCCTTAATCCCTGCTCTTTTTCGACCTGCGAAAACAGCAGGTTTTCTTCTTCCATTTGATACATTACTTTTTCTGTGTACAATCCTCTTCTATCATACATCACACGCAGTATCTTCCTGCAGGGATATCGCACAGCATTCCCGCACCCTGCATTCCCGGATGTATGTTTCCTCAAGCGGGATCCAGCGATCCCGAAACATCTGTGCACGCTCGTTTCCGTTTCTCTCTCTGATCCGCGCCATCTGCGCATCCGCATCGATCGTCATAAAAATGTGCAGATCAAAATAATCGCGCAGCTTCGGATGGCAACTGTATGCACCCTCCACCAGCAGATACTTTTTCGGTATCAGTGTTACCTCGTCCCCGAAATCCATTCTGCTGCAATCAAACTTTCGATACACAACCGGCAGACCATGTTTTGCGGGTTGAAGCACTTCTGCCCCAACCCGCTCATAATCAACATTCCCGCCCGGCTCCGAAAGCCGCGCGGGTGTTCTTTGGTTCATTTGTAAAAAGAAATCATCCATGTGGATCACATCGCACCCCAGCTTCGCCGCAACGAGAGCGGCAACGGTCGTCTTTCCCGATGCACACCGCCCGTCGATGGCAACAAGCATCGGCTCGTGATCACACACGCTTTTTTCAATCAGGCGGATGATTTCCTCCGCCATACGCTTCGATTCGTTCATTTCACCACTGTCCGACACAATTAGAATGCGTCGCTGTCCGGCTCCATATTATACTCCTGCAGATATTCATCCATGTAATTTCGGATGGAATCCGGATCCGTGGAATCAAGATCTGCACTGCCGATCAGTACCCAGAAAACGGTCGCACCGACGATGGAGATGAGCGCTGTAATGATACCACCGATTGCAAGTCCCTTGTGGGAACTCTTGACGATCTGCACGATACCGAGAATGATTGCAATGATCGCCAGAATGTAGTTGATACAGCAGAAGAACGTGAAAATGGAAATAATTCCGAGTACAAGGGATGCGATACCGAATCCCGTCGAATCGCTCTTCGTTGCCATACCAGGCTGATACGGCTGTCCGTACGGTGTCTGGTTGTACGGCTGCTGACCATATCCATTCTGGTTATAGTTCGGCTGTCCGTAACCACTCGGATTCTGGTTGTAGTTTGCCTGACCATACGCGTTCTGTCCGTAATTGTTCTGATTATAGTTTGCCTGACCGTAGTTGTTCTGGTTCTGGCTGTAACTCGTCTGACCATAACTGTTCGGATTCTGGTTGTAATTTGCCTGACTGTAGTCGCTGCCCATCTGATTGTAATTCATCTGGCTGTAATCCGGCTTGCCAAGATTGTTCGGATCATACTGTGGTCCGCTGTAATCCGGCTTCGAATAGTAGGAAGCAGTACTCTGCGGCTCGCCGTATGTCTGTGTGCCCTCACTTGTGCTCTCCGGCTGATCGTATGTCTGCGTTGTTTCGCTCACACTCTCCGGTGCATCGTAAGTCTGCGGCTGATCATTTGTATTCCCCGGTTCGCCACCGACTCCATTCATAAATTCGTCACTCATTTTCATTCTCCTCCTAAAAACAGTTGTGATGATTAGTCAAAGTATAGCATTCCTGCAATAGCGGTGTCAAATAAATGGTAATTTTCGCTCTATACCTCAACTATAAGTACACCTTCCTGTCCGGAAGGGATTTCCCTTCGAATCTTCCCATCCTCAAAAAAGACAGCGCCGCCTCGTGCAACATCCTCGAATTCGCGGTCCGCACATACCGAATTCACATACAATATTTTTCCGCCGATTTTTCCTGCCTGCTGTGCATATTCATATTTTGCCGATGTATTCCATTCCTGATAATTAAAATCCGTATACACCGGCCAGAAAATCAAATCTGGATGTAATTGTTTCATTTCGTTCACATTTTCATCAAACCACAGATCTCCGCACAAACCGACAGCGATTTTTTGTTGCATGTAGGTAAACACATGAAATCCCGGACCCTCACGATATTGCACGTTGGCTTCCGGCAGTTTCCATCCCGGTGAGACTCTTCGATAAAGATCAATTATATTTCCCTGCGCGTCAATTGTAATCTGCGAGCTGTAAAAGAATTCTCCGCTTTTTTCCACAAAACCGAATGACACCGCAATCTGATTTTCTTTCGCTGCCTCCCGGATTTCCTCAATGACTAGATCATCCTGACGGATTGCTACTTTTTCATCATGTGCCACATCAAAATTTGCCGCATAAAAACCTTGCAGAAAAGCTTCCCCAAATACAACAATATCCGCTTTCGATGCGTATCTTTGCATCGTTTCCAAGATTACAGTTTTATTATGTGTCACATTCCCATTTATAAATCCCATTGCTGCCAAAGCGCACTTCATATAATTTCTCCTTCTGTCAAACCAAAAACATCTAAAAAAGGTGTGAAATTCGAACCAGAATCTCACACCCATTCCCGTTATTATGCCTGTTTTTTACTCCAAAAATCCACCGGTTCATAATCCTGCAGCTTTGCAAGGAATCCCAATCTACCAAGTTCCTCCTGAATCATATCAAGGATTTCCTCATTGTCGGCGAGAACCGTATGATAATGAAATCCTGATGTAACATTCATAAGAAGACTTGATTTTCCGGTTGCGATCTCCTGCATATATCGTTTGATATCCATGCGGGACTTAAGGTTCATCTCCGCACGAAGTACCCCATATACTTTGTGGTATACAAACACATCCTCGATAATTCCTCCAAGATCCACGATCGCAGTAAGCTCCTTCTCCACGTCATCATCCTCGTGAAATACTTTAAACACTCGGCTTACAACAGAATCTTTCTGGATCAGATATCCCCGGTTTGTCGAAAAAATATTCATTCCGTTCGCGCGAATCAGCGCAATATCCTGCACGATCACCTGCCGACTGACATCAAACTGTTTCGCCAACGCCACCCCGGGAATCGGTTTCGTACCCGATATCAACAACTCTACTATTTTTTCACGTCTCTCTTCCCCACTCATAACCGAGAATCCTACCACCTTTCCTCTAATCCACAGGATGCAGATTTTTCAATGAAATATCCATGATCGGAGCAGAATGTGTGAGTGCTCCGCTTGATATAAAGTCTACACCAAGATCGACCAGTCTTGCAATGTTTTCTTTTGTCACATTTCCGGATACTTCGATTTCCGCACGTCCGTCGATGAAAGCGATGGCTTTCTTCAAAGCCTCCGTGTCCATGTTGTCCAGCATTATGATGTCCGCGCCTGCCTCAACAGCCGCCTCGACCATCTCCTGCGTTTCCACTTCCACTTCGATTTTTCTTACAAAAGGCGCATATTCCTTTGCCGCAGCAATGGCTTCTTTCACGCCGCCTGCGGCTCCGATATGATTATCCTTGAGCAGCACACCGTCCGAAAGATTGTACCGATGATTGTTACCACCGCCCGTGCGAACCGCGTATTTCTCGAAAATTCGGTTGTTCGGTGTCGTCTTTCTCGTATCGAGAAGCTTTGTCTTGCTTCCGGCAAGCAGCGAAGCCACCTCATGTGTGTAGGTTGCAATACCACTCATTCTCTGCAAATAATTTAACGCAGTGCGCTCACCGCACAAAAGAGTTCTGATATCTCCATAAACTTTTGCCATCAGCTGTCCCGCTTTTACCGCCTCGCCATCCTGTACAAAGAATTCTACCTTTGTTGCCTCATCCAGTAATGTAAAAACGCGTTCGAACACCTGCAATCCGCAGATGATTCCGTCCTGCTTACAGATGAGATCGACTTCACCTGCCTGCGGATGCGGCATCACACTGTTTGTCGATACATCCTCACTTGTTATATCTTCTTTTAATGCTCCGAGAATTAACGGATCTACATTTAATTTCATTGTTACCTGGTCGTACATAATTTTCTCCTTCTATTCTTCATCCCGTTTTGTATCATGTCACCAAGTGAGAGCTTGATGACCTACGCAGGCATCAGCCAGCTTCATCATATCACGATTTCACAACTCGTGTTCCATATTCATGCACACATGCCTTATATACGTCAATACGAAACAGATTCTTCCTTTTCCTATCATCTATATTTTTGTCTCTATTTTTATATACCTTACCACGGATTGTACATTTCAAGACCTAATAACTATGCAGTCCTGGCTGCATTCATCCTGAGGTCAGCTTCTTTTATGGCTTTACGAACCGCATTCTGGTATTTCTTCTGTAATCCGGTCTCATCCTCATAGTCTTTCATCTGAATCTGTGCAAAAATTTCCTGTGCATCCGTAAGTGGCGCCTCTTCCTGTCTTGCCATCTTCTTCGCCGCACGCTTTGCAAACACAAGACTTTCCAGCAATGAATTACTTGCCAGACGATTTCGTCCGTGCACGCCGTTGCAAGCCGTCTCTCCGACTGCATACAGATGTGCCATCGAAGTGTGACTCTCATGGTCCACCCATACACCGCCCATAAAATAATGTTGTGCCGGAACAACCGGGATGCATTCTTTTGTAACATCATAGCCCATCTGTCGGCAATGTTCCACAATATTCGGAAAATGCGTGTGCAATTCCGCTTCCGGAATCGTTCTTAAATCCTCCCATACATAATCACTGTGATCCTTTTTCATCTGCTCATAGATTGCTTCCGTCAGAAGATCACGCGGTAACAGTTCATTGACAAAACGCTCGCCTTTTTTGTTATAAAGCTTTGCGCCCTCGCCACGTACCGACTCCGAAATCAGAAAACTCCGATCCTCCTCATGCTCCGAAAAGAGCGTAGTCGGATGGATCTGCACATAATTAATATCCTTTAGCTTCACGCCATGCATCAGAGACAGCGCAAGCGCATCGCCTGTCAAATGTCGGAAATTTGTTGAATGACGATATAATCCTCCGATTCCGCCGCATGCCCACACGGTTTCATCTGCTTCCACCGCCTCAACGCTACCGTCCGCTTTTCGAATGACCGCGCCGTAGCAGACATTATCTTTCTCCACAATATCAACCATCATTGTATACTCGAGGATCGTCACATTCTCCAGTTTCTGCACTGCCGCCCAAAGTTTGCTCGTAATCTCCTCACCCGTAATATCCTCATGGAAAAGGATTCTCTTATCCGAATGCGCTCCCTCTCTTGTGAACGCAAGCGCGCCTTTTTCATCTCTCGCGAAATCAACATCATAAGAAAGAAGATCCTTAACCACATCCTGTGAGGAGCGGATCATAATGTCGACCGACTCCTTATCATTCTCGTAATGGCCTGCTTTCATTGTATCCTCAAAATAACTGTCGTAGTCCGCATCATTTTTCAGCATACAGATGCCGCCCTGCGCCAGATAAGAGTCGCTGCTCGGCACATCCGCTTTCGTAATGATCGTAATCTTTTTGTCTCTCGGAAGCTGCAATGCACAGTACAAACCGGAGCATCCACTTCCCACAATTAATACCTCTGTTTTCATAATTCGCCATACTTTCCTGTCACGCAGTTTTTGCTGCATGCATTTTGATAATTTGAGTAACCGAATGAACCTCTGTTACTCTTTACTGCATTTGAATTTTCCTATTATTCTATTCTTTCTGCAAATATTCAAATCACATGACAGTGAGTATAACACATATCTTTACATGTGACAAGACAGCAAATTGTATATTAAAACAAAAAAGACTTCCGGACACCTGTTTCAAGTGTCCAAAAGTCTTCTTTTTCTTATCCTCTCGATGCAATCAGCTTTTCAATTTCTTCTGCCTTCGGCATCACCCGCAATGCGCCTTTACGTGTTGTTATGATTGAAGCTGCCGCATTCGCATAAGTAAGCATTTCTGTAATACCTTTTTCATCCAAATTCTTCAAACCATGCTCTAAAATGTAATGCAATACACATGCACAAAAGGTATCCCCGGCTCCAGTAGTCTCAATTGTATTCTTCTGGATGAAAGATGCCGCCTCAACCACCCTATCTTGATAGTAAGCTCTGCTTCCATCCCTTCCCATCGACACAAGAATCAAAGGAATAGAATATCGCTTATTAATCCATCGAACACCATCTGTAAAATCCGTTTCTCCAGTCAACCATTGAATTTCATTATCGGAAATTTTTAAAATATCGCATTGCTGTATACCATACAGCACCTGCTCTCTTGCTTCATCTAATGAACTCCAAAGCGGTTCACGTATATTAGGATCAAATGAAATAATCGCACCAGACTCTTTTGCAAGCGCAATCGCTTTTTTCGTTGCTTTTCGCACCATCTCATGGGTCATCGACAACGTTCCAAAATGAAAAATCCTTGCATCTCTAATGACAGCTTCCGGTATTTCATTTTCCGTCAGCATCATATCTGCTCCAGGATTTCTGTAAAATGAGAAGTCTCTATCACCATTTGCCTGAGTATGAACCAAAGCCAAAGTTGTATGTACTTCATCATCTTTCAGAAGTCCGGCTGCATCAATTCCAACCTCTTTGATTGCATCCTCAAGCTGTTTCCCGAAGAAATCATTTCCCACTTTTCCTATAAATGCAGTCTTATGACCTAATCGGGACAGCATGGACAATACATTGCATGGTGCTCCTCCCGGATTTGCCTCAAACAAAGGATTTCCCTGATTGCTTACTCCATTTTCCGTAAAATCAATCAATAATTCTCCTAATGCCACTACGTCCATGTACCCTTCCTCCTATTTATAACACGATGTCATATTTTTCGATTCTGATCTGCATTTTCTTATCACTGAAGAAACGCACTTTCTTCGCTTCCATAGGAGTACATATTGCAGTTGTCGCCACTTGTTGTCCATCATTGATAAAAAGCTCAATCGACTGACGATCCAATACGAAACGCATCTTTTCAAGTCCCATAGGCTTTTCAATCCTGATTTTGCGTACACAGACAACATCTTTTTTCACACCACAATATGTTCGATCAATCTCCAGTATTCTACTTGCCTTATAGTAAATAAAACTTGTTTCATACTCATCATTTGCAGCGAGTTTCATCTCAAAAACTGTATATTCGCCGCCTTTTAATGTAATCATCAGATCGATTGTTCGTCCTTCCACTCCCGGAAGGACTGCATCTCCATCAATTTCGACATTCTCATACACATACGCATTTTGATGATATTTTTCAAGTTCCCGTACCGGTCTCTGACGAATGGTTCCATCTTTTAATATCAACTCACGAGGAAGTGTCATCATGCCCTGCCACTCTTGTGAATTTGTAATTACACATGCATCCCACGACTTCATCCATGCAATCATAATCCTTCTTCCATCCGGAAGGACGGTTGTCTGCGGTGCATAGAAATCCATCCCGTAATCAAGTGTATGCGGAGACTCTTTACTAAATTTGTGCAAATCCGCATCATAATTCCCAAGAAAATAAACAGAATTATGTCCATTATGAAACTCATATTTCTCAGCTTTCATGTCCTGCGGAGAACAGATCAATACATGTTTATTTTCCAAAGCAAAGAAATCCGGACACTCCCACATCGTACCAATCGTTCCGCTTTCATTGGATGCCAAAACAGTTTCATATTTCCACTCCGTAAGATTTTTACTTGAAAAAAGATCAACTTGTCCCATTTGGCGATCATTCTTATTTCCGACAATCAAATAGTATGTATCTTGCTCTTTCCAGATTTTCGGGTCTCTAAAATCAGTTCGACTACAGGCTTCTGGAAGCATCTCTCCAGTCACCACCGGATTATTTTCATACTTTACATAGTCTGTTCCATCCCCAAATGCGATACATTGATTCTGCCGTTCCTGTCCGGTCGATGCATCTTTCATCACTCCGGTATATACCAATACATGCTTTCCATCCACCTCGATCGCACTTCCGGAAAAACATCCATTCTTATCATAATCCTCATCTGGCGCAAGCGCTGCCGGAAGCTGTTCCCAACGGATCATATCGCCCGATACGCTATGCCCCCAGTGCATCGGTCCCCACTCTTTCCTATACGGATAATACTGATAAAACAAATGTATTTTTCCTTCATATACGGAAAATCCATTTGGATCATTAATCCATCCGGTCGGTGCCGAAACATGAAACAACGGTTTCTTTTCTGTATCGGTACTCGCGATCTGTTTTGCCTCATATTTTCTCGCCTGCTCTAACATATCACTCATACATATTCCCCACATCCCGATTCTTTACTTGACATATATTCTCGCCTCATACGGTTGCAATGATTCTATCTTCTTTTCACTATAATTGCATAGGACACACTCTTGGTCAATATGTGAAATTTTCATCTTCTCATTCGTAAAATTCACAATTACCATTAGTCTTTGATCATTCCATCGCCTTTCATATGCAATTACCCCCGGTTGATCCTCATAGAGTGGATGAAACGATGCATTTCTAACAATATCCGCATTGTCATGGTAACACTGAATCAGGCGCTTATAATAATTGTACAAAGAATCCGGATCATTCACCTGATTTTGTGCATTGATTTTCCTATAATTATCATTACACTTAATCCACGGCTTTCCATTTGTAAACCCACCATTTTCTGAGCTATCCCACTGCATCGGTGTTCTAGCGTTATCTCTTCCCAACTCGGAAAAATATGCAAGAACTTTGTCAGGGTCTTCCCCCTGTCCAACCGCTTCCTCATAGGTTCTTTTCGCCCTGATGTCATCCATATCATTGATGTCCTGCCACTTCACATTCGTCATACCAATTTCCTGTCCCTGATAAATGAAAGGCGTTCCATGTAAGAAAAAATAGATACTGGCCAAAGCCGAAGCACTATAGAAACTAATATCGTCTCTCTCCAAAAACTTGTTCAGGCATCGGGATTGATCATGATTTTCTAAAAAGATAGCACTCCAGCCGATTCTACTATTATGTGCTACATGCGTAAATATTTTTTTCTTCCACCGTTCTATCGCCTGAATGTTTGATTTGTCCTTTTCCCCTTCCATATTTTCCCATCCGAAGTCAAAAATCATGGAAAAGTAACCATCCTTTCCGGCATACCGTTCAAAAGCAGCATCATCTACCCCTGGAGCTTCAGCAACTGTCATACAATTATATTTATCAAAACACTGTTCTTTCATCTCATCAAGAAATGCTCCGATTCCCTTATAATCCGTAAGTTTTTCAATCGGATATCGTTCCCCATCATTCGTAGGACGGCAAGCAAAGCTTAAGTCCTTTTTGATAAAGGTAATTGCATCGACACGAAACCCAGCTATTCCTTTTTCCAACCACCAGTTTATCATCTCATAAATTTTTTGACGCAACTCTTTGCATTCCCAGTTCAGATCCGGCTGCTCCTTCGCAAATGTATGATAATACCATCTGCCATCCGGCAATCTTGACCATACAGATCCACCAAAATTAGACCGCCAATTATTAGGTTCTTGATCATTTTCTGTTGTTCGGAAGTAAAAATAAGATGCTTCCTCACAATCAGGATTCTTAATTGCCTTTTGAAACCATTCATGCTGATCTGAGCAATGATTTACAACCAAATCCAATATTATTTTAATATTTCTTTTTTGTGTCTCCGCTATTAAATGATCCATATCTTCATTTGTTCCGAAAATAGGGTTAACCTTATAGTAATCTGATATATCATATCCATTATCCACCAGCGGAGAAGCATACATTGGACATATCCATAATACATCTACTCCCAGATCCTGAAGATAATCAAGTTTCTGGATAATTCCATTAAAATCACCAATTCCATCTCCATTGCTGTCCATAAAACTTTGCGGATAAATCTGATATACCACTGACTCTTTCCACCAATTATTTTTCATCTATCTAATTCCTCACCTTACTTTATTGCGCCTTCTGTAATTCCTTTTACAATATATTTTTGACTAAACAAGTAAAAGATAATAATAGGAGCCATGCACATGACTAATCCCGCCGAAGCCAAATCCCAGCGTTTTGCAAACTGACCAAAGAACAAATATGTTTTTAAAGGTAATGTCTGCAGGCCCTGTTTATTGATGATCAGCGAAGGTAACAGGAAATCGTTCCATGTGCCCATAACATTAATCACCGCAACCGTAACAATAATCGTTCTCATCAAAGGGAGTACGATCGATATGAAAAGGCGTATTGAACCACATCCATCAATTGTCGCCGCTTCTTCCAATTCCTCTGGAATATTTTTAATAAATCCATGAAACATTATAATTGCCATACTTGTTTGAAATCCCATATACATGAAAATCAAACCGCCACGGGACATTAAACCGATTTTACTCGCGAAACCAACTAACGGAAGCATGACACACTGAAATGGAATCAGCATAGAACCGGCAAATATCAAGAAGATAATTTTGCTGGCTCTTGTTTTATACCGCACAAGAACCCAGGCTGCCATAGCCGATATCAACAATACAAGAAGCGCTGTCACAACTGTGATCAGTAATGAATTCATGAACGATTTTACGTAATCCAGCTCTTCAAACGCATTCTTATAATTTTCAAGTGTGAATGTTCCTTTCGCAGGGAATCCCAACACATCTGTAAAAATCCCCTTTGTTGTCTTAAACGAGTTCATAATCAAAATATAAATTGGGAACAAAAAAATACATCCAAGAATAATTCCCGTTAGTCCATAAACAATTTTTTTCTTCATTACATTTCAACCTCCTTACGCTTTGTAATAACCAATTGCGTAATTCCAATTCCTGCCACGATAATAAGAAATACAATTGCTTTTGCCTGCGCAAATCCAAATTCATTCGCTCCGAAGGCGGAATTATAAATGTTCAACGCAATCATTTCCGTTGATTTATACGGTCCGCCCTGCGTCAAAGCTAAATTTTGATCAAACATTTTAAATGAATTCGAAATTGATAAAAACAAACCTATTGTAAACGCCGGCATCATCAACGGAAGAATAATATGTCTCATAAGTTGCCATGCATTTGCTCCATCAATTCGAGCAGCTTCCTTGACCGATTCCGGTATCTGCTGAATCTGCGCAATATATACGATCATCATATATCCAGACATTTGCCAGACAGTTAAAATCAGTAAACCTATAAATCCGGTCTCCGGATTTGATAACCATCCGCTAAATGCTGAAATTCCTGTTTTTTTCGAAAATGCCTCAAAAATTGATATAAAGATAAATTGCCATGTGAATCCGAGTAATAATCCGCCAATCATATTTGGCATAAAAAAGATTCCACGTAACAACGTTGCTCCTCTAAATTTCTGTGTCACTAGCAAAGCCAGACCAAAACCAACAACGTTAACTAAGATAACTGCACAGACCGAAAAAGCTGCTGTAAATAAAAAGGCATGCACAAATGAATTATCTCTCGTGAAAATATCTATAAAATTCTGAAAACCTACAAACTTAACCTCCGAACCTACAATTCCATTCCAATTTGTAAGTGAATAAAAAAATCCTATACATGTAGGTATGATTACAACAATACAAAATGCAATTAATGACGGTGCCAAAAAGCCCCAAAACCGTAATTTACTTTTTCTCATACTTCTTATTTCCGCCTTTCCAAACAAAGGATCTGACTTTATCTAAATTTCCGGGATAGACTTTTCTATCCCGGAAATCCTTAAATAATACTAGTTATTCTGCTGTTTTCTCAACTCACTCCACTGTTCAATACAGGTCTTTGTAACCTCATCCCAGTCAGCTTCACCAGCAAGATATTTCTGTACTTCCACACCGGCAACCTGCTGCGACCATGTATTCGGAGCCCCACTGTACACCCATCCATTCATAGTGTTGCCTGAATTGTTTGCATCCATAATTCTCTGTGAAAGTGGATCAGATGCTTCCAGTCCATCAAAATTGTCATATGGTGGAATAAATTTACAATCGTTTACAACAATTTTCTGTGCCTCCGGATCACTAAACATCCAATTGATAAAATCTTTTGCAGCCGCCTTCTGCGCATCGGTTGACTTACTGTGAATTGCCCAATATCCTGACACACCTACAAAATATTTACCATCCGAATATCCCGGAACCGAATATGGTAACATATCCAGCTTTTGAAGAACTTCCGGATCCGTTGTCTCTACTGCCGGAGCTACCCAGTTACCCTGCTTGATACATGCAACACGTTCAATGGCAAGTCCGCCCTCTAATGATGTTGTATAATCTACAGAATTCAGATTTGCCGTATTGGCAGCATTTGTAGTATAGCTAGCCTGAAAATCTACCATTTTCTTATAATCTTCGAAACCGGTTCCCGGAAGAGAGTCCGCTGCATATGCCTCGTTTGGTGTTGTAAAATCATGTGTCAATGCTACATTTACATCATGATCTCCTGCAATCCACAAGTCCTTTGTCGGATATTCCATAACCGCTTCCAGATTTGGATACTTATCCTTCATCTCGCCATTGTCGATTTTCTCTTTCAAGGTGTCAAAGCCTGCCTTCATTCCTTCGAAATCCATCATGGAATCTACAGAAACTCCTGCATCCTCGAACATCTGCTTATTAATAACAAATCCATAACCTTCCATGTACAACGGAACCGCATATACTTTTCCGTCTTTTGTGAATGTATCGGTTGTTCCGTCTAACGCATGTTGCATAATGTCCAGATCTGAAACATCTTCTATTACATCTCCATAATCCTTCATATCCGAAAATCCGCCTACCGAAAAGATTGTTGGTGGATCAGACTGCATTTTTGCTTTTAGTGAAGCCCCAAAATCGTTACCTGTAACAGCCTCAAGATTAATTTCTACATTTGAATGCTCCTTTTCATATGCAGCAATTAACTTTTTGTATCCTTCATTTGCCTCAATCTTACTTTGGAAAATAGTAATCTTTACGTTTTCTCCACTGTTTGCTTCTGTTGATGAAGGATCTGCCGAATTTCCACATCCCGCAAATAATCCCCCCATCATTAGTACGGTCATTCCAACTGCTACTAATTTTTTTGCTTTCATATATTTTCCTCCCTTTGTGCAACTGTTCCATATTTAGGTAAAAAAATTTTAAACATGGATCTGTTACTTATTATTGTAAGGACAGCGCCTTTTGTGGAACTGTTCCATATCTGTAATATACTCTTTCTACACACATATTTCAATAAAAAAATGATGATTTTCGCACATTCGTTACTATAACCAAAAAGTATCTCTCTTTTTTATGAAAAAAGCACTAGCAAAAAAGAAATTTTCTTCTTTGCTAGCACTTCCTATAAGGTATCGCCCTTTTTGTATTTTACAGGAACCAATACCTCCCTTTTTTTAAGTGGCTGATCGTTAATCAGTTTAATCAACATGTTCACACTTTCTTTTGCTACTTTCTTTGTATCCTGTACAATAGAGTCAATCGAATGATAGTTGAAATCCGTAGCATAAGTTCCGTCATAAGCCAATATTTTTTTCCCTTTATCCGTCTTCAAGAATGCAGCTGCACACAAATCTAGAGCCATAATACCATCAACATCCGGATATTGTTCCAACAATGATCTAACGCGTGTCATACATAATTGATAATTCACAACTTCTTCCCATCGAAAAGATTCAACAACCACTTCACAATTATGTTTCTCCATCACATCAATAAGTGCTCTTGCGCTATTGGCAGAAGAAAGTTCCATCCTGGTTGGATCACTGAAACACATAACCTTTTTGCAACCTTTTTCCACAAACACTTCACCGGCTAATGTTCCTCCCTGATAATGATCTGATGTCACTAATGGAATTCCCGGTATAATTCGATCAAGCGAAATAATTGGTTTTTCAATATTCATATAATACTCATCCGGTAAAAAAGCAGATCCCACAATCAAGCCGTCGAACAGATTGCGTTCAAGCGTATCAAGATATTCTCTTTCCTTATCCTGATTTTCTCTAGTATTACAAATGATCACATTATAACCATATTGATCTAACTCTGCTTCGAGATAATTCCAAAGAGTTGAAAAATATGGATGGATAATATCCGGAGTCATGACACCAATAATTCCAGTTCGTTTCTTATACAGATTTCTGATCCACTGATTAGGTATATAATCTAACTCCTCAACCGCTTTCTTAATCTTACTCTTGCTTTCCTCAGACACATATCCACTGCCATTTAATGCTCTGGATACCGTGCTTGGTGCCACATGCGCCAGTTTCGCCACCTCACGAATACTTGCCATAACCTCTTCTCCTCACTCGCACAATTACAAATGTATTACTTATACTTTCCCCTTTATCCTCTTAATTAAAGCCGACAACCTTCTGGGAAAGCCGATAAGCCGCTACCGAAATCTTACGACCGCCTTTTCCCGGAAGATTCATGGTCTGTCCCATGATGCCGCGACGCAGCTTGTGGAATACGGCGATATCCTTATCCTTGATATATTTCCAGAGTTCACGCTTTTTCTCGAGGTTCTCCTCTGTGCCGGAACGGATCAGCATGATCGTGGTGACAACTGTGATGATCTCAAGGTAATTCAACATGTACTTGCGGCACTTTAAGTTGGTTACTTTATGTAAATCCACATCGTCGAGCATGATCTTGTTGACGCGGATCTGCTGATCGATACGACTGATCATGACCTTCTCGTTGACAGACTGATCGTCACGACCGATAAAGTAACGATAGAAATCCACATCCATGTAATAC